>WLMZ01000011.1 GCA_009726095.1 Actinomycetota bacterium
GGATCGCTCAGCCGAGCGCGTCGGCGACCGATCGGCAACGGAACCCCAGCGAGGTGGCCAGCGATGAATCCAGCACGACTCGGCCGGGTCGGTCGAGGCCGCTCTCGCGTAACGTGGTCGTGGACAACGAGACCGGGTCGAGGCCCAGCCGACGGGCGATGACCGCCGCGAAGTCGGCGCGGCTCAGCGCCTCGGGCCCGGCCACGTGCAACGGACCGGTGATCTCGGGCATACCCGCCAACGCGGCGCACGCAGCGGCGATGTCGGCGGCGTGCGCCGGGCAGCGGAACTCGTCGGTGAAGAACGAGATCGGCATCTCGCCACGGAGGGCGCGCTGTACGGCGATCTGGGTGGGTGCAAGGAAGTCGGTGGCGTACATCAACGACGTGCGGATCATCACCGCGCCCGGGCACGCCGCCATCACGGCCGTTTCGGCATCGGCCTTCATCTGCCCGTATTCAGTGGCCGGCGACAGCGCATCGGATTCGACGTATGACGTCTCACGTCCACCGAACACGACATCGGTCGACAGGTGCACCAGCCGCGCCCCACAGGCCGCTGCCGCCTCGGCCACGTTGCGACTGCCCTCGAACGTGGTGCGCCGGTCGGCACTGTTGTAGGCCAGATGGATGACGGCGTCAGGCTTGTGCCCTTGAATCGCGTGCATGACCTGATCGCGGTGGCGCACGTCGAGCGCATGCGAGCTGGGCGCCATCAGGTTCCATGCCGCCAGCCCGGGGTCGTGCTGCACATGCCGACCCAGCAGTCCAGACGCCCCGGTGACAATGACCGACCGCTGACGACGATGCAGGACCATGCGCTGATGATGCCACGAACCGTGCCGCCGTATCCATCGTCGGCTACCTTGTCGGCGTGCCTGCGCCATCACCCGAGGCCGTGCGACGGCATCCCCATCTGGCTGAGCCGACCCCTGCTGGATGGGTGCGCGTCGACCTGCACAGCCACACGATGTGGAGCGGCGACTCCACCACTACGCCCGATGAACTGCTCGATGCCGTCGTGGCATCGGGCATCGACGTGCTCTGCATCACCGACCACAACGCGATCACGGGAGCGGTCGAGATGGCCCGCCAGTTGCCGTGCCGGGTCATCGTGGGTGAGGAACTCAAGACCCACGCCGGTGAGATCATCGGGTTGTTCCTGACTCACCGTGTGCCCATCGGGGTGCAGCCCACCGAGGCAGCGCGCCTCATCCGCGATCAGGGTGGCCTGGTCTACATCCCGCACCCCTTCGATCCGATGCGCCGCAATCTGGCCGAGCCGGCCATGCGTGCGCTCGCCGATGAGGGCCTGATCGACGCCATCGAAGTGCTCAATGCGAAGACCTCGCTGCGGTCGCTCAACGCGAAGGCCGCTGCGTTCGCCGAGGAGTTCGATCTCGCCGGCGGTGCTGGCAGCGATGCACATGTGCCGATGGCGCTCGGAGCGGCGTACGTGGAGATGCCAGATTTCGACGGGCCAGCAGATTTCCTGGCCAAACTGCGCGTCAGCCGCGTCGTGGGCCATCACTGGGACGAACACCGGCCGTGGACGCCGCGGGTGGTGCCGAGCACTTCCATCCACTAGACACTTATTCGTGCCGATTATTCACGCCATTGTCCTCGGGCTCGTTCAGGGGCTGTCTGAGTTCCTCCCCATCTCCTCGAGTGGCCATCTGCTGCTCGTGCCGTGGTTGTTCGGGTGGCACGACTTCGCCGACACGGCGGCGGGCCTTGCGGCCGAGAAGGCGTTCGACGTGGCCCTGCACCTGGGCACGTTGGTGGCGGCACTTGCGTACTTCCGCAACGACGTCAAGGTCTACGTACGCGATGGCGTCCAGTTGGTGGTGCGCCGCCAACGCCCCAGCACCCCGGAGGGCCGGCTGGCCTGGCTGCTGGTGCTCTCGGCCCTTCCTGGCGCTGCGGTCGGAGCGTTGTTCGAGAAGAGCATCGACGAAAAGCTCGGCAAGCCGGCGCTCATCGCCGTGAGCCTGATCGTCTTTGGACTACTGCTGTTCTACATTGATCGTCGCCTGGGCAAGCGCTCGTTGCAGGACTACACGAAACGCGATTCCATCATCGTGGGTGCCGCGCAGGTGCTGGCGCTGAACCCAGGCACCAGCCGATCGGGCATCACGATGACCGCTGGCCGGTTCCTCGGCTTCAACCGCGACACCGCAGCGCGGGTGAGCTTTTTGATGAGCCTGCCAATCACCGCCGGCGCGGTTGCCTACAAGGGCCTGAAGCTGGTCAAGGACGGTATTCCAGATGGGCTGGGAGGACCGATGGTGATCGGCATCATTGCCAGCGGGATCACCGGCTGGCTGGCCGTCTGGGGCACACTCAAGTGGGTGCGCACGCGCAGCTTCGCCCCGTTCGTGGTGTATCGCATCGCGCTGGGTTTGACCGTGCTCGTCATCGTTGCAGCGGGCTGGCGCTGAGCGCGACCACTGCCAGGCGTTGACTCGCTGCATCGGCCACCGCAGGGGCTGATTCTGCCGGCACGCCGACGGCCACACCGTGTTCGAGGAGCGCCACCACCATGGCCTCGGCGCTGATGGTCCGTCCGCCAGCCAGGACCGAGACATGGTCGCCAACAGCGAACATCGCCGTGTTCTGGTCGTCGATCGCCACGGCCAGCCAACGCGGTGGCAACACCGCTGCGGGCCCGCTGTCGGCGACGATGTCGTTGCCGACCACCACTTCGCCCTGGGCAATGACCTGTCGTGCCGTTGCGTCGTGGGGGAGTTCGGCCACCGCCGACGCCGGGACCATTGCCGTCGGCAGCTGATGGTGCGTCACGGCCGCGATCAACGGGTCGCCTGCGGCGATGCGCCGGTCGGCGATGAGCACCGTGACGGTGCTGCCCCAATGGTCTCGGGCCCGCTGCGCCGCGGCCACCGATGCATGTACCTGCGTGGCGACACCCAGGCCCATCAGCGCAACGAGCAACCAGTACAGCCACGGCCGACGGGCCAACAACATCCGCAGTCGCGGGATCCAACGCATGGCAACCTCCACGGGCGCTCCGAGTACGGGCGGGGGAAGTGTCAGCAGGTTATCGGGTGCAGGGGTCAAGCAGAGCCCCGCACCAGATGGGTCAGCTACCTGCCGAGCTGCCCGATGAGCTGCCCGACGAGCTGCCCGGGGCGGCGGCCGCTGGCGCCGGGGTGCTGGACGAGCTGGATTCGCCGGAACCCGACGACGATGTCGATGACGATGACGATGTCGACGAGCTGCCCGAGTCTGTCGATGACCCGCTGGTTGACGACGCGGCAGCGGTGGAGCTGGAACTGGAGCTCGACCCGCTGCGGCTATCGGTCTTGTAGAAGCCGCCACCCTTGAACGTGACACCCACGGGTAGGAACACCTTCTTGACGGGCATGGATTCGCCCGTCGCCGGGTGGACGGCCTGCGTGAGCGCATCGTCGGTGAACGCCTGCTGCACCTCGATGGTCTCACCTGTGTCGATGAATTTGTAGACGTAGGTGGGCATAAACCGGGTCTCCGAAACCTGTTGGCACTCGACAGTGACGAGTGGTCATGGTATCGGCTTTGTAGGCTCACGCCCCATGCGAGTGCGCACCGCCGTCATCCCTGCCGCTGGCCTCGGAACGCGGTTCCTGCCTGTCACCAAGTCGGTGCCCAAGGAGCTGTTGCCGATCATCGATGTACCGGCCCTGCAGCTGATCATCGACGAGGCTGTCGGCGCTGGCATCGATCACATCGTCATCGTCAACAGCCCGAACAAGCCCTCGATCGAGGCCTACTTCGCTGAATCACCCGAGGTCCTCGCCAAGCTCGATGCCAGTGGCCGTTCCGACATGGCTGACCGCATGCGGGCCATCGGGCGCGACGTCAAGGTGAGCTTCGTTTACCAGCATGCTGCGCTCGGGCTCGGCCACGCGGTCGGCTGCGCCCGCGACGCCGTCGGCGATCAGCCGTTCGCGGTGCTGTTGCCCGACGAGCTGATGGGCTCCAGCGAGCTCCTTGCGGCGATGTGCGCTGTGTGTATCGACACGGCGGGCAGCGTGGTGGGCCTGAAGCGCGTGCCGATGGATGACGTCAGCGCGTACGGCGTCATCGACCCAATCGGCGAGGTTGACGCGAACGGTGTCGTGGCTGTCCGCGATCTGATCGAAAAGCCTGCGGTGGCCGACGCTCCGAGCGACTTGATCATCATCGGGCGTTACGTCCTGACCCCCGACGTCTTCGACGCCATCGATGCCCTGAAGCCGGGCGCCGGAGGGGAACTGCAGCTCACCGATGCACTGCGAGTGCAGGCCGCTGGCCGGCCGCTTCACGGCGTGTTGCGCGATGTGCGTCGCTACGACACCGGTAATCCCGTCGGCTGGCTCAGTGCTGTCGTGGAGTTGGCGCTCGAGCACCCCCGATACGGCGAAGCGTTCCGCGCCGAGCTCGAGCGCATGATCGGTCGGGGCCCGGTCTGACGGGTGTTGCGGCGAGTGGGTCGATCCCTGCTCAGGCCAGGCGACGGAACAGCGTGGAGTAGTCCCCGGCCAGGCCGAATTCGTCGACGTCGAACTCCACCACCGTGGCGTTCGCCGTATCCTCAACGCGCCAGTGGTGGGTGTCGAGGCGGGTGTAGCGCCGCTGCGCTGCCTGGATGTCGAGCGTCTCCACGTCGACCACGGCCACGACGATGTCTGCGGCATGACCGACGTGCAGCGGTAGGCGGCGCACGGGCAGCGTGTGGGTGAATGGTGTGCACGCCAGTTCGATGTCGACGCAGCCGTCCAGTTCGGGCCGGTGTGCGCCGTTCATCTCGCCCCACCGTCCTCCGCCGTCGGTGCCGACCCACAGGTCGGGTTCGTCCATGTCGCGGAACAACAGGAACTGACGCACCTGCCAGGTGGGCGAGATGCGTAACACGTACTGCACCTGTTCGCGCCCGACCAGGCCCGACGCGGTCCACGCTTCGTTGTCCCACGACAGGGTGACGTCGTCGACCGCCTCGGCCGTTTCGGTGGCGTCGCGTTCGCCAACGGCGGTGTCGGCGGCGGTGTCGGCAGCGCGGAGCGACTGCCAGCGGGCGGTGTGGCCGTCGGCGGAGAACGGGCGATAGAGATCAGGATGATCGCTCATCCCTGCAGTCTGGCGGCGGCGATGCGGTACCGTGCACAGCCATGGCTGCGGCACTTGTCTCCATTGAAGAAGCCCGCGAGATCGTGCTGTCGCAGTGCGAGGTGTTGGCGGTCCAGCAGGTCGACATCGCCGAGGCCAGCGGATGTGTGCTGGCCGTCGATGTGGTCGCGCCGGAAGATGTGCCGCCGTTCGCCAACAGCGCCGTCGATGGCTATGCGATCATCGCCGCCGATCTCGAAACGGGCCAGTGCGAACTTCCCGTGGTCGCCGAGGTGGCAGCGGGCGCGGTCACCGATCGTGTGCTGGGGCGCGGCGAGGCGATCCGAATCATGACCGGTGCCCCTGTGCCGGTTGGCGCCGATGCCGTGGTGATGGTCGAGAACACCGAACGACTCGACGGTGGTAGCAGTGTGCGCATCACCGCCACCGCCGCCCCCGGACAGGCCATCCGTCTGGCAGGCGACGACATCGCTGCTGGTACCACGGTGTTCACCGCTGGCACCTTCATCCGCCCTGCGGTGGCTGGTGTACTCGCCAGCGTCAACTCGCGCAGCGTTGCCGTGGTTCCGCGCGCCCGGGTGGCCGTGCTCTCCACCGGCGACGAGCTCATCGACGACGGCGGCCCGCTGGCCCCCGGGCAGATCCGCGAGAGCAACAAAACCATGTTGGTGGGCCTCGTCGGCGATGCCGGCGCCATAGCCGTCGATCTCGGCGTGGTTCGCGACGACGAGGCGGCACTCGAGGCCACGTTGCGCCGCGCTGCCGACATGTGCGACGCCATTGTCACCAGCGGCGGCGTGAGCATGGGCGACTACGACGTGGTCAAAGCAGTGCTGTCGCGCATTGCGGTCATGCATTGGATGCAGATCGCGATCAAGCCGGCGAAGCCCTTCGCCTTTGGCCTGATCACCAATAGCGCCGGCCGCCAGATCCCGGTGTTTGGTCTTCCCGGCAACCCGGTGTCGTCGCTGGTCAGCTTCGAGCTGCTGGCTCGTCCCGCTCTCCGCCACATCATGGGGCACGCTGCGCCGCTCATGCGCCCCAGCGTGCTGGCCGTGGCTGACACCGCCCTGCGGCGCTCGCCCGACGGCAAGGTGCATTACCAGCGGGTACACGGTGGCTTCGCTGGCGATGGTCGCTATCACGTCTCGTCCGGCGGGCCTCAGGGGAGTCACCAGCTTGCAGCGACGGCGTTGGCCAATGCCCTGGCCGAACTTCCAGATGGCAACGGCGTCGTCGCTGGCGGCGACGTGACCGTGTACGTGCTCGCCTTCTGACGGCGCCGTTGCGTCGCAGCCGAAGCGCCGCTGGCGCACCGCGTTGTCGAAACCTGTGCCTATCCTGCAGGGATGGATCTCGTCGACCCGTTCGGGCGCACCATTCGCGATCTGCGTATCTCGGTCACCGACCGGTGCAATTTTCGTTGCACCTACTGCATGCCCGAAGAGGGTATGAAATGGCTGCCGCGCAGCGAGGTGCTGAGTTTCGAAGAGATCGAGCGGCTTGCCGCGATCTTTGTCGAGCGCTTCGAGGTTGATGGGCTGCGCCTCACCGGTGGCGAACCGACCGTTCGGGCGCACATGCCGGTACTCGTGCGCAAGCTCGCTGCCCTGCGTGTACCAGCGTCGTCGGCGTCACCGCTCGCCGGCCAGAAGCCCGATCTGTCGCTCACCACCAATGGTGCCACCTTCCGTCTCGTGGCCCACGAACTGCGTGACGCTGGCCTTGACCGCGTCAACATCAGCCTTGACACGCTGCAGGCCGATCGCTTTCTGGCGATGACCCGGCGCGACGAACTGGTGCGCGTGCTCGACGGCATCGAAGCGGCCAAAGAGGCAGGGTTCTCGCCGGTGAAGATCAACGCGGTGGTCGAGCGGGGTGTGAACGACGACGAGATCGTTGCGCTGGCCACATTCGGGCGCGATCGCAACGTCGAGGTTCGCTTCATCGAGTTCATGCCGCTGGACGCATCGGGCCACTGGGTGAACGACAAGGTCGTCAGCCAGGACGAGATCGTGGCAGCGATCAACGCGGTCTATCCGCTGCAGCAGGTGTCGGCCCGCGGGGCGGCGCCGGCCGACCGTTGGAGCTACCTCGATGGTGCCGGCATGATCGGTGTCATCCCCACGGTGACCAAGCCGTTCTGCGGCGACTGCGATCGCGTCCGCCTCACGGCTGATGGGCAGTTCCGTACGTGTTTGTTTGCCACCACCGAATTCGATCTGCTGAAGCTGATGCGCTCCGGCGCCACCGACGATGACCTGGCCGTGGAGATCCAACGCGCAGTGGGTACCAAGTGGGCGGGTCATCAGATCAATCAGGTCAACTTCATCCGGCCGACGCGCTCGATGAGCCAGATCGGCGGCTGAACCGAGTTGTCGCGTCGGCCCGTGTAGCAACGGCGATCGCGATTGGCCGGATCGGGGGCCCTGAAGTCAGTACGCTTCAGGGTCACATGTCTGATCTGTCGTTCACCCATCTCGATCCGCTCGGTCGCGCCCGCATGGTCGATGTCACCCCGAAAGAACCCACACATCGGCGTGCGGTCGCTCGGTGTGTGGTGACGATGCGCCCCGAGACCACAGCTGCCATCGCCAACCGCGAGGTCAACAAGGGCGACGTGCTGGCGGTGGCCCGCATCGCCGGCATCCAGGCGGCCAAACGCACGTCCGACATGATCCCGCTGTGCCATCCGTTGCTGGTCGGTTCGGTGTACATCAACTTCGAGATCGGTGACGATCAGATCGCCATCGAGGCCCAGGTCGACACCGTCGATCGCACGGGCGTGGAGATGGAGGCCCTGCACGCCTGTTCTGTGGCGGCGCTCACGGTGTACGACATGTGTAAGTCGGCCGACAAGGGCATGGTCATCGGCGAACTGGCGCTCTGGGAGAAGACCGGCGGTCGCTCCGGCACGTACCGCCGCGCAGACGACGTTGTCGCAGAGACAACAAATGTAGTAGAATCGTAATCAAGTTACGGATCTGTTACCATCACCTTGATGAGCAGATCAGTGCCGAACCCTCGCACGATCGGCCCTGTCCAATCGCCGATGTCCCTCGCTCGCACGGCCGCACGCCACACGGCCAGACTTCTTCCGGACGGTACACCTTGACCAATATCGTCATCCTCGCCGTAGCCGCAGCATGGGCTGCTGTGCTGGTTCCGCCGCTGTTGCGGAACCGCACCGAGAACCGCCCCGGCACCTCGGTGTCGGATTTCAATCGTCAACTGTCCAGCTTGCAGCGTTCGGTTCCTACCCGCGGCCTGGCGCCGATGCGGTCGATGGCGCGTCCGCTCGCCCAGTCGCCGCTGGCCCGGCCCGCAGCCCCTGGCCGTCCCGGCCAGATACGCCGGTCGCAGCCGCACACTTCCACACACAACCGCGAGCACATGAGCGCCGCCTCGCTGCAGCGCCGTACCCACGGTGAGCCCACGCTCGTGCGCACCCACGATCACAACCATCGTCAGGCGCACCTCAACCGCGTGCCCAGCAACCGCCACGAACTACGCCGTCGTCGCTCGAATGTGCTGTTCCTGCTGGTGTTGTCCGCCAGCGCCACGCTGTTCCTCGCCGCCACCACACACGCCAATGTGATGATGTACGCCTTTGCGCTGTCGTTCCTGGCCCTGTGCGGGTACTGCTACAAGCTGGTGCAGATCAAGCAGAACGAGCTGCACAGCCAGTACGCCGATGGCTCTTGGTTCCGCGCTGCCTGATCTGGTCACCTGATCGAGCTGGCTGGCGGTGCTCCGGTAACCGGGCGTTCTGCCTTGGCGTTTTTTGATTCAGTGTCGTCACCGCTAGGCTGCACTTTCACTCCACGGGGCTGTAGCTCAGTTGGCAGAGCGCTTCGTTCGCAATGAAGAGGTCAGGGGTTCGATTCCCCTCAGCTCCACCCGTAGGAACAGCAGAAGCCGGTGATCCCCTGGGTCGCCGGCTTCTGGCGTTGCCAGACCAATTCCGCTACGGGTTGCCGGCGAGCACCCGTACTACAGTCTGGTGATGCATCATCACGCAAGAGTTCTGCTCACCATTGGCCTGGCGGGCGGTCTACTCATGGCCTGTTCGAGCACCAACGACGCCGCCGCACCGGTCGTGTCGCCAGCCATCACGGCGCCGGGCTCAACGACGTCCGACCCTGTAGCGAGCACGCCGTCCAACACCGACGCCGCTGCCACGACATCCACGGTTGCCGATCGGCCGCTGCAAGCCGGTGCGCAGCGGCTGCACTTCGAGATCGGCCCGATCGACATCAAGCCCGGTCAGAACAACATCGACTTCACCAAGGGCGCCATCCCCAAGCCAGCCGTGGATGGTTGGATCGTGCGCATCGCCCCCGACCTGCGTCTGGCCGATGGGTCCATCCCCGGTGTCGACGTCATCCACCTGCACCACGGCGTGTGGCTGAACTCGTCGGCGAAGGACTCCACGTCCCGGCTGCCCGAGCGGTTCTTCGCCGCTGGCGAGGAGAAGACCACGATGGTCCTTCCGGTCGGCTACGGCTATCACTACACGGCCAGCGACAACTGGACGTTGAACTACATGATCCACAACCTGTGGCCGGACGAGAAGCAGGTGTGGGTCACCTACGACCTCGATTTCATCCCGGCCGACAGTGCCGCCGCCGTAGGTATCACCCCGGCGCGCCCGATCTGGACCGACGTGCAGAACGGCAGTCTGTATCCGGTGTTCGACGTGATCAAGGGCTCGGGCCGTGATGGCATCTACACCTATCCCGACGATGCCATGTCGCCGTACGGCGATGCTGCTGCGAAGAACGTATGGACCGTCGATCGAGATGGCGTGCTGCTGGTCACTGCCGGGCACTTGCACCCGGGCGGGCTGCGCACCGACATGTGGCTGCAACGCACCGGAGCGACCGCACTGGCCGGTCATGCCAAGGCGGGCGCTCCGGACACGGCGCATCTGTTCGAGTCGTTGGCCAACTACTACGAACCCGCCGGCGCCGTGTCGTGGGACGTCTCGATGACCGCGACGCCAGAAGCGTGGAGAGTTGCCGTCCATGCAGGTGACGTGTTGTCCACCACTGCCACCTACGACAGCGCCCGCGCCTCGTGGTACGAGTCGATGGGCATCATGATTGCGTGGATGGCCGATGCGCCGGCGCCGTCCGAGGGCCCAGCCGCTGACCCGTTCACCACGGCCGTCGACGTGAAGGGCGAACTGACGCACGGCCATCTGGCCGAGAACGACAACCACGGCGGCGCTGTGGATGCCCGGTATTTCGATGCGGCGAAGTTGCCCTCGCAACCCGCTGCCGCTCCCGTACAGATCGCCGACTTCATCTATGCGCAGGGCGACATGCTGCGCGGCGATGCGATCCCCACCATCGCACCCGGAGGCAGCATCACCTACGAGAACCTCGATGCCCCCTTGGGTAACGGCGAATGGCACACCATCACGTCCTGCAAGGCGCCGTGCAACGCTGCTACCGGAATCGCGTACCCGCTCGCCGATGCTGACATCCAGTTCGACTCGGGCCAACTCGGCAATGCGGGCGTACCCACTGCCGGGCGCGTCACGTGGTCGACGCCGACCGACCTCCCGGCGGGCACCTATACCTACTTCTGCCGTATCCACCCGGTGATGCGCGGAGCGTTCCGCATCGGGACCGGCGCTCCGTGACGATCCTCGACAAGCTCGATCTGTCGCAACGACTCGACCGCGACCAGTATTCCCTCCAGCTGGAAAGCGAACAGCGGCGGCTGCTGCAGTTGCGCCTGCATCTTGGCGGGCACATGGGTTCTGGCGACGTGGGCCCCGGGCTGCTGGTGGTTTTCGAGGGTCCCGATGCATCGGGCAAGGGCGGTGCGATCAAGGTCGTCGTGAGTCATCTCGATCCCCGGCACTACAAAGTGCTGAACTGTGGCGTCCCCAGCGCTGCCGAGAAACGGCATCACTTCCTGTGGCGTTTCTATCCCGATATTCCGGGCCTCGGCGGTATGTCAGTGTTTGACCGCAGCTGGTACGGCCGGGTGCTGGTGGAGCGCGTCGAGGGATATGCCAGCGAGGCAGAGTGGCGGCGCGGCTACGAGGCCATCGTCGATTTCGAACGGTCGCTGGTGCTCGAGGGCATCATCCTGGTGAAGTTCTGGATGCAGATCAGCGACGAGGAGCAGTTCCGGCGATTCCAGGCACGGGCCACCGATCCGTTGAAGCGATGGAAGCTCACGCCCGAGGACTGGCGTAATCGCGACCGTAACGGCGACTATGTCGCAGCTGCCGAGGACATGTTCGCCCGGACCGACCACCCACACGGTCGGTGGGACGTGATTGCTGCCGAACAGAAGCGGTTCGGCCGTATCGCAGTGCTCGAGACCCTCAACAACCGCATCGAGCAGGGGATGCTCCGCGCCGGGTTCCCGGTGCCGCACATCGACGAGTTGCTCGACGACGACGACGACTCTTGAACCGGCCCCGGGATCAGGCCCGGGATCACCCCCCGGATCACGATCAGCTCCAGGCGCGACTGGCGAGCAGACGCGCCAGCGTTCCGCTGATCACCTACCCGGACGTCTTGCCCATTGCGGCGCGCCGTGACGATCTGCTGGCAGCCATCCGCGACCACCAGGTGGTCATCGTCGCCGGTGAGACCGGTTCGGGCAAGAGCACCCAGCTGCCCAAGCTGTGTCTCGAGCTCGGCCGTGGGGTCGAGGGCATGATCGGGCACACGCAGCCGCGTCGCATCGCCGCGCGCACCATCGCCGAACGAGTGGCCGACGAGTTGGGAACCGAGCTCGGCACGCTGGTGGGCTACACCGTGCGTTTCACCGATCGTGTCAGCGATGCAACGCTGGTGAAGGTGATGACCGACGGCATCCTGCTGGCCGAGATCCAGCATGATCGTCTGCTCCGTCGGTACGACACACTGATCATCGACGAGGCCCATGAACGCAGCCTCAACGTCGATTTTCTGCTCGGGTACCTCAAGCAGTTGCTGCCGCGCCGACCCGACCTGAAGGTCATCGTGACCTCGGCAACCATCGACACGGCCCGTTTCTCCGAGCATTTCTCCGATGCGCCGGTGATCGAGGTAACCGGACGCACCTACCCCGTGGACATTCGATATCGACCGTTCGGGGCATCGAACACCGAGGCCGATACCGAGGCAGGCGAGGATGATCGCGATCAGGTGCAGGCCGTCTGCGACGCCATCGAAGAGTTGGGCCACGAGAGCGACGGCGACGTGCTGGTGTTCCTCAGCGGCGAACGCGAGATCCACGACACGGCCGATGCCCTGCGACGGCTCGAGCGACCGCACACCGAGGTGCTGCCGCTGTATGCGCGCCTGTCGGCGCCCGAGCAGCACCGAATCTTCCAGTCGCACACTGGTCGCCGAGTGGTGCTGTCGACCAACGTCGCCGAGACGTCGTTGACGGTGCCCGGTGTTCGATATGTGGTGGATGCGGGCGCGGTGCGCATGTCCCGGTACAGCCACCGGCTGAAGGTGCAACGGTTGCCGATCGAGCCGATCTCGCAGGCATCGGCCAACCAACGTGCCGGGCGGTGCGGGCGCGTGGCCCCGGGTGTATGCATCCGGCTGTATACGGCCCAGCAGTTTGACGATCGCCCCGAGTTCACCGAGCCCGAGATCCTGCGTACCAACCTTGCCTCGGTGATCTTGCAGATGACCGCCCTTGGCCTGGGCGATGTGAGCACGTTCCCGTTCCTCGACCCGCCCGACTCGCGTGCGGTGCGCGACGGTGTGGCGCTGCTCGAAGAGTTGGGTGCGCTCGAGCCGGGCCAACCCGCCGACAACCGCCGGCTCACCCCACTCGGACAGCGACTGGCCCGATTGCCTCTGGACCCCCGACTGGGGCGGATGGTGTTGGAGGCCGATCGGCATGGGTGCGTCCGCGAGGTCATGGTCATCGCCGCGGCGCTGTCCATCCAGGACCCCCGCGAACGCCCCACTGCGTCGCGTCAGGCGGCCGACGAAGCCCACCGACGGTTCGTTGTGGACGGGTCAGACTTCCTTGGCATCGTTGCCCTCTGGGAATACCTGCGAGAGCAGCAGCGGGCAATGTCGTCGAGCCAGTTCCGTAAGCTGTGCCGCACCGAGTACCTCAACTACCTGCGCGTCCGCGAGTGGCAGGACCTGTTCAGCCAACTCCGTCAGATCAGCGGCTCGCTGGGTGTGCGCCCGGGCACCGAGAAGGGGCACCCCGACCGCGTGCACCAATCGCTGCTCGCCGGGTTGCTGTCGCACCTCGGCGTGCGCGACGGCGACAGCCGCGATTTCCGGGGTGCACACGGATCGAAGTTCGCCATCGTCCCGGGATCGGCGCTGGCCAAGAAACCACCGCGTTGGGCGATGGTGGCCGAGCTGGTCGAGACCAACCGCCTGTGGGGGCGCACGGCGGCCAGCGTGCAACCGGAATGGGCCGAGCGACTGGGTGGCCACCTGGTCAAGCGCACCTACGGTGACCCGGAATGGGACCCGCGGCGTGGGGCGGCGGTCACGACCGAGCGGGCCACGCTCTACGGCCTACCGGTGGTGGCCGGTCGTCGCATCGGCTACGACCGTGTCGACCCGGCCGAAGCGCGCCAGATGTTCATCCGCCACGCCCTGGTGTCGGGTGAGTGGACCACTCACCATGCCTTCGCGGCCCGTAACCGTGCCTTCCTCGAACAGGTGCGGGCGATGGGCGATCGGGTGCGCCGCATCGATCTCGTCGATGACGCTGCATTGTGCGCGTTCTACGACGCACGGGTGGGCGCCGAGGTCGTGTCGGCGCGCCATTTCGATCGCTGGTGGAAGGTGCAGCGCGCTGAACAGCCCGCACTGCTGGATCTCACGGTGGCCGATCTGGCCATTACCGCGCTCAGCGCCGGTACGGACGGTGGCGGTGCACTGGGCGCCCATGAGTACCCCGATACCTGGCAGCAGGACGACCTCAGCCTTGCCGTCACCTATCGGTTCGATCCGGGCGATGTCCGCGACGGTGTCACGGTGCATGTTCCCCTGCAGATTCTCAACCGGGTGCGCACCGATGGGTTCGATTGGCAGGTCACCGGCTTCCGTGACGAGCTCGTGACCGCATTGGTGTGGACCCTGCCCAAGGCCACGCGGCGACATCTCGTACCGGTGGCCGACAGCGCGCGCATCGCCGGTTCCCGACTGGTGCACCACGATGGCTCGCTCGTCCAGGCGCTTGCTCCGGTCGTGTCGGAGTTGGCCGGCGAGCAGGTGCCGCCGTCGGCGTTCGACATGGAGCGGGTGCCCGATCACCTGCGCATCACCTTCTCCGTCGAGGCCGACGATGGCCGTTGTCTCGGCGTGGGCAAGGAGCTCGACGCATTGCGTCGACACCTCAGCGGACGCGTGCGTCACGCCATCGCTGCAACCGCTCCCGGGGTCGAGCGGGCTGGCATCACCGAATGGGATTTCGGGGCGCTGGCCGAGGTGATCGAGACCGAACGCGACGACGGGCATGTGGTTCGTGGGTACCCGGCTCTCATCGACGATGGCGACAGCGTGTCGGTGCGTGTGTTCACGAATCCCGAGATTCAGGGCCGTGTGATGCGCTCGGGACTGCGGCGGCTGCTGCTGCTCACCGTGGCGGTGTCACGCAAGTCGATTGGTCGCGACATCTCCAACGAAGCGCTGTTGGCCATTGGCCGCACTCCCACCGCGACGTTGGGCAATCTGGTGGACGATTGCATCACCGCGGCGGCCGACCGTGTCATCGCCGATCACGGTGAGCCCGTGCGTGACCCCGAGGGTTTCCGCTCGTTGCAGCAAGTGGCCAGGAGGCGGCTTGCTGATGAGGCCGCCCGCGCGCTCGGGACCGTGGGACAGATCTTCGTTGCCGTCGCCGATGTGGAGTCCCGGCTGAGCCGTCTGATCGCCCCGGCGTTGGCCCCGTCGGTTACCGACGTGCGCACACAACTTGCCCGATTGCTCCGTCCCGGATTCGTCACCGCCACGGGTGTCGCTCGGCTGCCAGACGTGGTGCGGTATGTGCGTGCCATCGAGCGCCGGCTCGACAAGCTCGCCGCCGATCCGGTGCGCGATCGCCAGCGCCTGCACGATGTCGGCCTGTTGGAGCAGCGCTACCAGAAGGTGCTGGCGAGGCTCGCCCCGAGTCAGTTCACCAGCGACGTCATCGAGATCGGTTGGTCGATCGAGGAGCTGCGGGTCAGCCTGTTTGCCCAGATGCTCGGCACGACGAAGTCGGTGAGTCCGCAGCGGATCAACCGCGACATCGATGTCATCGAAGCGCGGCTGACAGGTCGGCCCACAGGTCGTTGATGTCCTCGATGCCCACGCTCATTCGCAGCAGTCCGGGCTCGACATGGGCGTCGCCGGCGTACTTCTGGCGCCGTTCGATGGTGGTCTCCACGCCGCCGAGGCTGGTGGCCGCAACGATGATCTGCACCCGTTCGCAGACGGCATCGGCTGCCGTCGGCCCGCCCTTCATCACGAACGACACCATTGCTCCGAGCCCCGGGTAGTTGACCACAGCCACCGCACGGTGGGCACGGAGTCGGTCGACCAGCGTTGCGGCATTCCGTTGCGAGGCCTCGAGCCGAAGGGGCATGGTCCGCAGGCCGCGTAGGGCCAAGAACGCCTCGAGGGCGCCAGGGGTGGCGCCCTGGAACGTACGGGCTTTCACCAGGCGTTCGTACACGTCGTCGTCGGACGTGACGCACAGCCCGATCAGCAGGTCGCTGTGCCCGCCGATGAACTTCGTTCCACTGTGCATCACGATGGTGGCGCCGTGTTCGAGGGGCCGCTGCAACAGGGGAGTGGCGAACGTGGAGTCCACCACCATCGTCGCGCCAACGGCCCGGGAGATGTGGCCGATGGTCTCGAGGTCGGCCACATCGAGCGTGGGGTTGGTGGGGGTCTCCACCCACACCATGTCGGCGCCCTCGGCCGCTGCGGCGACAGCAGCGGTATCGGTAACGTCGACGGGACGCAGCTCGAGGTGGCCGCGTTCTTGATACTCGGCGAGCAGCGCTCGAACTCCCATGTAGCTGACCGAGGGAAACACCACCACCTTCGGCGCGAGCGCATAGATGGCTGCTGCGGCGGCGGCCATACCGCTGGAGAAGGCAAGGGCGCGGCCGCCTTCGAGCGCGCCGATGGCGTCTTCGAGCGCTACCCAGGTCTCGGTGCCCTGGGTACGCGTGTAGTCGCCTGTGTCGCGGTAATTGGACGCCAGCACGATGGGTTGGTTCAGCGGCACGCCAGGGCCAACGGGGCGTCCGGCGGTGACGGCGATCGTGTTGGGGGACAGGGTGCGGGTCGGGCTGTCGTCAGTGCTCACAGCACCATGGTCGCACACCGGAGCCGAAGCCGACACGGGGCTTAGTGCTCTACTATTCGATCAATACCCAGATCGGCCGGCCCAGGCCGTGGTGCAGCTCAGGGGAGAATCTGTGAAGCGTTACGACGTGCTTGTCATCGGTGGGGGCATTGCGGGGGTTTCCATCGGGTACGAACTGGCAGCCGACCGTACGGTGGGTCTTGTCGAGATGGAGAGCTCGCTGGCCTTCCACACCACGGGCCGTTCGGCGGCCACGTTCCTGGAAAGCTATGGCGGTCGTGTCATCCGGCTGCTCACCACAGCGAGTAGGGCCTTCATGGAGGATCCACCCGTTGAGTTCACGCCGCCGTTGTTGTCGCCGATGCCGTTGCTGTGGATTGGAGCGCACGGCGCAGCGGCCGATGTCAGGGAACTGCATGCCGAGGTGGTTGAGTTCGTGCCCGATGTTCGGCTGCTGTCGCCGGCCGATGCCGCAGCGATGTCGCCGCTGGTGCGCGAGGACTGGACCGAGCTTGCCATGCTCGAACCCGGTGCCAGCGAGATCGATGTCGCCGCCGTGCACGCTGGTTTCACGGCGGGCCTGCGGGCACGCGGTGGCGAGATCCACACGTCGTCCGGAGTGGCGCAACTACAACGCACCGAAGGCGGTTGGCGGGCAATCACGGCAACGGGTGAGGCCTTCGAGGCCCCGATCGTGATCAACGCAGCCGGTGCCTGGTGCGACGATGTCGCGTTACTCGCCGGTGTCGAGCCCGTGGGCATACACCCCCTGCGGCGCACGGTGTTCATGGTGTCGGCCCCGGACAACACCGATGCGTCGGGCCTTCCGTTGGTGGCCGATGTTCGTGGCACCTTCTACGTGAAACCCGAGGGTCGGCAGTACCTGTGCTCGCCCGCCGATGAGACCCCGTCGTTGCCCTGTGATGCGCGACCCGAGGAGATCGATATCGCCAGGGCCATCGAGCACATCAACGATGCCACCCGGCTCGATGTGCGCCATGTGCGGTCCTCGTGGGCGGGCCTGCGTAACTTCGTAGCCGACCGCACGCCGGTCGTCGGCTTCGACGACGAGGCTGAGGGTTTCTTCTGGTTCATCGGCCAAGGTGGGTACGGCATCCAGATCTCACCAGCATTGGCCCGTGTCGGGGCTGGGCTGGTGCGCGATGGCGAGATCCCGACCGATCTGCGGGCGCGTGGTCTGCGCTCCAAGCATCTCGGGCGCGCCCGCCTGGCCGGGCTCACCGGTCTCCAGGGGCACTGACCCGCGCCACGGCATTCACAGCACCCGACCGAGAGGCATACGATTGCGGTATGAGCGGTCGTCGTACGAAGACCATCGCCGCCGGTGGTGCACTGATTGTTGGCCTGTTCGGTTTCTACTTCGCCAGCCCGTACCTGTTCTCCAAGGGCACCAGCACCGAGTTGACCCCCGACGAGGTGCGCCAGTACTACCTCGAGCACACCACCACCAGCGTGTTGGCGGTCTCCGGGTCGACGACCACGGGACCGGCATCGGGCACCTCGGTTGGTACTGCGGCTCCGACCACCGATGCGCCACCACCGCTGGCGGTCCTGCCGAAGCTGGGCATCTACACCTACGCCACCACCGGCGGCGACGAGGTCGATGCGCTCGCCGGGCAGCACCACGACTACCCGGCCACCACCACGATCACCGTGGTGCCGTCGGGCTGTGGCGTCCTGCAGCGTTGGGACGTGCTGAAGGAGCGGTGGGAGGAATGGCAACGCTGTGTGCAGGGCGACGCCATCGTGCAGCCGGCGCGCACCAACTACGACAGCTTCTTCGGGCTCAGCCAGACCGATGCGTACTCGTGCAGTGGTGACGGCCGACCGGTGCGTGCACCAGCTGGCACCCATTGGATGCTCGTGTGTGAGGAGCCCGGAAAGGTCAACACCTACAGCGGCGAGGTGATCGGGGCTGAGACCATGCAGGTGGGCGGCACCGCAGTGGACACGCTGCACGTGCGGATCACCGTGGACAACGGTCAGTCGGGCGACTCGCAGGTGACCGATACGTGGTACCAGGTGGGTTCGGACCTGTTGATCGCGCAGACAGCGCTGAACGCGACCAGCAATCCGTCGCCTGTGGGCACCACGCACTACCTCGAGCACTACGAGATCCATCTCGTGTCGCTCGAACCTGACACCTAGGGACGTCAGCTGCCCGCCATGGCGCGACTCACGGCGGATCAGGCCAGCAGCATCTTGGTGAGGGTGTCGTGCTCGCGCTCGCGAAACGCAGCATTGACGCGCTGACGTTCGAGCACCTGAGCCAGGGTGCTGGCCGATTGTTCCACCGGGTGTTCGGAGAAAAAGCCCTGCACGTCGGCAAGGGTGGACGGGCGATCGAGCAGCTTCACTGGATCGATCATGCGGATGATCGATGGCTCCGGGAAGCGGGCATTGGCGATGTCCCAGTTCTTGCGGACGATCGTCCAGGCGAGCTCGCCATGGGAGCGGTTGGCGATACAGCGAGACAACAGATACGGGGCATTCTGCGACCTCACCTCACCGCTGAACGCGAACTCGCATGCCCGACGGATGAGGTCGGCGTCGTCGAACTCGGCCAACGCGTACAGACTGCGCAGTTGCTCCTGGGGCGTAGCGGCGTGACGGAACTTCTCGACGAAGGCATCGAAGTCGGCGCCGTCACCGATGGACGCCACCACCGTGGTGGCCGCAGCGAGCAACTCGGGATCGACGCCATCGGTCTCGCCGACCAGCAGCGAGCGGCAATGCTGGCGAATGTCGGCATCGGCGCCGAGCACGGCGGCGGTGGTGACGAGCAGGCCGCGGAGCTTGGCCTGCAGCGTGGACTCTGCGGCGACCGGGGCGAGACCGAGCGCCGTGAGGGCTGGTCGTACCAGCGCCATCACCTGCCGTTGGAATGGCACACGGGCTGACGCACCGATGACCCGGTCGAGGCGCTGGAGGGCAGCGGTGATGACCTGCCACACCGCAAGTTCGCGCTCGGCGGAGAAACCATGGAGGAAGGCCAACAGGTCAGCTGCCGAAAGGCGCCCGGCCACACTCGCAGCGCTGGCATCATCGACCAGGTTGTATCGCTCGACGGTGGACAGATCACCCAGCGCGTGGGCCGTCAGGCGGCTGCGCAGCGTGCCATCGTAGGCAACGCGGAAGAAGCCGTGGCCTCCGGCGTTCACCACGATCGGTGCGGACGTGTCGGCCAGCTCGAGGCGCGCCTCGGCTCCATCGAGCAGGACCATGTGCGTGTCGTCACCAACCCGTACTGCCACGGGGATCATGAAGATGGTGGGGTCGCTGGACTCGGGGCTGAAGCTGAACCGCTCCTGTCGCAGGACGAGCGCTGTACCCGTGAGTGTTGCCGAGACCAACGGAAACCCCGCCTGCCAGATCCAGCTGTCCATCAACTGGCGCACGGGCTCGTTACCGCCATCGGCGATGGTGATGGATTCGAGACTGTCCCACAGGTCGCTGGTTTCTGTGTTCGAGTACGAGTGCACACGAAGGTAATGGTTCACGCCCTGGCGGAACCGCTCTTCGCCCATGTACTGCTGCAACATGCGCAGTAGCGCGCCACCCTTTTGGTAGGTGAGCACATCGAACATGCCCGCACATTCGGCGGGGGCCTGCACGGCGAACTCGACAGTGCGGGTGCTGTCGAGCGAGTCGACCTCGAACGCATCGGTGCGCTCGAGGCTGAACGTGGTCCATCGTGTCCAGCCGGGCTTGAACACTTCGACGGCCATGACCTCCATGAACGTTGCGAAGGCCTCGTTCAGCCAGATGCCGTTCCACCACCGCATCGTGACGAGATCGCCAAACCACATGTGGGCGAGCTCGTGGCTGACCACGTCGGCGACGACCTGTTGCTCGGACAGCGTGCTCGTGGCCGGGTCGACGAGCAGCAGCGACTCGCGGTAGGTGATGCAGCCGAGGTTCTCCATGGCGCCGGCGGCGAAGTCGGGCAGCGCAACCATGTCCACCTTCTTGCCCGGGTACGGGATGCCGTAATAGCCCTGGAACCACTCGAGCGCCACGGCGCCGACATCGAGGGCGAACGACGTGAGGTGCCCCTTGCCGGGTACGTGCACGATGCGCAGCGGGGTCCCGAGGACATCGACCGCTTCGGTGATTTCGAGCTGGCCGACCACGAAGGCGACCAGATAGGTGCTCATCGAGATGGTGTCCTCGAACGTGACCAGCCACCGGCCGTCGGGCCGTTGGGTGCGTGAGGTCTCCGGGCCGTTCGAGATGGCCGTGATGCCGTCGTCGACCACCAGGGTGACGCCAAACGTGGCCTTGAAGTCGGGTTCGTCGAAGCAGGGGAAGGCCCGGCGGCAGTCGGTGGTCTGCATCTGCGAGCAGGCGATGACGTGCTCGGTGCCGTCGGCCCCGACGTAGGTCGATCGGTAGAACCCTTGGAGCTTGTCGTTGAGGATGCCCGTGAACGCGATGTCGATGGTGGCTGCACCTGCAGGGGTTGGTGTGTCGATGAGCAGTCGCTGCAGGTCCTCATCGAGCAAGAAGGGTGCATCCGCGCCGTTTACCGACACGGCGATGATGTCGAGCTCGATCGCGTTCAGCAGGATCTGATCAACGCCTTCGGTCACCTCGACGCTGATCGAGATCGTCCCACCGAAGCGTGCCTCACCAAGGTCGGGGTCGAGCGTGACGGCGTAATGGCGCGGCAGGACCGATCGAGGAAGGCGGTAGGGGTCCGAATTCACAGTATCGAGACTACCCGCCCTGCTCATGGCGTTGCGCCGGGCGAAATCGTTGCAAATTCAGCGGGAGTCAACTGCAGCCGTTAGCGTCTGGTGGCGTGCCGATGCCTGAACGAGTAGCCGCTGAATTCGACGTGGTCGGGATCGGCAACGCCCTGGTCGATGTCATTGCGCACGCCGACGACTCGTTCATCCACGCTGAGTCGTTGGTGAAGGGTTCGATGACCCTCATCGAGACCGACCGGGCTGTCTCGTTGTACCAGGCGCTCGGTTCAGCCGTGGAGATGAGCGGCGGATCCGCAGCCAACACGATGTGCGGTGTGGCGTCGTTCGGCGGACGTGCTGCGTACATCGGCAAGGTCAGTGACGACGAGCTGGGCCGTGTGTTCGGGCATGATCTGCGCGCCGTCGGGGTGGCGTTCCGGCCCGGTATGCCCGAGCAACACACGCCGACAGGACGGTGCATCATCGTGGTCACGCCTGACGCCCAGCGCACCATGAACACCTATCTCGGTGTCTCGTCGCTGCTGTGCACGCCCGACATCGATGTGGCCACTGTTGCTGCCGGCCAGGTGTTGTACATGGAGGGTTACCTCTTCGATCGCTTCGAGGCGAAAGTGGCATTCCGGCACGCAGCGGGCATTGCTCATGCACACGGCCGGATGGTGTCGCTCACGCTCAGCGATTCGTTCTGCGTCGACCGGCACCGCGATGACTTCCGTGGCCTGGTCGCCGACGAGGTCGACATCCTGTTCGGCAACGAGGAGGAGCTGTTGTCGCTGTACGAGGTCGATTCGTTCGATGCCGCTGTTGCCGCCGTGCGAGCCGATTGCGCGCTGGCGGCCATCACGCGCGGCCCGCTCGGGTCGGTCATCATCACGCCCGATGAGATCCTCGTCGTACATGCCGAGCCGGTGGAGCAGGTCCTCGACACCACAGGGGCTGGCGACCTCTTCGCGTCGGGCTTCCTGTACGGCTTCACCCGCGGCCTCGATCTGGCCGAGTGCGGCCGGCTCGGCTCCATCGCTGCCGCCGAGGTGATCTCCCACGTCGGGCCTCGGCCGCTGGTCGAGCTGCACAAGCTGCGCTGATGAACGCGTCCGATGTGCTTGCCCGAGCGCACGAATGGCTGGCTGCCGAACCCGACGAAGACATCCGTCAGGAGCTTGCGCATCTCATCGCCTCACCGGGATCAGAGCTGACCGATCGCTTCACCGATCGCCTGCAGTTCGGAACGGCAGGGTTACGGGCAGCCATCGGTGCCGGACCGCTGCGCATGAATCGTTTGGTCGTCCGGCAGGCTGCAGCCGGCCTGGCCGGCTACGTGCTGGCCCGTTGGCCCGACGCCGCCATCCGTGGCATCATCATCGGCTACGACGCCCGGCACAAGAGCCAAGATTTTGCGCTCGACACGGCCCGTGTCTTCGCTGCAGCGGGTATCCGCGCGCTGTTGTTGCCGTCCCCACTGCCTACCCCGGTGCTCGCATGGAACATCACCGCCTACAACGCCATCGCCGGTGTGATGGTGACCGCCAGCCACAACCCGCCGGCCGACAACGGCTACAAGGTGTATCTCGCAGACGGCGCCCAGATCGTTCCACCGCATGATGTCGGGATCGCGGCGAGCATCGACCGGTTCGACCCGTGCACGGTGCAACTGGCTGCGCCAGACCATCCCCTGATCGAGCGCCTCGACACTGGGGCCGAGGACCGCTATGTGGCGTCGGTGCCGTCGGTTCGATTCCGTCCCGACCTGTCCGGTGGCACGGTGGCCTACACGGCGCTGCACGGAGTCGGCGGGGCCACGCTGATCCGGGCGTTCCGCAGTTCGAACCTGGGTGAACCGTTGGTGGTCGCTGCGCAGCAGGACCCCGATCCTGCGTTCCCGACGGTGGCGTTCCCCAACCCCGAAGAACCCGGGGCGATGGACCTACTGCTCGAACGGGCCCGCGAATCCGGCGCCGTGCTGGCGCTGGCCAATGATCCTGATGCCGATCGACTCGGCGCAGCCATCCCCACCGCCGACGGCGGCTGGCGGCGGCTCACCGGCGACGAACTCGGGTGCATCCTGGCCGACCACATCCTGCGCCACACCACGGGCGCAGATCGCCTCGTGGTCACCACGTTGGTCTCGTCATCGCTGCTCAGCCAGATGGCGCGCGCTCATGGCGTGCACTTCAAGGAGACCTTCACCGGTTTCAAGTGGATCGGCCGGACCGTGCTCGATCACCCCGAACTGCGGTTCGTGTTCGGCTACGAGCAGGCGCTCGGCTACCTGGTCGCCCAGCAGCCGATGGACAAAGACGGCATCACGGCCGCGGTGATGATGGCCGAGGTCGCTGCACTCGCTGCCGCCGAGGGCGTCTCGCTGCAGGACCGCCTCGATACCCTCGCTGCGCGCTTCGGTCGCCACATCACGTCCGAGCAGTCGGTCCGGCTCGACCCGGCGACTGCAGCGCAGCGTGTTGGTTCCATGCGTGAGGCCCCGCCGGCCGAGGTGGGGGGCCGGGCGGTCACGAGCGTGGAATGGTACGAGGAAGCCGGGCTGTTGCGCATCTGGCTCGATGACATACGACTACAGGTTCGCCCCAGCGGTACCGAGCCGAAGGTGAAGCTGTACGGCGAGGCCATCGACCTCGACCCTGCGCCGTACCTCAGCGCGCTCGCCGACCTGCTCTGACGTGAGTGCTTTCGTAGGGCGTGGGGTTCAGGCCGCGCCGAACTGGCGGTCGCCGGCATCACCCAGACCGGGCACGATGTAGGCGTTCTCGTTCAGTCGTTCGTCGATCGATGCTGTGAAGATCTGCGTGTCGAGGCCAGCCTGATCGATGGCTTCGATGCCTTCCGGTGCGGCCAGCGCGCACACCACGATGATGGGTGTGTTGGCGCCGCGCTCGATCAGCAGTCGGCAGGCCAGCGCCAGCGAGCCGCCGGTGGCCAGCATGGGGTCCAGCACGATGCAGGTGCGCCCCACTAGGGACTCGGGCAGTTTGTTGACGTAGGGCTTGGGTTCGAAGGTGTGCTCGTCACGCGAGATGCCCACGAAGCCGATATCGGCCCCGGGCATCAGGGTCTGTGCCGATTGCAGGAAGCCGAGACCGGCACGCAGGATGGGCACGATGACCGGTTCGCTGGTGAGCACGTGGCCGGTGGTGAGGGCCACGGGTGTCTGCACCGCCACCTCGGTCGTCGCCAGTGCGCTGGTTGCCTCGGCGATCAGCAGGGTGCCGATGCGCTCGAGTTCCTGGCGAAAGATGGTGTTGGGCGTGGTTTCATCGCGGATGCGGGTGAGCGCGGCGGCGATGAGTGGGTGTTCGACGAGGTGGACCTGTACGGGCATTCGATCATTCTGGCACGCGGCTGTCGCCGCGCAGCAGTGCGTACCGTGGCTTCACGACAGTATTGATGATCGCCAGGCGCTCGGGGAACGGGGCAAAGGCGCTCTTCAACGCGTTGATGGTGAGCCATTCGAAATCGTCGAGGCCCCAACCGAAGGCGTCGGACAGCTGCGCCATCTCCTTGGTCATCGAGGTGTCGCTCATCAAGCGGTTGTCGGTGTTGACGGTGACCCGGAAACGCAGGCGGCGCAGCATGCCGATGGGATGTTCGGCGATGGATGCGCACACGCCCGTGTTCACGTTCGAGGTGGGGCACAACTCCAACGGGATACGCCGGTCGCGTACGAACGAGGCAAGGCGCCCGAGCACCTCGTCGCCGGCAGGGCCGGTGATGTCGTCGACGATGCGCACACCGTGCCCCAGGCGCTCGGCACCGCACCACTGCACCGCCTCCCAGATGGAGGGCAGCCCGAACGCTTCGCCGGCGTGGATGGTGGCATGGAAGTTCTCGCGTTGCACATAGTGGAAGGCGTCGAGGTGGCGGGTGGGCGGATGACCGGCCTCGGCCCCGGCGATGTCGAAGCCCACCACGCCGCGATCGCGCCAGCGCACGGCGAGTTCGGCGATCTCCAACGAGCGGGCGGCCGTGCGCATGGCACAGCAGATCAGGTAGATGGTCAGATCGGTGCCCGCAGAACCGCGTTCGAATCCGGCCAGAGCGGCCTCGACCACTTCGTCCAGCGTGAGGCCTGCCTCGGTGTTGAGCTCGGGGGCGAATCGGACCTCGGCGTACACCACGCCGTCGGCGGCAAGGTCGACAGCGCATTCGTAGGCGACGCGTTCGATGGCATCGCGGTGCTGCATCACCCCGACGGTGTGCGCGAAGGTCTCGAGGTACATCACCAGGTCGTTGCGCTTGGCCCCGCGGTTGAACCATTTGCCGAGGTCGACCACATCGTGTGTGGGCAGGTGGGCGTAGCCGTACTCGTCGGCGAGTTCGATGACGGTGGCGGGCCGGAGCCCACCGTCGAGGTGGTCGTGGAGCAGTGCCTTGGGTGCCTGGACGAGCAACTCGTGGTTCATGCTGCGACCCGGCCGGAACCATCGAGGCGGCGCAGGGGCAGGCCGGGCGAGCGTTGTAGCCAGTTCCATGATGGGTAGTCGGCTGCAGCAGAGATGCAGTGCAACGAGAATGCATGGCGGCTCTTGGTCGACCGGTTGATGTCGCTCCAGTGGGGGAGCAGGCCGTGCAACACCACCAGGGTGCCTGCCTCGACCTCGAGCGGCACCAGGTCCGTTGGCGCCGGAAGGGGCGCTGGGTCGAGTTCCTCGAACACCGTGCCGTCGTCGTCGTCGTTGTTGGTGGCGCCGGCCCGCTTGAACGCCTTGCGCAGGTTGGTGCGGTGCCCGCCGGGAGCGGCCCACAGGCAACCGTTCTCGAGCGTGGCATCTTCGATGGCGAACCAGAAACCGGTAACGGTGATCGGGTCGGTGTACAAGAAGGTGGCGTCCTGATGACAGCCCACCTCGCCACCGATGTGGGGTTGCTTGAAGATGTACATGCTCTGCAACGCGAGGGCATCGGTGAGACCGATGTCGGTCGCCACCGCAGCCAGTTCAGGGGTGTAGCTGAACCGTTCGAACACCGGGTCGAGATCGTGCATCGCGTGGCCGATCTTGTTGATCGACAGCGATTTGTCCTGGCGCAACTGGCCGTCGGGGCCGAAGGCTTCCTCCTCGAAGAAGCACCACATGCCGTTGGCCGAGTCGAGGAATTCTGCGTCGGTGAAGCGTTCCTGCTCGTTGGTGGTGAACACCGTGCGGCGCTCGGATGGCTGGAAGGCCTCGACGATCTCCGTGGCGCGTTGCTGCAGCGCAGCACATGCGTCGAGTCCGGTAAACCCGGGCAGAACCAGGAATCCGTCGGTGCGGTAACGGTCGATCTGGTCGTCGGAGAGAACGCTTGCCATGGCTCTACCGTAGCCTTTCCACCCATGGATCTCTCCGTGCCCGACCAGCCCGCTGCACCCGATGCCCTCACGGTGCTCGGCAGTACCGTTCGTCACGCGATCGAACATGTCGAGGTGTTCCCTGCGCCTGCCCATGTGAGCACGGTGCGTTTCACCACCGACGAGTTGTCCAGCGTGTGCCCGGTCACCCAGCAGCCCGACCTGTCGCACGTGGTCATCGAGTACTCGCCCGATGCCCACTGCATCGAGAGCAAGAGCCTGAAGCTGTACCTGTGGAGCTTTCGCGACCGTGCCGTGTTCGCCGAGGCGCTCGCCGCCGAGATCGCAGGCGAAGTCATGCTCACTGCCCGCCCGCACCGGGTGAGGGTCACCCTCACGCAGCGGCCTCGTGGCGGCATCGAAGTGCAGGCCGTCAGCGAGTTGAGTCGCTGAGCCTGCGTCAGTGGCTCTCGCCCGAACGGTACGGCTTGCCCGCGTGTGCCGGTGGCCGTAGGTGCTGGCTGGCGGTGGCCAGCACGAGCAGCGTGGCGATGTACGGCGTGGCCTGCGTGAGCGACGCCGGCACTTTGTCCACCAACCGGTAGGTCAGGAAGAACAGTACGCCGAACGCTGCCGCCATGATGCCGGGGATGAGCCGCTTGCGGTAGATCGAGAACACCAGGATGAGCGCAGCGACGAAGCTGATGAACAAAAAGAGCGCTGGGATGCTGTCGTCACGGCGCAGTTTCAGCGCTTCGGAGAAGCCGAACAACGTGGCTCCGCCGAGCACACCTGACGGACGCCAGTTGCCGAAGATCATCGTTGCCAGGCCGATGTAGCCGCGTCCGGCTGTCTGACCCTGGCGGTAATACGACGACGACACGATCGACAGGTACGCACCGCCGAGACCGGCGAACGAACCGCTGATCACCAGGCCGATGTAGCGCACGCGGGTCACCTTGACGCCCAGCGTCTCGGCAGCGAGTGGGGCCTCGCCCGATGAACGCAGGCGCAGGCCGAATCGCGTGCGCCACAGCGCCCACGCCGTGAGTGGGACCAGCAAAAGGCCGAGCAGCGTGGCCCACGACAGGTTGTACACGAACCCGCGCAGGATGCCGGACAGGTCGCTGACGATGAACCAGTGCTTTTGTTCGAGCGCGCCGAGCACGTCGGGCGAGTGCCACCCGAACACGTCGCCGCCGGCAAGGACCGGCAGGTTGAACCGGGGGATGGCCGCTGACTGTTGGGGCGATTGGCTGATGCCGCCGCCCTGCTCGCCGACGAAGACGAGTTCGCTGAGGTAGCGCATGCCGCCGGCGGCAAAGAGGTTGAGGGCGACACCGGAGATGACATGGTCGACGTTGAACCGCACGGTGGCGAGGGCGTGGATGAGCCCACCGATGGCTCCTCCGGCAAGGCCCATCAGGAATCCGATCCATGGTCCGTACTGCCATGCCCCGTAGGCACCGAACCAGGTGCCGAAAATCATCATGCCCTCGATACCGATGTTCACGATGCCCACACGCTCGGCCCACAGGCCGGCAAGGCCGGCGAGCAGGATGGGGATCGCGAGGCGCAGCGTGGTGCCCATGGTTCCCGACGACGTGAGGTCATCGGCGCCGGTGATGATCCGGGTGATCGACAACAGGATGAGCAACACGACACCAGCGGTGATCAGGCGCAGGCCCGGCCGATTGTTGATCGTCTTCAGCCAGTTGGCGGGGGTACGAGGCGTGGTTTCTGTCTTGGGGGAGAGCTCGGTGGTGCTCATGCCGTGGCACCGATCGGCTTGGCGACCTGCAGGGCGCTCGATGTCCGGCTGGCGGTTCGGCGGTTCATCGATCGGGTCACCGCCTCGTTCACGATGACGACCGTGAGCACGATGATGGCCTTGATCACGTCGATGATCGAGTTGGGGACGTGCTGGATCTGCAGGGCCCCGGCGGTTGACTCGAGGAAGCCGTAGAGCGCAGCGGCCGCCATGATGCCCAGCGGGTGGTTACGGCCGAGCAGCGCGACCGCGATACCGGCGAAGCCGAGACCATCGGGTACACCCTGGCCGTAGGCGTGGATGTCGCCGAGCACCGATGGCATCGCCACCAGGCCAGCGACAGCGCCGGACATGACCAGTGCCGACACGATCATGCGGTTGCTGCTGATGCCAGCGGTGCGAGCGGCCACGGAGTTCATGCCCGACGACCGCAGGCGGAAACCGAATCGGCTCTTGAAGACGATCACCCAGTACAGCGCCACCACGGCGATGGCCACGATGAACATGCTGGACAGTCGACCCGTGACGATGTCGGGCATCCATGCGCTGCGCGGCAGGACCTTGGTCTTCACGTTGAGGTCGCTCTTGGAGTTGTCGCGGAACCAGGTGTCGAACAGCCATTGGATGACCGACAGCGCAACGTAGTTGAGCATGATCGTAGAAATCACCTCGTTGACGCCACGCTTCACCTTCAGCACTGCAGCCAGGGCCGCCCAGACCGAACCGGCAGCCATCGCGACCAGCAGAATGAAGGCCACGTGCAGTGGGGCGGGAAGGCTCACTGCTGCACCGACGACCGATGCAATCAGTGCTGCGAACAGGTACTGACCCTCGACTCCGATGTTGAACAGGTTCATCTTGAACCCGATGGCCACGGCGACGGCCGAGAGCATCAGCGGCGTGGCCCGTTGCAGTGCCTCGAGCAGCTTGTCGTGCTCCAGACCGGTCTCGATCATCTTGCGATAGGCGTTGATGGGATCTTTGCCGGTGATCTTCAGCATGATGCCCGAGATCACCAACGCCAACACCACGGCGGCAATGGAACTGGCCGTGGTGATGAGGCCGTTCTTGGAGTTCTCGAGCTTGGGCGTCATCAGCTTCGACAGCCCTCGCGTCACGCCGTCGGCTGCGGGGATTCGTGTCTCGTCACCCATCAGGCGACCTCCTGCTTTCCGCCGGTCATGAAGGTGCCGAGCATCTTGGGTGTGGCCGTCGCAGGATCGAGCGTGGCGGTGATCCGTCCGTCGTACATCACCAGGATCGTGTCGGACAAGCCGATCAGCTCATCGAGATCGGCAGAGATGAGCACCACGGCCAGGCCCTCGTCTCGGGCCCTGCGCAGCTCGGCCCAGATGGCGGCTTGCGCCCCGATGTCGACGCCCCGTGTCGGATGGGCAGCGATGAGGATCTTCGGGTTGTTACTGAGCTCGCGCCCGACGAGCAGCTTTTGCTGGTTGCCGCCCGACAGTGCGAAGACCGGCACGATCTCGCTGGGGGTCATCACGTCGAAGCGGTCGATGATCTCGTTGCAGTCGCGGTGGGCCTCGGCGGTGTTCACCAACGGGCCACGAACGAAGCGTGGTTCGCCCTCGCGGCCGAGCAGGGTGTTTTCCCACAGCGGCGAGGTGAGCATGAGGCCCTCGCGATGGCGGTCGAACGGGATGTAGCTGACGCCCACCGACTTGCGCTCGCGGGTCGAGCTGCTGGTGACATCGTGCTCGCCGATCTCGACGCTGCCAGCGCTGATGGCGGTGAGGCCGAGAATGGCCTCGCACAGCTCGAACTGGCCGTTGCCCTCGACGCCGGCGATGCCGACGATCTCGGCTTGGTGCACGGCGAAACTGACATCGTCGACGGTCTTGCGTTGTCCGCCGGACCCGACGGTGAGTCCTTGCACTTTCAACAGCACAGTGGTGCCCACCTGGGATTCGCGCCCTTCGGGCGAGGGCAGCTCTGCGCCCACCATCAACTCGCCGAGCGTGGCCCGGTTGACGTCGCGCGGCAGCACCGTGGTGACCGTGGTGCCGTCGCGGATGACGGTGATCTCGTCGGAGACAGCGAGTACCTCGTCGAGCTTGTGCGAGATGAAGATGATGGTTGCTCCGTCGTCGACGAGATGACGCAGCGTGGTGAACAGCTCGTCGACCTCCTGGGGCACCAGCACCGCTGTCGGCTCGTCGAGGATCAAGATGCGCGCCCCCCGGAACAGCACCTTGAGGATCTCCACCCGCTGGCGCTGGCCCACCCCGAGATCGGAGACGAGGGCGTCGAGATCGACGTGGGTCCCGGAGGCGGCAGCGATCTCGGTGATCCGCTTGCGCGCGTCGCCGATGGACAGCACACCGAGATGGGTGGGCTCGGCGCCGAGGATGATGTTCTCGAGCACCGTGAAGTTGTCGGCGAGCATGAAGTGCTGATGCACCATGCCGATACCCACGGCGATGGCGTCGCTGGGGGACTTGAAGTGTTGCTCGACCCCGTTGACGGTGATGGTGCCGGCGTCGGGCTGGTGCATGCCGTACAGGGTGTTCATCAGCGTGGACTTGCCGGCACCGTTCTCGCCGACGATGGCGTGAATGGTGCCACTGCGCACGATCAGCGTGACGTCGTGGTTGGCGATGACCCCGGGGAACCGCTTCTCGATGCCGTTGAGCTCGACGGCGATTGTGCTGCCTTCGGTATTCATCGTCCCCCTTGTTGCAAGCGCATGGCTTTTCTATCAGATACTGCGTACCGGAGAACAGAAAGCCCGGGACCGAGGCCCCGGGCTTTCCATCAGTTTTCCGGTGAGTCGTTACCGACTCGTTGGTGATTCGCGGAGCGGATCAGGGCTTCGTCGGAACCACGATGGTGCCGTCGATGATCTGCTGCTTGAAGGCCTCGAGCTTGTCCTTGACATCGTCGAGGTAGCCACCCGAGGTGGAGTAGCCCACGCCGTCGTCCTTGAGGTCGAACACGCGGACGCCACCCTTGGTGTCGCCGGACTGGACGGCCTTGGCAGTTTCGAACACCGCAACGTCGACCCGCTTGAGCGCCGAGGTGAGGATGTGCTTTTGCTGCTCGGGAGTAGCGGTGAGGTACTGGTCGGAGTCGACGCCGATGGCCCACTTGCCAGAAGCAACAGCAGCGTCGATGGTGCCCGCACCCGAACCGCCAGCGGCGGTGTAGATGACGTCGGCGCCGTCGGCGTACCAGCCGTTGGCGATTTCCTTGGCCTTGTCAGGCGAACCCCATGCGGCGTTGTCGCCGGCAGCACCGAGGTACTTGACCTCGACCTTGATGTCCGGGTTGACGGCCTTTGCACCAGCGGTGTAGCCGGCCTCGAACGCCTTGATGAGGTCGATTTCCTGACCACCGATGAAGCCGATGTGGCCGGTGGTGCTCTTCAGCGCCGCAGCGGCGCCAACGAGGAACGAACCCTGCTCGGCGGCGAACACGAGGCTCTTCACGTTGGGCAGATCGACGACCGAGTCGATGATGCCGTACGTGGTCTTGGGGTTCGCGGTAGCGACGGTCTTGAGGTCGTCGCTGAACAGGAACCCGACCGCGATGACCGGGTTGTCACCGTTTTTGGTGAGGGTCTCGAGGTTGGGCTTGCGGTCCTGGTCGCTGGTGGCTTCGAGCTCGGTGAGATCTGCACCGAGTTCGCCCACGGCCTGGCAGGCGCCGCGACCAGCGGCGTCGTTGAACGTGCCGTCGCCGCGGCCGCCGGTGTCGAATGCGACGCCGAGCTTCAGTGGCGGGGTGCTGACGCTGCCCTTGGTGACGCCTGGGCAGAGGTCTGCCTTCTTCGAGTCGCTACCGCATGCGGTACCGAGGATGCCGACGGTGGCAAGCAATGCCACTGCGGCGAAACGATTGTTCTTACGCAAAGTTCTCCCCTTTGGTTTGATGAATTCAGCAGTTGTCCTACTTGTGTCAAATCATATCCAGACCGGATCTGTGCGTTCGCCATTCGCGGCAACCTGCGGCCGGCGAAAGTACGATGCGTGTAGACCATGGATCCCCAGTTCCCCCCACGCTCCGACGAACACGCCTGGCCAGCGTCGCCACGTCGTCGCCATTCCCGTCGCACCTACATGCGGCGGCGCGCGGCAACTGCCCTCGCAGCGGCAGTACTGCTGGTGGCGGGGGTTGTCGTCTCCTGGTCACTGTTTGGGGCAGGTCGGAACTCCATCGCCGGCCCGGGGCCGACGACGGCATCAACCGCCGACGGCGGGGCAACCACTGTTGCCGGGGCCACAGCGCCCGCGTCAACACCGCCCGTCACGACCGTGCCCGCTACGACGCTGCCCGCAACAACGCTGCCCGATGCCGGTCGTACGCCCACCACCACAGATCCGGCGCGGGTCTACATCGCGGGAGACAGCGACGCAGGCGCGTTCGCCCCCTATCTCGAGACGCTGCTGGCGGGCACGGGTGTGATCAGGACCACGCTCGACTACAAGGTGTCCTCGGGCCTGGCGCGTCCCGACTTTTACGACTGGCCCGCCCACTTCGCCACCCAGCTACCGGTCACCAACCCCGACATCGTCATTGTCACCTTCGGGGGCAACGACGGTCAGCCGATCCACGGTCTCAACAAGCAGGTCGATTCGCCCGAATGGCGCGCCGAGTACGGCAAGCGGGTCGGCTCCGTCATGGATCTCCTCGGGGCCGACGGCCGCACGCTGATCTGGGTCGGCATTCCCAACGACAACGAGCCCGTCAACACCGCCCGCCTGAAGATCCAAGACGAGGTGGTGCGCGACCAGGTGGCCAAACACCCCACGGTGGTGTACATCGATTCGTGGAACATCTTCTCGGGCCTCGACGGTGGGTATGCGGAGTACGTGGTAGATCCCCGAGACGGCGTCAGCAAGAAGGTGCGCAGCAGCACCGATGGGTTCCATCTCAACTCCACCGGTGCCGAGATACTCGCCCTGCACATCGCTGTTGCTGTGCAGGCAGACCTGCGCGAGCGTGGCGCAGCGATGTGAGCGAACCAGCCGTATCGCCATTGAACCCGGTGTGTCCCGGGCGCAGTGTCCCGGGCGCAGTGTCCAGGGGTTGCGCCTTGCGGGTTCGTCTGCGCACCCGTGGTGGACGTAGGGCATTTGGCCCATTCGCGGGTTGGCCCTTTACCGCAGTCGGTGGTGGCCGGTAACCTGCACGTGTAAGGGAAGCAATGATCCATCGAGCGGCACATCTGGTCGCGAATGCTCGGTGGGGAGCGAGCGCGAAACCGGCCCTGCGAATGCACTCACACATGGAGAGCAAGCATGAGGCGATTGGTTGCACAACTGGCTGTTGGGACCGTACTGGTGTGCGGCGCACTCAGCACTGCCCTGCCGCGCGCATCAGCAACCGGCGAAGTCGGCACCGTCTGTGTGGACGAGCCGTATTCGTGGTCGGGTAACACCACGATCGGCGCGGGTGAGGCCTTCTTCACCGGTGCCGTGATCGCTGATCAGCCCGGCACGGTGTTGTCGGTCGGACACGCCGGTGCATCCACCGATGCTGGTTCTGCCTCGCTGGTGGTGCACATTGGCAGCGTCATCGTCACCGACGGCGCCGAGGTACGCGGTGGCGGCATCTCGGTCAGCAATGACGGTCCGCAAGCTGTGCAGGTCACCTCTGTCGACATTGTCGTCATCCGCTGCCAGTTCGTGGCGTCTGAATCGCCGGCGCTGGTCGCCAGCGCCGCGACCGAGACCAGTCGGGTCTCTGCCGACGTGTTGCCGTCAACCGGCGCAGCGTCACGTGGCGTCGCTGTCTCGGCAGTGCTGTGCACGATGCTTGGGCTTGCGATGGTGGCCGCCGCAGGGCGCCGTCGCCGCACCACCTGAGGCTTGGGCTCTACTGCCCCCGGCCACGCGACATGATGCCGTCGCGTCGCTCGGCCACCTTGTCGGGGCTGAACATCGTGCGGGCCCACTCGCTCCCGTCGCGCGCTTCGATCTCCCAACCCGGCTGATCTCGAGTGATCGCGGCGTAGGTGTGACGGATCTGGCGGACACCCGGTTGATCGTTGCCGACGATGTCGCGTGCCAACGAGCGTGCCGTTGGGATGAGGTCGTCGTGGGCCACGACATGGTTCACCAGGCCCCACTGCAGCGCTTCGTCGGCACTCAGGAAGTTGCCGGTGAAGCTCATCTCGCGGGCGCGTCGCACGCCGATGGCCTGGGGGAGCAACACGGTGAGCCCCCAACCCGGCATCACCCCCACGCGGGCATGGGTGTCGCCGAACTTGGCCCGTTCGCTCGCCACCAGGAAGTCGCAGTTGAGGGCCAACTCGAATCCACCCGTGATCGCCACGCCGTTGATCGCCCCGATGACCGGCTTGGTCATCGAAGGGAACGGCCCGCGCATGCCGTCAGGACTGGGCGCCCCGGTTCCGCTGGAGCCCAGGTTGCGGCCCGTGGTGCCGAGTTCTTTGAGGTCGAGCCCAGCGCAGAAGGCGGGATCGGCGCCCGTGAGGATGACCACATCCACGTCGTCGCGCTCGTCGGCTGAGCGCATCAGCGCAGGGAGCAACCGCAGTACCTCGGTGCTCAGCGCGTTGCGCGCCTCGGGCCGGTTGATGGTGACGGTGGCAATACGGTCGCTGACTTCGAGCAGGACGACATCGGGCATGTGGCGATGCTGTCAGGCCCGCCACGGCAATTACGAGTCGACGTCGTCGTCGGCGGGCAGGAAGCTGAGCCGCAGGTCGCCGAGCTTCACGAGCGTGGTGGCGATCCAGGCGCCAAGTGTTCCGAAGTGTTCGTCGAGCAGCTTGCTGGCCCCATCGGCCAAGGTCTCCTCGGCCAGTTCGTAGATGCCCTCGTAGGTGATCTCGATGCCGTATTCGGGCGCCTGTGTGGCGTCGCTGAAATAGCCGATCTCCACCGTTGCCCCGGCGCGCTCGAGCCGGGCGTTGCCGATGAGCGGGCTGGAGTCCGGCAGGATTGCCTGCACGGGCACCGGGTCAGGTTGCTCGGCGAGGCGCTGCACGCGGAACACGATCTCCATCTCGATCGAGGGTTGTTCATCGAGGACCTCATCGACGTACCAGCGGCGATACGCCGTCTGGCTCCATGTGGGCCAATCGAAGGTGATGTGGGCCACGACCCGCGGGGGTTGGCCCTCTCCCGGCAACCCGTAGCTGGTCTCCCAGGTGATATCGCCCAAGAGCACATCGATCTGGAAGTGCTCCTCGAACGCCTGACGTTCGAGGAATGCTCCCTCGAACGCATCGCGAAGCGCTGCGATGGCATCGGTGAAGACATGGTCAAGCACGAGGCACTGACTCCATCTGGTTGGTTGCACGCACCCCGTCGACCCTACTGCTCTGTGCGCTCGTAGCGGTGGGGGAGCCCCTCGCGCATGACCATCCGATGCCGCGCCCCCGGACGTGTAGGGTCGCCGGACTCGTAGCCCGAGTCGTTCTCCCACAGCAGCACCAGCGCGCCGTCGTGCTGTGCGGGCACGGTGACAAAGCGCTCGACTCCCCGCTGCCCGATGAGTTGTGTCAGCCCGTCGAACGAGCCGGCCTCGGCAAGGGTCACCAGAGTGACATGCGTGGGGGGTGCCATCGGGAGTCCCTCGGCGATGGCATCGGCCGGGCGCACCCAGCGTGCGTCGACGATCTCGTGCTGGTCGATCTGCACCTCGTCGCCGGTCCACGGTGCCACGAAGAACCACGTGGTGTACCGCTTGGGGGCGATGGCCGGAGGGGTCCAGTGCGACAGGGTGATGAGGCTGTCCGGATGCACCCGAACCGCCACTTCCTCGGCCGCTTCGCGCACCGCCGCCGCGGCGGCTCGGGACAGCTCGTCGTGTCCAGGATCGGCATCATCGACGCGGCCGCCGGGAAACACCCACAGGCCGGCGAATGCGCCCACTTCGCTGCGCTTCAGGAACAGGATCTCAAACTCACCGCCGGCGTCGCGTGCCACGATGACGGTTGCAGCGGGCCGTGCCGGTGGGAGGGGATCGGATGCATTCACATCGCAACCTTGTCACATGCGACAATTACGCCATGAGTCTTGTCGAAGTCAGTATCAGCGATCGCGTCGCCACCCTCACGCTCAACAACCCGGCCGAGCGCAACACGCTCACGGCGCCGATGGTGGCCGAGATGATCGCGGCGATGGACGCCATCGAGCCCGATCCCGGCGTGGGGGCCATTGTCGTCACCGGCACCGCCCCGGCTTTTTGTGCGGGAGCCAACCTGGGCAACCTCGCCGAATCGTCCGAGGAGAGCCTCGGCAGCATCTACGAGGGTTTCCTGCGGATTGCTCGCAGCCCGCTGCCCACGCTCGCTGCGGTCAACGGCGCCGCTGTCGGTGCCGGCATGAACCTGGCACTCGGCTGCGATGTGCGCATCGCAGCGCGTCGCGCCAAGTTCGATACGCGTTTTCTGCAGATCGGTATCCACCCCGGCGGCGGGCACACCTGGATGCTGCGTCGGATCACTGGCCCGCAGACCACCATGGCAGCGGTGCTCTTCGGCGAGGTGATGGACGGCGCCGAGGCCGAGCGGGTCGGGCTGGTGCACCGCTGTGTCGACGATGACCAGCTGCTCGACGTGGCCCAGACCATGGCTGCCCGTGCGGCCAGCCACCCCCGCGAGCTGGCCATCATCGTCAAGCAGACCATCCAAGACATGGCCGACATCGACCATCACGCCGCTGCGGTGAAACGCGAGCTCGATCCACAGGTGTGGAGCACCCGCCAGCCGTGGTTTGCCGAGCGCATCGCTGCGCTGCAGCAACAGATCTCGTCGAGAACCACCCAGTAGGGGCCGTCACCGGAAAGATTCCGGATGGATTCCCGATGATGCTTTCCAATGACCGGCGCTTGGGTGTACTTTCAGATCACGGGGAGACTCGACCGTACGTTCCTACAGGAGGTACAAGATGAGCCAACGTCATCACACGCAGGAAGCGGCTCCGCCGCCGAAAATGGACCTGCGTGCCCACGCCCACAACGAACGGCACCGCATCAACAGCGAGCTGCAGGCCGTTGCCAGCCAGGTCAGCAATGGCTCTGAGCCCGAGGACGTGCACGAACCGGGACGGGCATGGGTCCCTGAACATCGCCGAGATGCCGCCAAGGGCAAGGCAAGCGCGATGAAGTCCGTGCCGCGGCACTGGAAGATGAAGGAATGGAAGCGGCGCACCACGGTGCGCAAGGCCAAGGCCGTCGTCACCCGGATGGTTGCCGAACAAGCCTGAGAGCGGTGCAGCCGGCGGTTCTCGTGAACCCGCCGGCAACATCGCTGTTCACTCAGAGGCGAGCCCTACAGCCAAGCGCTGGTGAGTTCGTCGCGGCGCGACTGCCATTCTTCGATGGTGATGGCGTAGCGCACGTGGTCCTCCCACACGCCGTTGATCTCCAAGAAACGCTGGGCGGTGCCTTCCTCGCGGAGTTGTAACTTGTCGACCACACGGCGGCTGTTGGTGTTGCGCGGAATGATGCACACCTCGAGACGGTGCAGCCGAAGCTCGTCGAACGCGAAGCGCATCAGGGTGCAGACACCTTCGGCAACGTAGCCGTGGCCGGCCCTGGCCTGATCGATCCAGTAGCCGATGGTGCCGCACTGCTGCGCGCCACGGATGACGTTGTTGAGGTTCACCTCGCCCGCAACGGCGCTGTCGACAAACAATCCGAATGCATAGGCGAGGCCCATCTGCCGGTCGCGGTCGCGTGCGGCGCACCGGGTACTGAATGCATCGCGTTGGCGGGTGGGGTCGCCCTGGTTGGCCAGACGTGACGGCTCCCACGGCAGCAGCCACTTCTCGTTGCGGAGGCGGACGTCGCTCCAGGCCGAGAAGTCAGGTGCCACGAGCGGGCGCATGACCACGCGTCGGCCGTAGAGCCGCAGACCGTTGCTGGGTGGTGCTGCCGGATGGTTCATCGGTCGACGGTCGGCGCTCATGGCTGATCGACCATCGAGACGGTCACCGAGTCGAGTCCTAAACCTCGGATGAGCGCGACCATTGCGCAACACCCGCCGACGATGGCGTCGACAAGGTCGTTGGGCAGGCCCGGGTTCTGTCGTCGATCTGCTGTGGCCTCGGTGGCCAATGTGCGGAACACGTCCTCGGCGGCGTCGCGGCTGAGAACGAAGGTCAACGAGTTCACCCGGCCCCCATGCTCGACAGCGGCCATCGCGCGCGCTGCCGGACCCGACACGACGACCGAGGTTGCGTCGCCCAACAACGGCAGCTCGCGCCGCGCATCGTCGAGGTGATCGGTCATCTCGCCGATCGCGTTGGTGAGGTCCTCGGGTAGCGGCGGGTCGGCAGTGAGGTGCCGACGGTACAGCGAGGTCATTCCGCACGGCAGCACCCACGCCCCGGCGTCGGTGCCCTCGATGGTGATGATCGTGCGCTCATCGAGCAGGGACACGTGAGCGATGGTCATCGCTGGTACACGCCGATCCGCTCGGCCACCCACCGGCCGACGGGGTCTTCGCCGCCAGCGAGGAACCAGGCATAGTGGGCGTGGAGGCACTTCACACCGATGCGGGTACCGGCGACGCCGGCGCTCGGGCGAGGACCCTGATAGCCCGTGGGCAGCGCAGCATCGCGTTCGGCCTGATAGCGAGCGTGCGCGGCGGCGAGTTCGTCGGGGTCGATGGCCGCCTCGGCCTCGTTGACGCCCCCCGCTGCCTCGAGCCGTCCGACGGCGGCGTTCAGTGACTTGCTGACGAGCCAGTAACGCGTGGGCATCGGCGTGCCATCGTCGAGCAGGGGATCGTTGCGCAGCACGATCGGGTCACCGCTGGCGTCGCGGACCACGACCTCGAATTGGCCCTGTGGTTCACGTCCGAGAAGTTCGCGAACGCGGTCTCGATCGCCGGCGCTGATGTGGTCGTTCATGGTGGCGCGGTGCGGCGCGGCCTGTCGGCTAGTGCTTGCGGCGACGCAGCAGGAGCAGCAGCACCAGAAGCCCACCAACGAAGGGCAGGAGGCGCTTCAGCATGGCGCTACCACCCAGGCTGAACGCGTCGATCGGCTCGGCCGCCGGTCCATTGATGGTTCGGATGGTGGCAGCCTTGGGCGCGTCGGCTGTCTCGGACGCCGCCGGAGCTGCGGTCGTCTCGGCGCCTGCTGCAACGGGTGCTTCGTCAGCCGGACCGGCAGCAGCCGGGCCGCTGGCATCCTTGGCCAACATCTCGTCGAGATTCTTCGCGAACTGCTGCATGAGCTTCGAGCTGATGTCGGCCAGCGCACCTCGCCCGAACTGGGCGACCTTGCCGGTCATGTCGAGCTTGGTGTGCACGGTGCATTTCGAGCTGGTGGGCGAAATCGGCTGGAGCGACGCCGTGATGAGCGCGGAAGCATTGCCATTGCCCTTGATGTCGCGTCCCTCGCCCTTCAGCACGGCACGGTGGTTGGCGTCGTCGCGCTCCACGAAATGGGCCTCGCCCTTGAGCGCTGCGCTGATGGGCCCGACCTTCACCTTCACCACGCCGCGATAGGTTTCGCCCTCGATCTCTTGCAACTGGGCGCCGGGCAGGCATGGCGCGATGCGCTCGACGTCGGTGAGCACCGCCCAGGCTTCGTCGATGGGGCGGTTTACGGTGAATTCGTTGACGAGTTCCATTGCTGGAGATCCTCCATCGTGTCGATGTCAGCCGGAGAGCCAGAACAAGCTACTTCACCGACCAACTCAGGGCGTAAGGCGATCAGGCTACGGGCGCCTTGGTCGCCTTCGGTCGGCAAATCGGACCAAACCGAGCGATGTAACCGCACCGGGTTGGCGCGTACCCCGCCGTAGGTTGCCACCGCAATCGGGGCAGCAGTATCGGCGACCGCCTGCCATGCCGCGGTCGTGACGAAGGGTTGATCGGCCAGACCGACCACCACGGCATCGGCCCCGAGCGCCATTGCGGTTGCAAGGCCCCGTTGGAGCGATGTTGCCTGTCCCTGTGACCAGCGTGGATTGTGGGCGTGGACCACCCAATCGGGCAGTTCGAGTTCGACTGCGCCCGTGACGACAATGATGTGAGCGAACCCGGCGGAGCGCACGGCGTCGAGCGCCCACTGATAGATGGGGCGACCATGCAGGAGCGCCACCAGCTTGTGCGAGGAACCAGCGAAGCGGGTCCCCGAACCCGCAGCCAGCAGCACGGCACAGGTGGTCGGTCGAGCCGCGCCGTGTGCGCCGGCGGGTTGCTCGTTACCGATCTGATGAGGGTGGGTCATGGTGCTGTCATCCTGCCAGCTCGTGGTGACAGCCGGTAGTGGCGGGCGAGGTGGACCTGGGTGCTGCGCTCGAGAGGATCCGGCGCATGACGGTCCACCATCAGATATGTGACGGAAAGGTTACGGAAAGGTTGTTTGTTGCGGTTTGATGTCGATATTGTGTCGGTCATGACGACGGGCTGTGCTGTGCACGGCCACTGGTCGACCAACGTGGCGCTCTCGTGTGGCGCAACGTGACCTGAGCGGGCGAACGCTCAAGCCACGACATCTCGACCCGCGGGCCGGGATGCTCAAACGGAGGTACAACACGAATGCAGACCATCATCGCCTCGAGCCATCGCAGCGGATTACGCAAGAAGTTCGCCGTCGTGGCGCTCGCCCTGACCACCTGCCTTGGCGGCGTGGCCGTAGCGGTTCCCGCTGCTGACGCAGCGCCAGTGATCCGCAACGACGTCATGGCCGTCCTTGCAGCGAGCGCCCTCACCGATATGCAGACCTACCTGGTCACCGGCGATCGTGAGACCCGTCAACGTTTCGTTGCCAGCCGCAACGGTTTGGCCGTTGCCATGTCGATGCGCCTTGGCATCGACCCGGTACGCATGCAGGTTGCATGGGCCTCAGCCGACGACACACACCAAAAGGCGTTGCTGGCGGCGTTGTCGCAGCTGGGTGTTCGGTACCGTCGCAACATGAGCCGCGCCGGCGAGGGGTTCGATTGTTCGGGCCTCACCTCGTATGCGTGGGCCGTTGCCGGGGTGTCGATTGCCCACCAGTCGCGCACACAGATTCGTGCCGCCGTTGCGATCACGGCCGCCACTGCGCAGGCCGGCGACCTGGTGTACTACCCCGGGCACGTGATGATGTACCTCGGTGTTGACTCGGCCATCGTGCATGCCCCCAACAGCGGGCGCACGGTCGAGGTCGGCCAACTCACGAAGCGTAAGAACGTGCGCTTCGGCGATCCCACGCACTGATCGCTGCTCGGCTGGCGGGCCTGCACGGCCCGGTTGTCACGAATTGCTGTGGATGGCGCCGGTTCCGTCGCGTAGCGATGGTGTCGAGCGGCCCGTGCGGCGGGCAATGATCTCGGCACAGATGGAGATCGCCGTTTCCTCGGGGGTGCGTGCGCCGATGTCGAGCCCGATCGGTGACATCAACCGGTCGATCTGGTCGGTGGCGGTGAGTCCGGCCTCGGCGAGGCGTTCCATGCGCTTGGCATGGGTTGTGCGGCTGCCCATCACGCCGATGTAGCCAACGCGTGTTCCCACGGCCCCCAGCACGGCGGGGACGTCGAACTTCGGGTCGTGGGTCAAGATGCACACCGCATCGCGCTGGCCCAGTGTGGCGCCATGCTGCTCGAACAACGGCAGTGGCCACGACACCAACACCTCATCGGCCATCGGGAATCGGCGCCGTGTGGCGAACACCTCGCGCGCATCGCAGACCGTGACCCGATACCCCAGCACCTTGGCCACCTTGGCGAGCGACGCAGTGAAGTCGACGGCCCCGAAGATCCACATCTGTGGGGGAGGCGCGAAGCTCTCGATGAACACGCTGACCGTGTCGGTGTCGGCCAGGTCCTCGGGCGTGGTCTGGCCCTGGGGGCCGTAGTGCCGCACGCCGGTGCGTCCGGCCTCGAGCTCGCCAAGGGCATCGCGCGTGACGATCCGATCGAGTTCGGGATGACCGAGCGAGCCGCGCCCGGTGCGACCTGGGGCGATCAGCAACTTGGCCGCAACATTGGGTCCCTCGATGATGGTGCACAGGCCCACCGGCTGGTCGGTGCGGATGCGATCGCGGAGTTCCTCGTAGATGGTCGGCGTGGTCATGGTGTTACCAGTCGAGCGGTTCGATGAACAGGTGAATGATGCCCCCGCAGGTGAGCCCGACGGCAAAGGCGTCGTCGTCGCTGTAGCCGAAGGTGACGAGCCGAGGGTGTTGGTCGCCGTGCAGGATGGCCAGTGCCTCGCCCACCACGGCACCTTCGACGCAGCCGCCGCTGACCGATCCTGCGACCTCGCCGTCCTCGTTGACCGCCATGGACGCACCGGGATCGCGGGGGCCGGAGCCCTCGATGTTGACGACGCGTGCCACAGCGACGCGCCGTCCATCGCGTCGCCACCGGTCGATGTCGTCGAGAATCTCACGCATGAGGAGCCCTTGCGGTTGTGCCGGAGATGACCCGGGCCAGTTCTTCCATGGCGGACACTGAGTGACCCTCCACGAAGTGATCAACATACGGCAGTGCGGCCGCCATGCCACGCGCCAGCGGTGCATAGCCCGGCGTGACCTTCAGCGGATTGACCCAGATCAGGTTGTGGGTGATGCGCTGCAGCCGTTGCATCTGTTCGGCAAGCACCTGTGGCTCGCCGCGGTCCCAGCCGTCGCTGAGCACGACGACGATGGCTCCGCGTGCCATACCGCGCACGCCCCACTCGTCGTTGAACCGCCGCAGGCATTCGCCCAAACGTGTGCCGCCGCTCCAATCGCTGACGCGGTTGCTGGCGAGGCGGAGCGCCTTGTCGGGATCTCGGCTACTGAGCTCCTTGGTGACCCGCGTGAGTCGCGTACCCATGGCGAAGGCCTCGACGCGCTGGCGGCCCGCGACGGCAGCCTGCACGAAGCGCAGCAGGGCACGGGCGTAGGGCTCCATCGATCCGCTGACGTCGAGCAGCAGGACCATCCGGCGCATGCGCTCGCCGGGCTCGCGGTAGTACCGCCGAACGGGCTCCCCGCCGGCGCGCAGCGAGGCGCGCACCGTGCGGCGGAGGTCGGGTCGGTGGCGCTGACGCTTCGAGGTTGTCAGGCGCAACGACTGGCGGGGCGGGCCGACGAAACGCAGTTGACTCATCAACTGGTGGGCCAGTTGCAGCTCGTCGTCGCTGTAGGCGCCGAAGTCCTTGTGCCGCAGCACCTCTGCAGCGCTGAATCGCAGCTGGATGGTGGGGTCGTCGGAGGGTGGCGTCTCGAGGTCGGCGTCGTCGTCTTGGCTGTCGTCGTCGCTGTCCATCACGATGGTGACGCGTTGGATCTCTTCTTCCACAGCATTGGGGTCGGCCGAGCGGGCGTCCCAGAACACTGCGAATGCGCGGTCGAACAGCGCGAGGTCCTCGGGGCGGCGGACCAGCGTGGAGCGTGCGGCCCAGTAGACATGACCGCGCTCGCTGACACCGATGGCACCGAGTGCCTCGGCGAAGGTGAGTACGCAGCCGATCGGCACGCTGAGGCCGAGGGTGCGTAGGAGGCGGGCGAATGCCGTGGCCATGCGCTCGGCCGCGTCGGGCGCTGCCGACACCGTGCCGTGGGTCAAGGGGGGTGCGAAGCCGGCCATCAGCCGTTGTGCGTGCCCCGCTCGACGGCCTGCTTGACGAGGTCGGCGATGCCATGCTGCTGGACACGTTCGAGGTCCTCGCGGTACTTCAGGACCGTGCCGAGGGTGGTCTGCACCGAGGCGTCGGAGAGCTCGCTGAGCCCAAGCCGGCCGAGCGCAGTTGCCCAATCGATGGTCTCTGCCACGCCCGGGGGTTTGTACAGGTTCAGGCCGCGCATTGTCTCGACGGCCGCCGCCACCTGCCGGGCCAGGGTCTCGCTGACGTAGGGCACACGGAGGCGAACGATCTGGACCTCGCGCTCGAAGGTGGGGTGCTCGACCCAGTGGTACAGGCAGCGCCGCTTGAGTGCATCGTGCACATCACGGGTGCGGTTGCTGGTGAGGATCACGATCGGCGGGCGCTCGGCACGGAAGACGCCGAGCTCTGGCACGGTGATCTGAAAGTCACTGAGCACCTCGAGCAGGTACGCCTCGAACTCGTCGTCAGCTCGGTCGATCTCGTCGATCAACAGCACGGGTGGTGGTCCGGAGACGGGGCTGATCGCGCGTAGTAGTGCCCGCTTGAGGAGGAACCGTTCGTTGTAGAGCTGATCCTCGAGCGCCTCGGTGCCCACTCCGTGGGCTTCTCCGCTGGCTTCGGCGGCGCGCAGGTGCAGGAGCTGACGGCTGTAATCCCAGTCGTAGACGGCCTGGCTGGCATCGATGCCCTCGTAGCACTGCAGGCGGATCAACTCGCCACCTGTCCAGCGGCTGAGCACCTTGGCTACCTCGGTCTTGCCGACACCGGCCTCGCCCTCGAGCAGCAACGGCCGTCGCAGTGCGAGCGCAAGGAACACGGCGGTGGTCAGACCTTCGTCTGCCAGATAGTCGTGCATGGCCAGTGCGGTGGACACTTCGTTGACGGTCAGGGTCGATTGGGACATCACTGCAAATCTAGGGCGCAGGGACTTCACGAACCCCACTCGGATCGGCGAAGATCAACAGGTGACCGCAATATGGGAGCCGTCGACGCAGAGCTGGGTGGTGAGCCTGTGGTCCTCAGCGGCCGAATCGGTGTCGGTGCACGTGGTGGACCGGGCCGATCCCTTGACGAGCGTGCTTGATCACCCGATGGTGCGCAGCGGCGATTGGTGGACAGCGGTGATCGACGCCGGGGCCGTCGGTGCCGGCGACTTGTACGGGTTCCGCGTCGTCGGGCCCCCGGCACCGGGGTCGTCGGCACGATTCGATCCGGCCAAGTTCCTACTCGACCCGGACGCCACGCAGGTGTGGTTTCCGCCGGCGCACGACCGCGACGGCGCCCGTCGGCGCGGTGCCGACACCCAGGGGCGCTCGCCGATGGGTGTGTTGCGCCGGCTCGACCCGCTGCCGCGGATGCCGCCCGGACCACGACACGCCAGCACTGATCTGATCATCTACGAGTTGCACGTGCGCGGCTGTACACAACACGCGCCCCACGTGCCCGAGCAACTGCGCGGAACCTTCGCCGGTTTGCGCCATCACGTGAACCACATCGCTGCGCTGGGGGTGACGGCCGTGGAGCTACTGCCGATCCATCAGGGCGATCCCGCCGAGGGCAGCTACTGGGGGTACATGCCGCTGGCATGGAATGCGCTGCACGGTGGCTATGTGGCCGGCGACGACCCCGAGCGCGAGTTCTGCGAGATGGTCCAGGCCTTTCATGACGCGGGCATCGAGGTGCTGCTCGACGTGGTGTACAACCACACCACCGAGGAGGATCATCTCGGGCCCACCTATCACCTGCGCGGCATCGACGATGCGGCGTACTACGTGCTCAATGGCGACGGCGCCTACAACGACGATGCGGGGTGCGGCAATGTCATACGCGCTGCGCACCATGCGGCGGCGTCGCTGATCATGGGTTCACTGCGGCGTTACGCCGATCTCGGTATCGATGGTTTCCGCTTCGACCTCGGTTCGCTCCTGGGCCGGGACATCGACGGCAATCCTCAGGAACGCAGCGCGCTGATCGAGGAGATCACCACCTTCGCCGCAATGCGTGGACTGCGGTTGATCACCGAACCATGGGACCTCACCGCATACCAACTCGGTGATGGCTTCCCCGGCCACACGTGGGCACAGTGGAACGGAGAGTTCCGCGACGACGTGCGCTCCTTCGTCCGCGCCGAGCAGGGTTTCGCCGCACCAGTGTCGCAGCGCGTGATCGGTAGCCCGGATCTGTTCGGGGCTGAGCCGCACCGCAGCATCAACTTCGTCACCGCCCACGATGGCTTCACTCTGTACGACCTGGTGAGCTACGAATCCAAGCACAACGAGGCAAACGGCCACGACAACGCTGACGGCACCGGCGACAACCGTTCGTGGAACTGCGGCTGGGAGGGCGACGACATCCATGCCGACAGTGCTGGGGAAGTGCATGCGCTGCGCTCCCGTCAGATGCGCAACCTGCTGAGCTTGCTGCTGCTGAGTCGTGGTGTGCCCATGTTGCTGGCCGGCGACGAGTTCGCCCAGACCCAGGGGGGCAACAACAATGCCTACAACCAGGACAACGAGACGGCGTGGCTCGATTGGCGGCGCGCCGAGCAGTTTGGTGACCTGACCGATTTCGTGCGCACGCTCATCGCCCTGCGCCGGCTCGGCGGCGACGGACCCGTTTCCCTGTTCGGCGTGGATGGCCCGCCCGACCTCTCGTTCGTGTCGCACTCGATCGCGTGGGCGTGGGGCGACCTGTACGTGATGGCCAACGCCTGGTGGGAGCCGCTCACCTTCGAAGTGCAATGTGCCGGCGATTGGTCGGTCGCACTCACCACCGGTCCCGCAGAGGTTGCGTTCGTGGACGGGTGCGTCGCCGTTGACGGCCGGACCACGGTGGTGCTGCGCCGCGCGTGACCCCGACAACGAAGGCCCTTCGCTAGGCTCGGTTGCCGAGCGCAGGAGCACACAGATGGCATCACGACCCCTTCCGACGACCGATTGGAACATCTTGAAGCGCCCCACGGCGGCGCCGAGCAACTCGGCCGACCCGGCGGTACAGGCCATCGTCACCGAGATGTTGGTGACCATCGAGCGCAGGGGAATGGACGCCGTGCGCAAGTATTCGCGCGACCTCGACGGCTGGGATCCTGCGAGCTTCGAGATCGGCGGTGCAGACATCGCCCGATCGGCATCGACGTTGCCGGACGAATTCCGTGAGGCCTTCCAGCGCAGTGTGCAGACGGTGCGCGCGTTCGCGCAGCACCAGCGCTCGTTGCTGGTCGACACCGAGTTCTCACCCATGCCGGGGCTGGTGATCGGCCATCGCCAGATACCGGTGGAACAGGTCGGCACCTATTTGCCCGGTGGGCGGTATCCCATCGTGTCGTCGCCGCTGATGAGCGTGGTGGTGCCCAAGGTGGCGGGTGTGGATCGCGTTGTCACCTGTACGCCGCCCATGCCCGACGGCTCGGGCCCATCGCCGGCAATGACCTGGGTCACGTCCACCGCTGGTGCCGATGCCATGTTCTGCCTTGGCGGGGTTCCGGCCCTGGCGGCGATGGCCTTCGGGCTCGAAGGCATGGGTCCTGTCGACATGCTCTGCGGAGCCGGTAACAGCTATGTCGCCGAAGCCAAGCGGCAACTGTTCGGCAGGGTGGGTATCGACCTGCTCGCCGGGCCATCCGAGGTCGCTGTGCTGTGCGACGACTCCGCTGATGCAGAGTTGGTTGCTGCCGATCTGCTCGGTCAGGCCGAGCATGGTCCCAATTCGCCTGCCTACCTGATTACGTTCAGCGAGAGCTTTGCCCATCGGGTGATTGCCGAGATCGAGCGGCAACTGCCCACCCTGGTCAACAGCGAGGTCGCAGCCGCCGCGTGGCGCGACTACGGCATGGTGTTCGTTGCTGACGACCACGAGCAAGCTGCGGCCATGGCCGACTGGATTGCCTGCGAGCACCTCGAGATCCATACCGACAACGACGCGTGGTACCTGCAGCGGTTGCGCAATTACGGCTCACTGTTCCTCGGCCCCGATGCCACGGTCACCTACAGCGACAAGGGCTGCACGGGCACGAACCACACCCTGCCCACCCAGGCAGCGGCGCGCTATACCGGTGGACTGAGCGTGGCCAAGTTCCTGAAGACGCTCACGTGGCAACGCGTCACCGATCCCGTGGCGGCGCAGCAGATCGCCCGCGACGCTGCTGCGTTCGGCGAGGTCGACGGCCTGCAGGCCCATGCCGCAACAGCGCAGATCCGCCTGCAGCGGATGACAGCGGGCTAGCAGCCACAGCGCAGCGGAGGCCAGTCCCGAGCAGCCAAAGCGCAGCGGAGGCCAGTCCCGAGCAGTGTTGGCGGCGAGGGAAGCGCTAGCGACGAGTCGCACGAGGGAGCAGCCAAAGCGCAGCGGAGGCCAGTCCCGAGCAGTATTACGAGTCGAAGCCCAGTCCGGCGCGGTCGAGCGTGCGTAACCAGAGGTTGCGCTTGCCGGTGGCGTCTTCGTGATTCAGTGACCAGCGAGTGGCCTGGATGCCGGCGAAGCGGAACGGCTCAGGAGGGAAGGGGATGGGCTTGTCCTGCACGAACGACGTCTGCGTCGCCTTGCTGCGCTTGCCGTCGAGGAGGTCGAGCATCACCTCGGCACCGAAACGCGTGGATGCCACGCCGAGTCCGGTGTAGCCCAGTGCGTACGCAACCCTGCCGCCCATTGCCTGTCCCCAGAACACACAGAACCGACTGCAGGTATCGATGACCCCGCCCCACGCATGGGTGAACTTGACGCCCTCGAGTTGGGGGAACGTGGTGAAGAAGTGCTTCGACAGCTTGGCCCAGGTCTCGGGGCGGCTCTCGAGTTCGGAGTTGATCTTGCCGCGCCAGTAGTAGATGACGTCGTAGCCGCCCCACAGGATGCGGTTGTCCTCGGTGAGGCGGTAGTAGTGAAACTGGTTGGAGATATCGCTGAGCCCCTGGCGCCGGGTCCAGCCGATGTCGGCCAACTGCGCAGGCGTGAGCGGTTCGGTGACCATGCAGTAGTCGTACACCGGCACGACATAGTGGCTCAGCCGCTTCAGGAGCGGCTTGAACGCGTTGGTCGCCAGCGCTACCTTGCCGGCGCGCACGGCGCCGAGTGGCGTGTGGATGATGACCCCCACGCCGTCTTTCTCGATGGAGGTGGCCTTGGTGTCCTCGTAGATGGTGACGCCCAGTGACTCGGCGGCGGCTTTGAGGCCCCAGACCAGTCGCGCCGGGTCCACGATCGCGGCGCGGTCCTTGCGCCACAGGCCTCCGGTGTAGGTGGGTGAGTTGACCTCGCGGCGCATGGCCTCGCCGTCGAGCAGCTCAACTTTCTGGCCGAGCGACCGCAGTTGCGCATAGTCCTCACGCAGTTCCTCGAAATACGTCGGGCTGTGCGAGGTGGTGGCAATGTCGATGACGCCGGTTCGTTCGTAATCGCAGTCGATGTTGTAGCGCTTGATGGCGGCTTCGATGTCGTTGAGGTTCTTCAGGCCGAGTTCTTCGAGAATGGCGAGTTCGTCGGGGAAGCGCGCCTGTCCGTTGGCCACCCCGTGGGTGAGGCTGCTCTCCATGAACCCGCCGTTGCGCCCGCTGGCGGCCGAACCGACCTCGTGCGCGTCGATAAGGATGACGTCGCGCGATGGGTCGCGCTCTTTGGCAATGATGGCCGTCCAAAGACCGGTGTAGCCGCCCCCGACGATACAGAGATCGCAATTGACCGTGCGCACCAGCGTGACATTCGAGTCGGGCTCGTCGACGTCCTCATACCAGTAGGGATACGGGTCTGCGTCCGCAATGGCGTCGAGATGGTATTCGTCGATCGCATTGTCGTCCATGGTTTCACCGCCTTGTGGGTGTCAGCCTACTTCGTCGGCGGCTACGGTCGTCTGCATGGATCTGGGTATAGCTGGACGACGCGCGGCCATCGCCGGAGCGTCAGGTGGATTGGGGCTCGCGAGCGCAAAGGCGTTGGCGGCGGAGGGCGTGCATGTGGCCATCTGTGGCCGCGATGCCGCCCGCATCGAGGCGGCGGCAAAGGCGGTCGGCCACGGCTGTGTGCCGCTGGTCTGCGATGTGGCGTCGGCCGAGGGCGGCGCAGCGTTCGTTGCGGCTGCAATTGAGGCCCTCGGCGGCATCGACATCCTGATTGCCAACTCGGGTGGTCCGCCGCCCGGCACCTTCGAGTCCACCGATGTGGACATGTATCAGGTGGGTCTCGACATGAACCTGCTCAGCGTGGTGGGCATGTGCAAGGCGGCCATTCCTGCCATGCAGGCACGCCAATGGGGGCGGGTCGTGGCCATTACCTCCGTGGCCGTGCGTCAACCGATTCCCACGTTGATCCTGTCGAACACCGCACGCGCCGGTGTCACCGGTTTCCTGAAGACCGTCGCCCGTGAGGTGGCCTGCGATGGAGTCACCGTCAACACCATCCAGCCGGGCCTGCATCGCACCGGCCGTGTGACGCAGCTGTACGGCAGCGCTCCCGACGCGACGACCATGGGTATCCCCGCTGGGAAGTTGGGCGATCCCGACGATTTCGGACGCATCGTCACCTTCTTGTGCAGCGAACATTCAGCGTTCGTCACGGGCCTACAGATGCATGTTGATGGCGGCGCCTACAGTGGTTTGCTGTGATCACCCACGTTGCCCTCTTCCGCTGGAAGCCCGAGACCACCGCCGAGCAGATCGCACGCATCAAGGCGGCGCTCGAGGCGCTCCCGGCGGTCATCGCCGACATCGTGTCGTATCGGTGTGGCCCTGATCTCGGAGCACACGGGCCCACCAACATGGACTTCGGCATTGTGTCCACCTTCGAGTCCATCGATGGTTGGCGTGCGTATGACGCCCATCCCGAGCACGACCGCGTGCGTGCCGAGATCGTCCGGCCGTGGATCGCGGAGCGCTCCGCTGTGCAGTTCGAGCACTGACCCCGGCAGTTTGCCCGAGCGAAGAGGTCGGTGGTCGACAACTTCCCTCACTCAAATCGTCGGGGAGGGCTCCTGCGGTGCTTCACCGGTGGCTCCGGGTGCGGGGCCGGCGGCGGGCATCGGCGCTGGCGTGATGATCTCGAGGTCGAAGGCATCGAAATCGTGTCCGAGGGTGGCCACGCAACGGATCTTCGCGCGGTCCATGACCACCAGCACGAGCGCCATGTCGGCGGACACAACAGCGCCGACGCGCGCCGAATCGGACCGGTGGCGACGCGAGACGTACAGCACCTCGACCGGTGCAAACAGGCCGCGACGGGTTGCCGTCGGGTGGGCGGCGAGCACGGTGGAGAGGGCAAACAAGCGGTTGGTCCGCGCCACATAGCCATCGACGAGCTCGCGATACACGCGCACGGCGTCAGCGTGGCCGGGAGCATCGGCATCGGCAACCGCCTGGATGAACCCCGCATCGAGCACGATGGATCGGGGCGTCATGCCGTGGCCGTCCCGTCGGGAATGGACGCGCCGGCGACCGCATCGCTGGGCGCCGCACGACCCGGCGCTGCATCGTCGAGCGCGGTGTACGTGCGCGTTGCGCGGACACGTCGTTGGTGACGCTCGAACCAGCCCCAGAACAGGAACGACAGACCAACGATGATCCAACCCGCCAACGCGTCGACGACGTAGTGCTCGCCGAAGTACACCAGCGACGCAGCCATGATCAACGGGAAGGTGAGCACCAGCGCCTTGAGCCAGATCGGTTTGATGCGCGGCAGGAAGAACGCCGGCACGAACAGTGCGAAGCTGGCGTGCAGCGATGGCATCGCGGCGATGGCGTTGCCCCAGTCGAGCGCCGTCTGCCAGGTGTTGACGAACCCCTTGAGGCCCATGGAGACGAACCCCCGGCCGGTGTGGCGGGCGAGCGGCTCGAGGATCTGGTACGAGTGCTTGGGGTCGGCTGCCATCCACGGTGGAACCGTGGGCAACAGCACGAACATGGTGCAGGCCACGAACAACAACGTGGCGAAGCGCTTCATGAAACGGGCCCACTCGCGGTGGCTGGTGACCCACAAGATGGCCAGAGCGATGACCGGGAAAATGAAGTGGGTGAAATAGGCGGCCGAGGCGACCTTGTCGTACCAGTAAATGGTGAAGCGGTGATAGAAGTGGTGCTGCATCCACACGTTGGGGTCGGTGCCGAAGAACAGGAACCGATCGATGTTGCGTGGTGCCTCCACCTGTAATGGGAAGCCGGCGCGATCGGCCCAGCCGCGGCTCTCTTCGTAGGCGAGCCACATCGCCGAGTAGCACAACACGTCGAACACCAGCCATGCCCAGCGGCGTACCGGCCGGCCGAGATGGCCGATCATGATGAAGATGCCCACGCTGATGGCCACCGAGATGCGGTCGATGATGAGCCCTTTGACGAAGAACCACCACACGTACACCACCGCGAACAGGGCGAAACCGGCCCGCCGAACCATGATCCACGGGTCGGCGGGAACCACGACAGCAAGACTGCGCCGGTCTGGCGCGATCGTGGTGGACCCTGCTGGCGCCCCCATGGGCCCAGCAGATTCGAGTGTGGTTTCTGGCACGGTTGACAACGCTACACAGCGAGGTGGCCCACTGGGCGTCGCTGCGCTGGACGGGTCAGATCAAGACGATGCGTCGAGTGCGCGGCGAACCAGCACCTCAGCGAGGTGCGTGCGGTATTCGACGCTGGCGTTGAGGTCGGCCTGGGGCTGGGCGTCGGCCGAGGCGAGCTTGGCGGCATCGGCCACGCTGGCGCCCTGCGCCAGAGCTGCCGAGACCCCCGAGGCCAAGATTGGCGTGGAGCCCATGTTCACCAGTCCGACGCCTGATTCGCTGCCACGACGCCACGCAGCAACGCCAACGATGGCCCAGTCCTGGGCGCGACGGTTGAACTTCTGGAAGTTCCAGCCGGCACCGTTCATCTTCGGGACGCGAATCTCGGTGAGGATCTCGTCGGGCTCGAGGGCTGATTCGAGGAAGCTGAGGTAGAAGTCCTTCGCTGCGATCTCGCGGGTGCCGTTGGGGCCTTGCACGACGTAGGTGGCACCGAGGGCCAACGTGGTGGCGGGCAGATCCGATGCTGGGTCAGCGTGGGCGATGCTGCCACCCAGCGTGCCGCGGTGGCGAACCTGGGCATCGCCGACGTACGAGGCGGCGGCGGCGAGCAATGGGACGTGCTCGGCGAGCACAGGGGAGTTCTCGACATCCATGTGTCGCGTGAGCGCCCCGATGGCGATGTGGCCGGCCTCTTCGCGGATGTAGGAGAGGTCGGTGATGCGGCCGATGTCGACCAGCACCGTGGGCTGCGCCAGGCGCAGTTTCATCATCGGCAGCAACGAATGGCCGCCGGCCAGGAACTTGGCTTCGTCGCCGTACTCGCCGATGAGCGCAATGGCCTCGGCGGCAGAACCGGCACGCTTGTAGTCGAATGACGCGGGAATCATCACTTGCCTCCGGCGAGCGAGGCGGCGTTTGCACAGGCAAGGACCGACTTGACGATGTTGTGGTAGCCGGTGCAGCGGCACAGGTTGCCCTCGAGGCCCAGACGGACCTCGTCCTCGGTGGGGTTCGGGTTCTCGTTCAGCAGGCTGATCGAGGCCATGACCATGCCGGGTGTGCAGTAGCCACACTGCAAACCGTGGTTCTCCATGAACGCGGTCTGCATGGGGTGCATCACGCCATCGACAGCGAGGCTCTCGATGGTGGCGACGTCTTGGCCGTCGGCCTGTACGGCCAGCACGGTGCAGCTCTTCACGGCTTCGCCGTTGAGGTGCAGCGTGCATGCGCCACACGACGACGTGTCGCAACCGACGTTGGTGCCGGTGAGCCCCAGCTGCTCGCGTACGTAATGAACCAAGAGCGTGCGTGGTTCAACGTCGCTTTCGTGTGTGGTGCCGTTGACTGTGACACGTATCTGCACGATGCAATCCCCTTCGAATGGATGGCTGAGCCGGTTGGAGCGAACGTCGCCCCGATGACGAGCACAATCATGCCTCATGGAGGCCTCCGCGTGCGATGCGACGGGGCAAGAATGCGAAAAACCTGTTTGCCGTAGTTGGCGTTTGCTTACTTGTCGAGGCTGTTCAGCCCGCGCCGGGCAAAGGCGAGCATGATCGCCGAGACGACGACGATGGCCAGCAGCCCTCCCCAGGTATTGGCCCAGGTGACCGTGCCGCCGATGGAGTGCCCGTCGACGGTCTTGTTGAGGAAGCCCTGACGGGCCAGGCGCAAGATGTTGGTGACCGGGTTGTATGAGGCAACGGTGTGCAGCCATCCGGTCATCACGCCAAGTGGGGCCTGAGCGGTGGACAGGAACATCGACATGAACAGGCCCAATTGCATGATGGCCGCGCCGCGCATGTCCTTGAACACGTAGGCAAGGCCGATGCCCCAGCCCGTGGCGATGGTGGCGATGCCGAGGGCGGCCACGAACAGCACGATGATGCCCAACACGCCACCGGTGAGGTGGGCCCCGAGCATGAAGCCGGTGGCAGCGACGACCATGACCACGATGATGGTTCGGAACCACGCCGTGAACATGGGGCCGAGGATCAGCGAGTTGCGCGGTGCGGGAGACATGCGCAGCCGATCGAAGAACCCGGTCTCGAGGTCGCGGATGAGGCTGAACCCAAGGCC
>WLMZ01000110.1 GCA_009726095.1 Actinomycetota bacterium
GAAGCCCGCGCCCGTGAAGAAGGCTGCGCCACCCGTGAAGAAGGCAGCGCCAGCAGCGAAGAAGGCCGCGCCACCCGTGAAGAAGGCCGCGCCAACAGCGAAGAAGGCCGCGCCACCGAAGAAGGCTGCGCCCGCGCCGAAGAAGGCAGCGCCCGTGAAGAAGGCTGCCCCCGCGCCGAAGAAGGCAGCGCCCGTGAAGAAGGCAGCGCCCGTGAAGAAGGCTGCGCCAGTCAAGAAGGCAGCGCCCGCGCCGAAGAAGGCTGCGCCTGTGAAGAAGGCAGCGCCCGCGCCGAAGAAGGCAGCGCCCGTGAAGAAGGCAGCGCCCGCGCCGAAGAAGGCCGCACCTGTTGCAAAGAAGGCTGCGCCCGCGCCGAAGAAGGCAGCGCCAACCCCGATCTCCAAGGCCGCAGTTGCGGCCGCCCCAATACCCCCCAAGAAGGCTGTACCAGTGCCCGTCAAGAAAGCTGCCCCCCCGGCCGCTCCCAGAATTACCCCCGTGCTCGTGAAAAAGGCGGTCGCCAAGAAGGTGGTCGTCGTTCCGACGCCCACGTTGCCGCCCGTGAAGGGCGAGACCAAAGAGGGCATCAAGTACACCAAGGACTTCGATGTCAAGTTCCTCACTGCACAGCGCAAGGCCTTACTCGAGGCCCGAGAGTCGTTGACCCGGCAAGCGGTGCGGCTCGAGGACGAGGCGTTCTCGCTGATCGACGACGAAATGGGCGATGTCCAGTTCGACGACGAGTCCGGCGAGGGCGACACCATGGTCGTGGAGCGCGAGCGTGACCTTGCCCTGTCCGCCCAGGCGCGCCACGACATTGCCGAGATCGATGCTGCCCTGCATCGCATCAGCCTCGGCAGCTATGGCTATTCGGTCCAGTCCATGAAGCCCATCCCACGCGAGCGGCTCGAAGTCATTCCGTGGTCAACCGAACTGGTCGAGGAAAAGGTCGGCGGGATCGGTCGGCGATGACCGACACCGGCGCGTCGACGGCTGAGGCCGAACCGACCGGCGCCGATCATGGTGCCCGCTTCTCGGCGCGTTCGTCGTTGCGGGTCAGCATCGCCATCGCGGTGGTCATCGTTGCCCTCGACCAACTCTCCAAGGGGTGGGCGCTCAATGCGCTCGCCGATGGTGCGGCGCGTCACGTGATCTGGACGCTGCAGTGGAACCTGTCGTTCAACCGCGGCATGGCGTTCTCTACAGCGCAGGGCATTGGTCCGGTCATCGGTGTACTCGCGCTCGTCGTGGTCGTGGTGATGCTGCTCTCGCTCCGTCAAAGTGGCAGCCGAATCGCTGCGGTGGCCGTGGGCTTCGTGGTGGGTGGAGCCCTGGGCAACATCGCCGATCGGCTGTTCCGTGAGCGTGGTTGGCTGCACGGTCGGGTCATCGACTTCATCGATTTTCAATGGTTTCCCATCTTCAACGTCGCTGACATGGCAATCAATGTCGGTGGCGGTCTGCTCGTGCTCACTGCACTCGTCGGCACAAAGGCCGGCTCGCACGCCGGCGCAAAGGCTCGGTCATGATCATTCGCGAAGAAATCCCCCCAGCCCTCGCCGGCGAGCGCCTCGATCGCATCGTGGCGTTACTCACCGATGCCAGTCGTTCTGACGCGGCAGCGCTCGTGGCCAATGGCGGTGCCAGCCTCGACGGCGTCGTCACGACCAGCGGCAAGATCCGCGTCACACTGGATCAGGTTGTGGAGATCGACCCCGACCTCCTTCCCAAGCGGCCGCTCCCGATCGCCGATACCAGCATCGAGCTGCCCATTGTCTACGCCGATGACGATGTCATCATCGTCGACAAGCCGGCCGGTCTCGTGGTGCACCCAGGGCATGGCCATCCCGATGGCACGCTGGTCAATGCAATCCTGGCCAAGTACCCCGACGTCGCCGGTGTCGGCGACCCCATGCGTCCCGGCATTGTGCACCGGCTCGATGTCGGCACCAGTGGCCTGATGGCCGTTGCGCGCAGCGACCGTGCGTATCAGTCGCTGGTTGCGGCGCTCGCTGCGCGAACCGTGACGCGTGCCTACCTCGCTTTGGTGTGGGGCCACCTCGAGTCGCCCAACGGTGTCATCGATGCACCGATCGGGCGTGATCACCGTGATCCGCTGCGCATGGCCGTGGTCATCGACGGCAAACCGGCGCGCACGCGCTATCACACGATCACGAACTACCGGTCACCTGCGGAGGTGTCCGAAGTGGAGTGTCGGCTCGAGACCGGGCGCACCCACCAGATCCGCGTGCACCTGGCCGCTGCTGGCCACCCCGTGGTGGGCGATGGGGCCTACGGCGGCATCCGTTCCGGGGTCGTCTCGCCGCGGCCGTTCCTGCACGCCGCTGAACTGGCGTTCGTGCATCCCGGCACGGGAGAGACGATGACGTTCACCTCGCCGCTGCCACAGGACCTGCGCGACGTGCTCGACGGCTTGACGCTGTAGGGCCCGCCGCGTCAGCGGTGGTCGGCGAGCAGGTCGGGCCAGGGCACGTTGCCCTGTGCAGCGCGGGCCACCTCGGCCAGCGTGAACCCATCCATGTGGCGACGCATGAGTTCACCGGATTCTTTCCAGATGGCCAACAGCACGCACTGGCCCTCGTGGTTGCATGCTCCGTCTTGGTGCGGTTCGCCGAAGTCGCCGAGGGAGATGGGGCCGTCGACCGCCGAGATGATCTCGGACAGGCGAATCTCGGCTGCGGGCCGTGCCAGCACGTACCCGCCGCCGACGCCGCGCTTGGAGCGAACCAGACCGGCGCCTTTCAGGGCGAGGAGGATCTGCTCGAGATAGGGCTGGGGCAGCCCGGTGCGTCGGGCGATATCGGCGACCGAGGTGGGGCCGGGTTCGTCGCTGTGCAACGAGAGCGACAACAGCGCCCTGCATGCATAGTCACCCTTGGTCGATACGCGCACGGCACCATCGTAGGCGCAAGTTCGCCGCTGCGGCGGATCGATGGTGTCCGCAGTTCTCCCACCGTGTAGCAAATCCGCCGAGTTGGTGGTGGACTAGCACGACCGTGACTGATCTGCCTGTTCTTCCCGAGTACTCCGGAGCCAACGTGCGCGGCATCATTCCGGCGCTCTTGGCGCCACGTGGCGTGCCGTTACCGAAGTGGATGCCGGCGATGGTGGGCACCGCCGCTCAAGTCGTCGTGCTGGTCGTCGACGGTCTGGGTTGGGAGCAGTGGCAGGGCCGCCTGGCCATCACGCCCACGCTCGCAGCGATGCACGCGTCGCGTCTCACCACCGTTGCGCCGACCACCACGGCAACGGCGCTGACCTCCATCGCCACGGGCCTGACGCCGGGCGAACACGGCCTGGTCGGGTACCGCATGGAGGTTGGCGGCGATGTGATCAACGTGTTGCGCTGGCACGCCGAGCGCGGTGATGTTCGTCGCTCGCATCGCCCGCGCGACCTGCAGCCATTTGCTCCGTTTCTGGGCGAGGCGCCGCCGGTGATCAGCCGCGCCGAACTCGAGGACTCCGCGTTCACCGAGGCCCACCTGCGCGGCTCGCGCCCAATGGGTTGGCGGGCCGCATCGAGCATCGCTGTGGAGATCGGTCGGCAGATGGATGCCGGCGAACGGTTCGTCTACGCCTATTACGACGGCATCGACAAGATCGCCCACGAGCGCGGCTTCGGCGCGTTCTACGATGCCGAACTCGCCACCGTCGATTCGTTGGTGAGCGACATCTTGGCAGTGATGCCGGCTGACGCTGCGCTCGTCATCACCGCCGACCATGGCCAGGTCCAGGTGGGTGCAAACGTCGTGCGCCCCAGTGCGTCGCTGCTGTCGCTGGTGCGTAACCAATCGGGTGAGGGGCGCTTCCGTTGGTTGCATGCTCGTGGCGGAGCCCAACGCGATCTGCTGCAGATGGCCCGGCACGATCACAGCGATACGGCGTGGGTGGTGAGCCGGGAGCAAACCATCGACGAGGGTTGGTTCGGGTCTGTGGTCTCGGCGCCTGTTGCGGCGCGGCTCGGCGACGTTGCGTTGGTCGCCCGCGAGGCGGTGTCCTTCTTCGACCCGGCAGATTCGGGGCCGTTCGAACTGCAGTGCCGTCACGGAAGCCTCACCAGTGCCGAGATGTACGTACCATTGGTGGTGGGCATGGGTAAGCGTTAGTCCGCCAGTCCACCAAGCAGCCCGACAGACAGGAATGTGCCATGACTGATGAGAACGAGCCCACGAGCGCTCAGGCTGCCGACGCCGCCACGGACGGCGCAGCTGATGGTGACGGTATCGAACGCGGCGTACTGGTCGAGGCGCGCAACCCGGCTGCCAACGAGGTCCCGTTCGAGACGGTCACCGCGCCTGCCAAGGTCATGCGCATCGGCTCGATGGTCAAGCAGTTGCTCGATGAGGTGAGAAGCGCCGACTTCGATGAGGCCAGTCGGGAACGCCTGGCAGAGATCTATGAACGGTCGATCGTCGAACTGTGCGACGCGTTGTCGCCAGATCTGCAAGAAGAGCTGCACATGTTGGCCTTGCCGTTCAAAGATGGCGAGCCACCGTCCATCGGCGAGATCCGCATCGCCAAGGCCCAGCTCGTGGGCTGGCTCGAGGGGCTCTTTCATGGCATTCAGGCCACCTTGTTCGCCCAGCAGATCGCAGCCCGTCAGCAGTTCGAGCAGATGCGCGGCATCGCTCCGGGTGGGGGAGAAGGTGCGGTGATCGACCCCCGTCTGATCGGCGGGCCCGGTGCATCGCAGGCCGCCATTCCAGATCGCCCCGGCACCTACCTGTAGCTCCTGCAGGGGCGTTACCGGGCGTGTTCAGCACAGGCGGCGGCCTTCAGGCACTGGCGGATGTGGCTGCTAGAGTCGCTCGAATCACAGCAATGTAGTTCGACCCCCGGGTTTCGGGTGGGGTGCTGCGTCGCCACTCGCACGGAAAGGGATGCACATGGCTGATTCGTTCACGCATCTTCATGTGCACACCGAGTTCTCGATGCTCGACGGCGCGGCCCGCCTCGACGAGTTGGTGGCCAAGGCCGCTGCCGATGGCCAGCCGGCGCTCGGCATGACCGACCACGGCAACATGTACGGGGTGCTCGATTTTTACAAGGAGTGCCAGGACCACGGGGTGAAGCCGGTCATCGGCACCGAGGCGTACATGGCCTACGAATCCCGCTCGGAGCGCCCGCCGCGGCGTGGTCGGGTCGACGACTCTGGCGGCGAGGCCGAGGGCGGCAAGAAGCAGTACTACCACCTCACCTTGCTGGCCGAGACCAACGAGGGGTATCGCAACCTCATCCAGCTCAGCAGCTTGGCGTTCCTCGAGGGCTATTACTACAAGCCGCGCATGGACTGGGAGCTGCTCGAGAAGTACGGCAGGGGGCTCATTGCCACCACCGGCTGTCTCGGTGGTCACGTACTGCAATCGCTGCTCAATGGCGACGACAAGGGTGCGTTGGCCAAGGCGGGGCGGCTGCAGGACATCTTCGGCAAGAACAACCTGTTCGTCGAGCTACAGGATCACGGACTGCCTGCGCAGCTCGAGACCAACCCGAAGCTCATCGAGATCGCGCGCAAGATCGGCGCTCCGCTGATCGCCACCAACGACAGCCACTACACGCACCGTGAGGATCACGAATCCCACGATGCGTTGTTGTGCGTGCAGACCGGGGCGATGCTCAGCGACCCCAAGCGTTTCAAGTTCGAGGGGGAAGAGCACTATCTCAAGACCGCCGACGAGATGCGCTACCTGTTCCGGCAGTACCCCGAGGCGTGCGACAACACCCTGTGGGTCGCCGAACGCGCCGATGTCACCATCGAATTCGGCAAGCCGCAGCTACCCAACTTCCCCATCCCCGAGGGATTCGCGAACGACACCGAGTACCTGAACCACATTGCCTGGGAGGGCGCGCAGATGCGCTGGGGTAACAGCTCCCCGGGTGGCCAGCTGCCCACAGCGGTGGTCGAGCGCATGTCCTACGAGCTCAAGGTCATCGCCGACATGGGCTTCAGCAGCTACTTCCTCATCGTGTGGGATCTCATCAAGTACGCCAAGGACAAAGGCATCCGCGTCGGTCCCGGCCGCGGTTCGGCCGCCGGGTGCGCTGTGGCGTATTGCCTGCGCATCACCGAGCTCGACCCCATCAAGTACGACCTGCTCTTCGAGCGGTTCCTCAACCCCAGCCGCGTGTCCATGCCCGACATCGACATGGACTTCGACTCGCGCTACCGCGACGAGATGATCCGCTACGCGACCGAGACCTACGGCCGCGACCATGTGGCGCAGATCATCACCTTCGGCACCATCAAGGCGCGTAACGCCGTGCGTGACGCCGCCCGTGTGTTGGGCTACCCGTATGGCATGGGTGACAAGGTCGCCAAGGCGATGCCGCCGCTGGTCATGGGGCGTGACACGCCGCTGAAGTACTGCTTCGAGGCTCATCCCAAATACACCGACGGGTTCAAGGCGGCTTCCGAACTGCGGGCGATGTACGAGACCGACCCCGACATCAAGCGTGTCATCGATGTCGCCAAGGGGCTCGAGGGCTTGAAGCGCAGCGACGGCATCCATGCCGCAGCCGTGGTGATCACCAAGGACCCGCTCACCACCTACCTGCCGGTGCAGCGCAAGCCCGATCCGGGTGGCGACCCCACAAAGGCCCCGGTCGTCACGCAGTACGAAATGCACGGCGTCGAGGCGCTCGGATTGCTCAAGATGGATTTCCTCGGGTTGCGCAACCTCGATGTCATCACCGACGCAGTGGCGATGGTGCGGGCGCGCAAGGACCCGCTGTTCGACATCGACGAGGTCACCCTCGACGATCAGGCCACCTTCGATCTGCTCAGCCGGGGCGACACCATCGGGGTGTTCCAGCTGGAGTCGCCGCCCATGCGCGCCCTGCTGAAGTCGCTGGCGCCCAACAGCTTCGAAGACGTCTCCGCTGTGCTGGCGCTGTACCGGCCGGGGCCGATGAGCGTCAACATGCACTACGACTACGCCGACCGTAAGAACGGCCGCAAGCCGGTCGAGTACTTCCACGCCGATGCCGAAGAGGTACTGGCCGACACGTTCGGCCTGATGATCTACCAGGAAAGCGTGATGCGCGTCGCGCAGCGCTTCGCCGGGTACTCCCTGGCCGAGGCCGACAACCTGCGCAAGGCCTGTGGCAAGAAGGACCGCGCCATCATGGCCAAAGAGCGCGCCAACTTCGAATCGGGGTGCGACCGCGCCGGGTACGGAACGGCGCTGGGCAAGCAACTGTTCGACATCATCGAGAAGTTCGCCGACTACGCCTTCAACAAGAGCCACACCTTCGGTTACGGCCTGGTCACCTATCAGACCGGCTATCTCAAGGCGCACTACCCGGTCGAGTACTTCTCCAGCCTGCTCACCAGCGTGAAGGGCAACCTCGACAAGGCGGCGGTGTACCTGTCCGACGCGCGCACGATGGGCATCAAGGTGCTCACCCCCGACATCAACCGCTCCGTCACCGATTTTGCTGCGCTGTCCCCGCACGAGGTGCCGCCCGGGGTCGAGCTACAGGTTGGCAGCCCGGGGGGTATCGCCTTCGGGATGTCTGCCGTGCGAAACGTCGGCGAGGGCCTGGTCGAGCATCTCGTTGCCGAGCGCAGCAAGAACGGCCCCTACGAGTCGTTCTACGACTTCGTCGAGCGCGTGCCAGAGACCGTGCTCAACAAGCGAACCATCGAATCGCTCATCAAGGCCGGTGCGTTCGATGGCCTCGGCCATCCACGTCGTGGCCTACTGATGGTGTTCGAGCAGATCATCGATGGCGCCGTGGTGCGCCGTCGCGAGCGCGATCAGGGCGTGATGAGCCTCTTCGGCGAAATCGGCTCCGACGAGCCGAACGGTTTCGACGAGCGCGTCTCCATTCCTGATACCGAATTCGACAAGGCCGATCGCCTCAAGTTCGAAAAGGAAATGCTCGGTCTGTACATCAGCGATCACCCGCTGTTGGGCGTGGAGGCGGCGCTGCGCCGCAAGGTGGATTGCAGCATCGCCGAGGCCGCCGAGCGCGACGACGGCTCGCAGCTCACCCTGGGAGGTGTCATCACCGGTCTGTCGCGCAAGTTCACCAAAAAGGGCGATCAGATGGCCGTCTTCACGCTTGAAGACCTCGATTCGTCGATGGAGATCACCGTGTTCCCGCGCATGCTGTCCGAGCAGGGCCACAAGTTGGTCGACGATGCCATTGTCACCGTGAAGGGCCGCCTCGACCGCAAGGACGAGACGCGCGTTGGTTTCATGGCCCAGGACATCTCGGTGCTCCAGGGGCTCGACACGGGCAATTCGTCGCCTCTGCGGTTGCGTCTGCCGGCCGACATGCTCAACGAGACGAAGATCCACCAGTTGAAGCGGATCCTGCGTGATCACCCGGGTGATTCGCAGGTGTTCGTGCAGTTGGGCGCCGGCAAGACCCTGCGGCTGGCCGATGATTTCTGCGTCGACCTTGATCGCGCCGTGGGCGAATTGCGCGTGGCGTTCGGCCACGATGCCGTCATGCTCTGACCCTTCGTCGGGTGCTCAACCACGCACCCGGAAGCCCTTGTACTCGGCTGATTTCGTCCTGTGGCCAAAAAGGGCCGGAATTGGTGGCAGAATAGGTACCTGTTTGGAATCGCACTGCAGCCCTTGCAGTGCCACGACAACGGGGAGCATGTAGGGCGATGGCAATCCAGGTCGACACCAGGGACTGCGCGGCGCTCAGTGACGCCGACCTCGATGAGATGGCGTCCATGGGTGGCGCGTTCGACATCGGGAACGTCTCCAAGGCGAAGGAAGATTGGGTGCTCAGCACCTGTGCTCGTATCGACGGCGTGTTGCACGGCATCATGTTCGCCACGCTCGAGCGCATTGGGGGCACGCCCTGTGTGCTGCTCGGCCTCATCAGCGTCAAGCGCACCACCAAGCGCGATCAGGTACTCAAGGGGCTCATGGGCGAGGCCTACCATCGAGCGCTCATGGCCTTCCCCGATGAAGACGTCGTGGTCGGTACCCGCTTCATTACGCCCGATGGTCTTGAAGCATTCAAGTCGCTCACCGAGCTGATCCCCCGTCCCGCCCACCGGGCAGTGGGCGAGGAGCGCGCGTGGGGTCGCCGTCTGGCCAAGCGCTTTGGCGTTGACTCCACCTACGACGAGCAGACCTTCGTTGCCAAATCAAATGGCCAGAGCGGCTTTCTTGATCACGAGTCGCTCAAGCCCGAAAAGATCAACCCCGATGTCGCCGCCCAGTTCGCCACGGTCAACGTGAAGAAGGGCGGCGTGCTCGTCGTTCACGGCTGGACCATGGCCGAAGACCTCGTGAAGCTCGGGGCGCGCTGAGCGGTTCATTCCCCTCGGTCGTGCGGTCGCGGCGGATGACCCGCTCGTTCGATGGCCGTCCCGTGCCCACCGAGGTGTTGCATGCTCTGGTCGATCTGGCCTCGCGGGCGCCCAGCGCCGGCAAGACCCAGGGATGGCACCTCGTGGTGCTGCAGGGTGCCGATACGGCCCGGTTCTGGGACGTCACCTTGCCCGACGAGCGTCGGTCCACGTTCCGTTGGCCGGGGTTGTTGCGTGCCCCGGTCATTGCCCTGCCCTTGGCCGACCCCGAGGCATACGTGCAGCGATACGCCGAACCCGACAAGGTCCGAACCGGCCTCGGCGACGGTGTGCACGCCTGGCCCACCCCGTACTGGACCATTGATGCAGCGATGGCCGTGGACACATTGCTGCTGGCGGCGCACGATGCGGGACTTGGCGCCCTGCTGTTCGGTGTCTTCCACGGTGAGGCGCAGTTACGCGCATCGCTGGGCATCCCCGAGCACCTGCAGTTGCTGGGCGCGATTGCCCTGGGTTGGCCCGAGCTTGCGCCCGGTGCGGGGCGCAGCGCGAATCGCGTGCGCCGCACCCCGACCGAGATCATCCATTCGGGCGGCTGGTAGTCAGCTCAGCTGCTGGGGCACTGCGTTTCCATGTACTTGCTCACCCGATCGGCCGCGGCGGTGAAGGCAGGGTCGCTGAAAAACTTGGCGGCATCGGGATCGGTCAGCAGCTTGGTGAAGTCGTTGTTGTACTTCGTGTACAGCTTGGCCAGCTTTGCGTAACCCTCGGCCATCGTTTTGAAGTCGGCCTGCATGTTGTCGGGAGCGGTTGCAGCCAGCTTGTTGAGCGCCTCCGGCAGGGCGTCGAGCGAGTTCACGTCTTGCCCGCTGAATGCGCCGGCCATCGTCTGGATCAGCGCCATGCAGTCGCTGGATACGCCGGGAAGGTTGGGGACGCTGAACGGCGGGATGGTACCCAGACCCTGGCCGGGGGTGTTGTCGGTCTGACTGGTGGCTTCGGTGCCGGCAGCGCTGGTGGCCTCGGTCAGGGAGGCCTTCTTCGAGCTGCCACAGGCTGTGAGGCTGAGGAACACGACAGCGCCGAGGGCTGCGAGGGACTTGGCTTTCATGTTGGGTCCTTTCGTCGATCGGACAACTGGACGGCCGGTGTGCTCCGGACAGTGGCCCGAATCATTCTCCTGACAACAAGGATTGCAGATCTGCCGCCGCGGAGATAGGGAGTGCACACGTGAAGTGACGACAGACATACGCGAACCCGTCAGGTCGGTCGTCCCAGAGCGGTGAGTCATACGGTTCACCCCAGGCCACCACGGCATTGGGCAACCACTGCTGTCGTACGACATCGAGTAGGTCGCAACGATCGCCGGTGATCAAGATCTCGGTGATGCCGGAGGAGCGCATGTCCACCGCTGCCATGGCGTTGCCGCACGCGGCCGGCGTCTGACCCATCACCCGCCCGAGCAGCTGCAGCGTCTGGTCGGCGTGGTTGTTGAGACGGGTCTCCCCGGTGAGCGCACCCAGTCGGTACAGCGCCACCGCAGCGACCGAGTTGGCCGACGGGGTGGCGTTGTCCATCAGGTCCTTCTGGCGCACGATCAGCGCTTCGGCATCGTCGGCGGTGGTGAACACGCCGCCGGCATCGGTGTCCCAGAAATGGTCGAGCAGGGTGTCGGCCACGGCGATCGACTCATCGATCCAGCGGGCCTCGCCCGTGGCCTCGGCTAGGCGGGTGAAGGCATCGATGAGGTTGGCGTGGTCGGCGGCGAGGGCATCGTGGCGGGCGTGCGGGCTGCCCTGGGCCTGCCACGAACGGTGCCAGC
>WLMZ01000111.1 GCA_009726095.1 Actinomycetota bacterium
CCTACTCGTACACCGGGCCTACTCGTACACCGGGCCTACTCGTACACCGGGCCTACTCGTACACCGGATACGTATCGGTCATCAGCATCAGGTAGGCGTTGGCGCGCGTGCTGTAACGGTTCACCTTCACCAGGAAGTCGAACATGCCGCGCGACTGCCTGCCGGTGAACAGGATGCCGAACCACGACACCAGCGTCACGCAGGCCCCGGCGATCGCCAGGGCGATCGTGACCACCATCGCAGGGATCGCCCAGATGAGCCGCAACGCGTTGGTGAGCCGGTTCGCAGACTCCTGATAGTCGAGGTGGTAGGTCACCCCGGTGGCGCCTGGGTCCAGACCGAACGGAGGGTAGCTGTCGAACAACAGGCTTCCGTACGACGAGACGCGCGTGGCGTAGCCCATGAAATCGTTCTGCAGACTCCAGATGCCGTTGTTGCGCTTGCCGCTGAACAACACCGTGAACCACTGCAGCAGCCCGAGCACCTGGGCGAACGAGCGCCACACGTTGGCCAGGATCAGATGCGGGATGATCAGGATCATCCGGAACGCATTCGTGAGGCGATTGCGAGTCTCGGAATAGACGACGTCGTAGGTGACCGAGAAGGTGCCGGGATAGGTTCCCGAGAAATCACCAGGTGGGGGGAAATCAGACATTGAGCATCCTCCGGTTCTGTGGGCATCGAGTGCCGTCGACCCCCAAACCTTAGGACAGCACGGGCCGGCGACGGGCGGATGCGTCGCCACCGCGGCGCCAACGGTGAAAGACTCACCATGATGACAGCGACCGATCGCCTCGAGGCGCTCCTCCCGTTGCCCCGGCGGATGACCCGTACCGGCGGCGAGTTCACCATCGACAGCGTCGACGTGTGTCAGGTGGGCGACCTGCCGGCGGAGGGCTACCGATTGACCATCGACGGCAGCGGCGTACGGATCGATGCCGCCGATGATCTCGGCGAGCACTATGCGCGCATGACGCTCGGGCAACTCGGCTCGCCGGCCGCCGGCGTGGTCATCGAGGATTGGCCCGATCTCGCCGTACGTGGCGTCATGTTGGATGTCAGCCGGGACCGCGTCCCCACGGTGGCGGCGCTGAAGGGACTGATCCGCCAGCTCGCCGGATGGAAGGTGAACCAGCTGCAGTTGTACTTCGAGCACACCTTCGCCTACGTGGATCACCGCGACGTCTGGGATTCGGCCAGCCCGTTCACCGCCGACGAGATCGTCGACATCGACCGCTACTGCGCAGCACACCACATCGAACTGGTGGCCAACCAGAACTGCCTCGGTCATGCCGAGCGGTGGCTGCGCCTCCCCCGTTATCGCTCGCTCGCATTGCGCCCCGATGGCTTCGACATCATGGGCTTGCACCGCGGGCCGACCACGCTCGACCCGTCCAATCCGGCGGCCTTCGAGTTCGTCTCATCGCTCCTCGACGAACTGGTACCGCTCTTTTCTGCCAACCGCGTCCACATCGGCATGGACGAACCGTGGGAACTGCCCGCTGAACGCATCGGCGACTATGTCGACTGGGTACGGCGCCTGTGCGCCCTGCCGGCCCTGCGCGATCGTGAGGTCCTGGTGTGGGGCGACGTCTTGGCCCATCACCCTCAGGTGCTCGGGCAGCTGCCCGACAACGTAACCGTCACGGAATGGGGCTACGAGGCCGACCACCCCTTTGACGAACGCATCAGTGCCCTGACTGAGCAGGGACGCAGCCGGTGGGTCTGCCCGGGCACCTCGAGCTGGCAGAGCCTGCTGGGCCGCACCACCAACATGCGCGCCAACACCACAGCGGCCGCGCGCGCTGCGCGCGACGGCGGGGCAACCGGCATGCTGATGACCGACTGGGGCGACTGGGGCCATCATCAACCTGGCGCTGTCAGCATGGTCGGCTACGCCTATGGTGCCGCGATGTCATGGTGTGCTGGCAGCAACGCCGACATCGACCTGTCGCTGACGTGCGACCCGGCAGCCATCGCGTTGGGCAACGTCTATCTGGCCACTGCCTCCCAGCGGCCGAACTGCTCGGCCTTCGTGCGCCACCTCTACCTCCCACAGGCACGGGTCCGCCATCTCACCTTCGACGAACTCGATAGTGCACGCGGTCAGATCCACGATGGCTTGAGCCTGCTCGCACCGCGTATCGATGTCGATGCCAACGAACTCCGTTGGGCGGCCGAGGCGGTAGCCCTGGCCCTCGACGACGCCGAGGGTCGTCTGCACGGGGACGGCACCATGGCCTCAATCAGCGTCGGGCAACGCACGCTGCTCGCCGAACGCGCCGATGGTCTTGGCCAACGACACGCAGAGTTGTGGTTGCGCCGCTCGCGCCCGGGCGGCCTGGCCGGCAGCAGACGTTGGTTCACCCGCCTGCGACAGGGGTACCTCGACGGTGCAGTTCCTGCGAATTGGCCGTACCCAGAGGTCGACCTCAGCGATGGCGAACCCACATGAACCGCACGCACGCCAACACGATGAGCGCTGTCTTGCTCACCGGCCACGGTGGTTTTGATCGGCTGGAGTACCGCACCGACGTAGCGATACCGACCGCACAGCGGGGCGAGGTCCTGGTGCGCATCGGCGCCGCTGCCATCAACAACACCGACATCAACACGCGCATCGGTTGGTACGCCGACAGCGTGGCCGACGGCGGCGAGGCCGGCTGGACGGGTGAGGCCTTTCACTTCCCCCGCATCCAGGGGGCCGACGCGTGCGGCACCATCGTCGCAGTCGGCGACGGCATCGACCCTGCACGCATCGGCGAGCGCGTCGTGATCGAACCGGTGTTTCGCGAACCGCTGGGGTGGGCCCCATACGAAGCGCAGTACTTCGGGTCCGAGCGCGACGGTGCATTCGCCGACTACACCACAGCGCCCTCGGTACATGCCCATCGCATCGACAGCACGCTCACCGACACCGAGTTGGCGTCGTTCCCGTGCGCATATTCGGCTGCCGAGAACATGTTGACCCGGGTTGATCTGGCGCACGGCGAGACCGTCCTCGTCACGGGCGCGTCGGGGGGCGTTGGTTCTGCCGCTGTGCAGTTGACCAGGCGCAGGGGTTGCCACGTGGTGGCAGTAGCCGGCCACTCCAAGCTCGCCGAGTTGGCAACCCTCGGAGCCCACGAGTGTCTTGCCAGCGGTAGCGATCTCGTAGCCGCTCTCGGCCGCGACTCGGTCGACGTGGTCATTGATGTCGTCGGCGGACCGGCCTGGCCACAGTTGTTGGATGTGCTCCGGCGCGGCGGCCGCGCTGCAACGGTGGGCGCCATTGCCGGACCCATCGTCCAGCTCGATCTGCGCACGTTGTACCTGAAGGACCTCACCCTGCGCGGCTGCACGGTGCTCGATCGAGGCGTGTTCGCCAACCTCGTGGGCTACATCGAGCGCGGCGAGATCCGGCCGCTCGTTTCGGCGGTGTACCCCCTCAGCCAGATCGTTGCGGCCCAACAGCAGTTCCTCACCAAACAGCTGTTGGGCAAGATCGTTCTCGTTCCCGACTGAGACGAATCAGATCGAAATGGATGCAAGCGCGTCGCTGGCCGAGCACGAACCCACCAGCGCTGCGCGCAGCGCCACCGATGCGGCATCCTCGATCTCGGGATAGTGCGCCAACGGCGGGAATGTCAGCAGATCGTCGGCCACCGTGAACCTCAGCAGCTCTGCGCGGGCGACGTCGAGCGGATGGTCGGCCGGCATCGCAACATCGAGCCGAACCGGCACCATGCCGGCCGTCGCGTCGACACGCGCAGTCTCCTGCGCAGAAAGATGCAAGAGCAACGACATGCTGAGACCAACATCGGTGGCTCCGGACGGGATCGCCCATGCATGACACCCGGCGTACACGTGGCGCCGGCCGTCGATACCCACCGGCGAGCGCAGGACGCGGGTCGTCTCGCGCAGTCCCGGCTGCGCTGCGAGCAGGCCGTAGTAGCCGGGCCAGTCGGCAACAACCGCCACCTGACCCGCGCGGAAACCGGCCGACACCTCATCGAAGTACCACCCATCGGCCGCCATCGATCGAGGCGTCATACCATCGATGCTGCTGGCATCGACGAGCCATTCCAGGGCAGCGGCCGCTTCGGGTGAGTCGAAGTGTGCCCCTCCTTCGTCATCGAACAGGTGCCCACCGAACGCTGCAACGAGTTCGTAGAAGGTGCCGAACAGACCGGAATCACGCGTAGGGAACGCATAGCCCGGAACGCCGATGCGCTGGGAGAGGTCGGTCAAGGTGTTGCGCAGATCGGCCCATGACCCGGGCTCCCACGCATCGTCGACCAGTGCTCGATTGATGAACAACAGCCGCGCATCGATGTTGCGCGGCAGGCACATCAAGGTGCCGTCAACTCGGCACAAGCCCAGCGCTGATGGGTGCATCTCACTGAGCCGCTCGTTGGGGACCAGCTCATCGAGCGGCATGAGCCCATGTGCCTGCGACGGCGCATACTTCGAGTGGGTCGATACCAGGTCGTAGTGCCCGCCGCCAGACAGGGACTCCGCCACGTGGCGGTTCAACGACATGTGAGCATCGCGGTACGCGACCTCGACAGCAACCCCGGTGGCCGCAGTGAACGCTGCGAGGGACGCATCGATCTGGTCGTACTGCGGTCCCCCGATAATTGCGATACGAAGTGATCTCACCGCCAGACAGTATCGTCGCAGCGCGGTGCGATCGTCCACGAACGGACAGCTCTGCCACATATCCCAGGGGGAACACATGACGGATGTAGTTGATCATCCAACGGCGCGAGTCGTTGTCATCACCGGCGCGGCATCAGGTATCGGTCTCGCAACGTCACAACGTTTCAGCCGCAATGGCGACACCGTCGTGATGCTCGACGTCGACGCCGAGCGACTGGCCCGCGAGGCCGCCGCGCTCGACGCCCATCCCTACCCTGTCGACGTGCGCCATGCTGACGAAGTGGCCGCAGTCCTGGCTGCGGTCGCGGCACAGGTCGGGCCCGTCGATGTGCTGGTCAACAACGCTGGCATTGGCGTTGCCGCCGACCTGTTGTCATCCACCTGGGAGGATTGGCAACGCACCTTCGACGTGAACGTGCACTCCATGTTCCACACGTGCCGGGCTGTGCTGCCGGGCATGCTCGACCGCGGCGCAGGCATCATCGTCAACACGGCCAGCGTGGCGGGGCTCGTCGGTATTCGCGATCGCTCCGCCTACTGCACCTCGAAGTCTGCCGTGATCGGTTTCACCCGGGCGCTCACCGCCGACTACGCGCACCTGGGCATCCGCGCGAATGCCGTGTGCCCGGGGACCGTGGCCACCGAGTGGATCGGCAAGATCCTCGCCACCGCCGAAGACCCGGTGGCCAAACGACTGTCGATGGAGCAACGCCAACTCGACGGACACATGGGCTCACCCGACGAGGTCGCGGCGGCAATCTTTTTCCTGGCATCACCCGATGGCCGGTTCGCCAACGGATCCGCGATGGTGATCGACGGCGGATGGACGGCAATGTGATCCCTCGGCACGGGCTCGGCACGGCGCCCCTAGGTGGTCTCTACGATGAGGTCAGCGAGGTGGATGCTGCAGCCACCGTGGCAACCGCGATCGATTGCGGCATTCGGTACTTCGACACGGCACCTCAGTACGGGCACGGTCTTGCAGAAACGCGCCTGGGTGCAGCGATGCGCAGCAGCTCGGTCGCCCGCGCAGAACTGACGATCTCCACCAAGGTGGGTCGCGTGCTCGTTCCCGGCATCGACCCCAACACCATCTTCCACGGCATCCCTGCGGTGCGACCGGTGTTCGATTTCTCGGCCGACGGGATTCGACGAGCGCTCGACGAAAGCCTCACCCGTTTGGGGACCGACCATGTCGACCTCGCCCTGCTGCACGACCCCGACGAACACGAAGCCGAAGCCCTCGCCACGTCAATGACCACCCTGGTACGCCTGCGCGATGAGGGCACCATTGGCGCCATCGGCATCGGCATGAACCAGGTGGCGATGCTCACTCGGTTCGCGTCGCGCGCCGCCGACATCGGGCTGGACGTAGTCCTCGTCGCCGGGCGATGGACGCTGCTCGACCGCACCGCCGGGTTGCCGGGTGGCCTGCTCGACACGTGCGCCTCAAACGGTGTGCAGGTCATCGTCGGTGGCGTGTTCAACAGCGGCATCCTTGCCCACCCGACGGCCGATGCCACCTACGACTACGGCGCCGCTCCAGCGACGCTGCGAGAGACCGCGCATCGGATGGCCGATATCTGCCGCACGTTCAGTGTCCCACTAGCAACAGCAGCAATCCATTTTCCGTGGCGACATCGCGCCGTGTCATCGGTGATCGTCGGCGCACGCAGCGCCGCCGAGGTACTGGCCAACACCACTGCGATCGACACCGACATCCCCGAGGCGCTCTGGTCCGAGCTCGACACATGTAGAGGAACACCCACACCATGACACGCATTACCAGCCTGACAACCCGCGACATCCGCGCCCGAACGTCACGCTTCCTCGACGGCTCCGATGCCGCACACGCCGACCCCGACTACTCGGCGGCGTACGCCATTCTGCACACTGATCACGTCGACGGCCTGGAGGGACAGGGGTTCACCTTCACCATTGGCCGCGGCAACGAACTGTGCTGCGCCGCTATCGAGGCAATGGCTCACCACGTCGTCGGTCGCGACCTCGCCGACATCACCGGCGACATGGCCGGCTTTTGGCGCAGCGTCACCAGCGACAGCCAACTGCGTTGGCTCGGGCCGGAGAAGGGCGTCATCCACCTCGCCGTCGCTGCGCTCGTCAACGCCGTGTGGGACCTGTGGGCCAAGCAGCAGGGCGTGCCTGTGTGGAAGCTGGTCTGCGACCTCACACCCGAACAGTTCGTTGGCTGCATCGACTTCCGCTACCTCTCCGATGCGTTGAGCCGCGATGAGGCACTCGATCTCCTTCGCGCCGCCGCCCCGGGCAAGGCCGCCCGCACCGCTCAACTACACACCGATGGCTACCCCGCCTACATCACCTCGGCTGGGTGGCTCGGATATCCCGAGACCAAGGTGCGCGAGCTGTGCCGCGAGCTGTATGCAGACGGATGGCGAAGCTTCAAGACCAAGGTCGGCATCTCCGTGGCCGACGATCGGCGCCGCTGCGAGATCATGCGCGAAGAACTTGGCGACGACGTGCAACTGATGGTTGATGCGAACCAGGTCTGGGATGTTCCCCAAGCCATCGAGTGGATGCGTCAACTCGATGGCTTCAACCTGCGCTGGATCGAGGAGCCCACCTCGCCAGACGACATCCTCGGTCATGCCGAAATTCGCCGGGCACTCGCCCCGCACGGCATCCGTGTGGCCACCGGCGAACACGTCGCCAATCGCGTCGTGTTCAAGCAGATGCTGCAGGCGGGGTCCATCGACTACCTGCAGGCCGATGCGTGCAGGGTCGGCGGGCTCAACGAGGTGCTCGCCATCTTGTTGCTCGCTGCGAAGTTCGACATCCCCGTCTGCCCCCACGCCGGAGGCCTCGGGCTGTGTGAGTACGTACAGCACATCTCGGCCATCGACTACATCGCTGTCAGCGCGAGCCTCGACGACCGAACCACCGAGTACGCCTCACACCTGCACGAGCACTTCGTGGACCCTGCCATCGTCCGCGATGGCCGCTATCTACTCCCGGGGGCACCGGGGTATTCGGCGAACCTGCACACTGCATCCGTCGCTGCGCTCACCTTTCCCACCGGCAGCGAGTGGCGCTAACGTCGCCGCGGGGTTCAGGGCAGGGGCGACATGACAACGTGGTGTGATCAACGATTTGCCGTGGACGGCGTTCAGCTGGCTTGGGGAGAACGCGGCCAGGGCCGACCCTTCGTCTTGGTGCATGGCTGGACCGGCTCCGCCCACGACTTCACCCTGCACGTCGATGCGCTCAGCACCGACCGCCGCGTCCTGGCCTACGACCACCGCGGCCACGGCGATTCGACCAATACAGGCGACCCCTCCACGTACAACATCGCCCGTCTGGTGGCCGACCTCGAGGCCTGGGCCGAGACCGTGGTGGGCGAGCCCTTCGATCTGCTCGGCCACTCGATGGGGGGACGGGTCGTGCTGGAGTTCGCGCTCGCCCGGCCCGATCTGGTGCGCTCGTTGATCTTGATGGACACCACTGCGTGGCGCATGGACATCGGCGTCCCCACCCTCGAACGGTGGCTCACCAACGTCGCCGATGCCGATCTGCACGCCTTCTTGCAGGTCCCCGGCACCGATCCCGAGGCCATGGTCATCGCCACCACTGTCCCGGCCGCCTGGGCCGCCGACAATGCCGTCAGCAAACATGGCATCGACCCGGTTGCGGCACGTCAACTGGGGCTGGAGATTTTCACGGTTGAACCGCACATCGCCGAACGCCTCGGCGAGATCACCTGCCCGGTCACCGTGCTCGCTGGCGAGCACGACCATCCATTCATCGACCATGCTGCACCGATGGCCGCTGCAGTGGCCGACGGAAGGCTCGTCGTCATCGAGGGTGCGTGGCACAGCCCGCAGCTCACCCATCCAGCGGTGTGGCTGAAAACAGTGCGCGAGCACCTCGGTCGGGCCTGACACCCACTCGACAGATTCGTTAAGGTTCGCCGAGACAATGTCGGCCGCGCCGTGCAGCCGCGAGACCACCCGAGGTATGCCATGAGCGACGCCGAACTGAGCCGAGACGCGATCACCGCACTCGCTGCAACCGTGACCCGACCGATGCAGGCGTTCATCGGTGGCCGCTACGTGAGCAGCATGTCCGGCGAGACCTTCGAGTCGGTCAACCCGGCCGACCGTACGATCATTGCCAACATTGCCAGTTGCGACGTTGCCGACGTCGATGCTGCCGTGACCGCGGCCCGCACGGCATTTGATTCGGGCATCTGGTCGCAGAGCCACCCCAGCGAGCGCAAGGCCACACTCAAGCGCCTTGCCGGTCTGATGGACCGCGACCGGGTCGAACTCGCAGTGCTCGAAAGCCTCGAGAGCGGCAAGCCCATCCGCGACTGCCTCAACATCGATGTACCCGAAACGGCGCGCTGCATCGAGTGGTTCGCCGAGGGCATCGACAAGATCTACGACCAGTCGTCGCCCTCGGGCGGCCAGGCACTCGGCATCATCGTGCGCGAACCCATTCCCGTGGTCGCTGTCGTGCTTCCGTGGAACTTCCCGCTGATGATGCTGGGCTGGAAGATCGGCCCGGCGCTCGCCGGTGGCTCCAGCGTCATTGTCAAGCCCGCAGAGCTCACCAGCATGACGGCACTCAAGGTTGCTGCACTCGCTGCCGAGGCGGGCGTTCCCGACGGCGTGTTCAACGTGGTGCCGGGTCTCGGCGAGACCGCCGGCAGGGCCATCGGATTGCATCCCGGTATCGGCGCGGTCTCGTTCACCGGCTCCACCGAGGTTGGGCGCATGTTCCTGCGCTATTCGGCCGACACCAACCTCAAGCGCACCGTGCTCGAATGCGGCGGCAAGAACCCGTGCGTGGTGCTGTCCGACGCGGGCGATCTCGCCGCCGTTGCCAAGCATGCCGTCAACGCTGCGTTCTGGAACATGGGCCAGAACTGCACAGCCAACTCCCGCCTCATCGTGGCCCGATCGATGAAGGACGAACTGCTCGAACACGTCATTGCCGAGACCCGCACCTGGACAACGGGCAACCCCTATGACCCCGAGAACCTGCTCGGCTCGATGATCTCCGATGAGCAATACGACAAGGTCCGCGGCTACATCCGCGCCGGCCTCGAGCAAGGCGCGACGCTGGCCTACGAAGGCGCCATCGGCCCCAACGCCGGCGGCTACTTCATCGCCCCCACCATCTTCGACAACGTCAACCCCGACATGATCATTGCCAGCGAGGAAATCTTCGGCCCGGTGATGGCCGTCATCGCCGTCGACGACGACGAGGACGCCATCCGGGTTGCCAACGACACGTCCTACGGCTTGCAGGCCAGCCTGTTCACACGCGACGTCACCCGAGCGCACACCATCGCCCGGCGTCTGCAGGCGGGCACCGTGTCGGTCAACTGCTACAGCGAAGGCGACATCACCACGCCCTTCGGCGGCTTCAAGCAGAGCGGTTTCGGCGGACGCGACAAGTCGATCTACGCGTATGACCAGTACGTGGAGAAGAAGACCGTCTGGTTCGATCTCAGCTGAGACAGGCGTCGGGCCCGGCGCAACGGCTCGGCTACACCGCCGGCCGCTCCTCGGTACCGTCCGGGCGGCGGGCGAAGCGGTGCGGGTCACTGCCATGAACGGGTCCATCAACGGGCCACGGCCATCCGCCGAACCCTGTGCGCTGATAGTCGCTGAACGCCTGCTCAATGCCTGCACGGTCGTTCATCACGAACGGTCCGTACTGCGCCACCGGCTCGCCGATGGGACGACCCTGCAGCACGAGTACCTCGACACCCGTGGCACTGCGCAACAGCGCTGGTTCGTCGCAGCGCACCGAGGCACCGGTCCGTGCACCGATGTGCTCGTCGCCGATCTCCAGCGATTCGCCCTCGAACACGTACAGCGTGCGGATGGTGTCGCCAGAGCGGGCGGCAGGCAGCGTCCATGACCCGCCCGGCTCGATGCGGATGTGCCAGATGGCCACGTCGCTGTCGACGCGCGAGGCCCACGAGTGCGGGGGCGGGTTCGGCGGTTCGAGATCGCCGATTACACCAGCCACGATCGTGACCTCGGCGAGGTGGCCATCGGCGTTCACGTGGCGCAGGCGCGGGATGGCGTCGTCCCACAGCATCGTGAAATGTGGTTCGGCCATCTTGTCCACGCTGGGCAGGTTCATCCAGATCTGGAACAGCTCGGCCGGGTTCGGGGCGCCCTGATCGAGCAGCGGGAACATCTCGGCGTGCACGACCCCGCCACCGGCGGTGAGCCACTGCACATCGCCGCGGCCGTAGCGCGCCGCAGCGCCCATGGAGTCGGAATGATCGATCAGCCCCTGACGCACGTAGGTGACCGTCTCGAAACCACGATGCGGATGCTGCGGGAAGCCGGGCACCACGTCGCCGTGGTACATCCGCCACCCATCAAC
>WLMZ01000112.1 GCA_009726095.1 Actinomycetota bacterium
AAAGGCGGCAATGATGCGTGTGCGAGAACTGATTGACATCCTGCGAGACCAGCCACCCGACGCCGAGGTCGAACTCGCCGTGGTCGCTCCCGTCGATGACGACAACGATGACATCACCGTCGACCGTTACTCGGTAGAGGGCGTGCTCCCATGGGAGGACGAAGGCGACGACGGCGTCGTCATCTGGTTGGTGGGCGGCGAAGACGACGACGTCGATTCGTTCCTCGATGCCATCGAACAGGGCGAAGAGTAGGCAACTCCCCCGCCGGCGTCGTTCAGGCGTCGGCCACGGCGAGGTTGTGCTGGCGCACCACATCGCGGGCGACCACGTCGGTGCCGGCAAGGGCACGCGTGTCGTCGGTTTCCGCTGCGAGCCACACTGCTGCTGCTGCGGGGATCTCCGGTGACTGACCTGTCGGTTCAACCCCCAGGCGTGCAGCCCGCGCTCTACCGACCTCGGTCAGGACATGGCCGGGGTTGAGGTTGTAGGCGCGCACACCCAGCGCAGCCAGTTCGACGTGCAGCACCCCCACCATGCGATGGGCGCCGCCCTTGGCAATCGCGTACGCAACACCCCAACCACCCTGTCCGAACGGGGCCCGCGGGGCCATGGTGGCCGCTCCGGATGTGAGATGGATGACGACACCGCTCCCACGCTCGATCATTCCCGGCAGCGCTGCCTGCACGAACAGTAACGGCGTGATCGCGTCGGCAGAAACCACGCGGTCGACCAATTCGAGCGAGGTGGTCAGCACCGAATCGTTGATCCCGGGACCCTGATAGATGGCGTTGCTGACCAGTACATCGATCCGACCGAACGCAGCGATGCTCGCCGCCGCCGCATCGGCCACCGAGACCCGGTCGGTGAGATCCATCGCGACGGCGGCGCAGCGCACGCCGCAGGACTCGATGGCAGCGACCACCTCGGGCAGGCCGCCGGACAACGTGGCACCCGCGTCGGGGTCGTTGGTGGTGGTGCCGGCGAACGGAACCGACGATGCCGTGACGGACCGGGCCGTGACGACCACGTCGTACCCCGCCCGAGCGAACGCGATCGCCGTCGAACGGCCGATCCCTCTACTTGCACCGGTCACCACTGCTACTGGTCGATCACCCATGTGGCGCAACATAGCCGCCGCACCGGCAAGCGGCGATAGGGGCTGCACTACATTGGGCGCACTATGCAGTACTGGCTACTCAAGTCCGAGCCCGACTCGTTCGGCATCGATCACCTTCAACGATCGAAGTCCACCGTGTGGGACGGTGTGCGCAACTACCAGGCGCGCAACTACCTGCGCACCGCGAAGGTTGGCGACCTCGGGTTCTTCTACCACTCGAAGGTGCAGCCGCCGGGTATCGCCGGGCTGTGCCGGGTCACGGCAACGACCGTGGTCGACCCCACCCAATTCGATCCCACGTCGCAGTACTTCGACTCGAAGAGCACCCCCGAGGCCCCCCGCTGGCAGACCGTGAAGGTGGCATTCGTGGAGAAGTTCCCGAACTACCTCACCATCGACACACTGCGCGCCCGCTTCGCCGAGAGCGAACTGATGATCCTCCAAAAGGGCAGCCGCCTGTCGGTCACCCCGGTCGGCTCCGCCACCGCCGAACGCATCCTGGATCTGGCCCGGGCGTGAGCACCTCCACACCACCCGCGCACCACAGCACGCACGACCCGGTTCGCTTCGACGATCAGGTCATCATCGTCACCGGTGCTGCCCGCGGTATCGGACGCGAGCATGCCCTATTGCTGGGCTCGCGTGGCGCCACCGTGGTTGTCAACGACGTCTCGCAGACCCACGCCGACCGCACCGTGAACGACATCGTTTCCGCCGGTGGTTCAGCGGTGAGCCACGTGGCATCCGTCGCCGACCCCGCCGAGGCGGCGGCTCTGGTCGACAACACCTTCGCTCGCTTCGGACGCTTGGACGCGCTGCTGAACAACGCTGGCAACGGCGGGCCAACGGGTCCCATCGACACGGTCGACGACGACGTGCTGCACACCATCGTCGATTCCCATCTCCTCGGCTCGTTCTACACAGCGCGCGCCGCCTGGCCGATCATGGTCGCCGCCGGTGGCGGACGCATTGTGTTCACCACCTCGGGTAGCTCGATGGGCGCCGCCGGCATGCCCGTGTACTCGATGGCCAAGGCCGGCCTGTGGGGTCTCATGCGCTCGCTGGCTGTAGAGGGCGAAGCACACAACATCCGCGTGAACGCCGTGCTTCCCATGGGCTACACCCGCGCTGCGTCGTTGAATCCCAACGAAGACACCCGCCGCTGGATGGAGCACAACTTCCCGCCGCACCTGTGCTCGCCGGCCGCCGCACTGCTGTGCCACCCCGATGCCCCATGCACTGGCGAGCTGATCAGCACGGGGGGTGGACGCGTTGCGCGGGTTGGCACCATCGGCGTGCCCGGGCTCGACGCCGGCACAGACCTGACGCTGGAGGTCGTACGCGATCATTGGGGCGATGTCATGGACCTGCAGGGCCACAAGCTCCTGATGATGGGACGCGACGAACTCACCTTCTATCGTGGTTACGCATGAACAGGCACGAGTTCATCGACATGGCGCGCGAGAACATGGCCCATGTCGAAGCAGGCAACACGCCGTCGCAGGCCGACGCCGTGTACCGCGTACCGGCCGCCAACTACCTTGATCCCGTGCGCTGGCAGCGCGAGGTCGATCTGTTCCGACGTCTCCCGCTGATGCTGGCCTTGGGGGGCGAACTACGCGAGCCCGGCGCATACAAGGCACTGACGGTCATGGACACGCCGGTGTTGATCACCCGCGGCAACGACGGCGCCGTCAGCGCGTTCGTGAACAGCTGCAGCCACCGCGGCGCGGTGGTCGTGCCCGACGGTGCGGGTGTGGCTCGACGCTTTGCGTGCCCGTACCACAACTGGACGTACAACTCATCTGGCGAGCTGGTGGGCGTCACCGATCGCGAGCATTTCGGCGACATCGACACCGCATGCCTCGGCCTCACCCCGCTCCCCTGCGCCGAACGCGCCGGTCTCGTGTTCGTTGTGCTCACTCCTGGCACACCCATGGATATCGATGCACACCTGTGCGGGTATGGCCAGCTGCTCGATTTCTTCGGCTTCGGCGACTGGCACCTGGTGTCGCGAAAGGAACTGCAGGGACCCAACTGGAAGATCGCCTACGACGGCTACCTCGACTTTTACCACCTGCCGTTCCTGCACCGGGCCACGTTCGGCACCGAGATCAGCAACAAGGCCATCTATCGCGCATGGGGGCCACACCAGCGGATGACCTCACCCGACCCGAAGCTGCTGGCGTTACGTGACGTGCACGAGGACGACTGGGACCTCGACCTGATGTGCAGCGGTGTGTGGACCATCTTCCCGCACATCTCATTTGCCGGCAATCACAGCGGCGGTCTGGTCAGCCAGCTGTTCCCCGGCAGCACCCCCGGCAGTTCCACCACCATCCAGAACTACTTCGTCGCCGACGAACCCACCGAGGCCCAGCGCGCCGAGGCCGTGCAGCGCGCCGAGTTCTTGGAGATGGTCGTGCGTGACGAGGATTACTACACCGGTATCCGTCAACAGCGCGCGCTCGCCACGGGCGCAAAGACCGAGGTGCTCTTCGGCCGCAACGAGGGTGGAGGCCAGCGGTTCCACCAACTGCTCCAGGAATACCTCGACGCCCCGCTCAGCCGGTAATCGAGACTCACGACCCGCACGCTCGCGCACCCCCTTGGCACACTGTCGTCATGGGAAAGCACAACCAACAGCGACGCGCCGCCAACGCCCGGCGCGCTGCGCCACACCAGCGCTCGGACGGCGCGCCCAGCCAGTCCCCCAACTCCGCCACCCTCACCGACGACGCCATCATCAGCATGCTCGCATCGGCAGCAGGCTTTGCCGTCACGGCCGACAAGCAGGGCGACTACCTCAAACGGCTCGTTCACGATCTCGCCGCACTCGAAATCGATCCGCTGTCCCCCAAGCGACCGAGCCGCCTGCTGGGCACCCTGCTGCATTCCTCGGTGAGCCGGTTGTACGAAGCGGGCTGGCAACCCGCAGACATCGTTCACAACGTCAAACGTGCCAGCACGCTTCGCGCCACACGCCTGATTGTCGCCATCATCGCCCACGAGGCGCGCAGCACCAACGCAGTGCAGCGCGCCCCGCAGGCATGGCTGGTGCAGCTCGACGACATCGGCGCCTACGACCCCTCCCGACAGAGCATCATCGGCGGACACGACCAACCCGTTGCCGTCTGGACCCGATCCGAACAGCTCGACGCCGACGAGATGTTGAGCATCGGTCTGCTGGTGCTCGGCGTGCTCGCCACGGCACCGCGCCAGACCCGGCTCATGGCACCGCCCAGCGCCTGGGGTGCCTCCAACCGGGGCATCATGCCCACGCCCGCCGCGAGCAACGGCGATATCGACGCCAAGGCGCTCAAGCTCATCCGGGCGCTGCTCGCCAAGGCCGAGGCCACCACGTTCGAAGCCGAAGCAGAAACGTTCACGACCAAAGCACAAGAGATGATGACCCGCTACTCCATCGATGCTGCGGTCCTTGCCTCCGCAGCTCGCGGCACTCGCGTTGCGTCGGGCGTTGAGTCGCGTCGGGTGCACATCGAGAGCCCCTACGCCGACGAAAAGGCGGGCCTGCTGTCGGTCATTGCCGGGGTCAACGGTGCACGCAGTATCTGGTCACCCGACATCGGCATTGCCACCGTCATGGGCTTTCCGGTTGATCTGCACCTCGCCGATCTGCTCTTCACCTCACTGTTGGTACAGGCCACGCACGCCTCCGCCGAGGCCACTGCAACAGATCGCCGTCTGCGAACGCCGTCGTTCCGTCGGGCATTCCTCATTGCGTTCGCAGATCGCATCGGCGAGCGGCTCGAGGCCACCCGACAACACGCCTCGGCCGGGGCCGCCCAGCAGTACGGCGCGGCGTTGGTGCCCATCCTCGCCAACCGCGACGCAGCAGTGGATCAAGCCGTTGCCGACAGCTTCCCCAACATCACCACCATGGCGAGCCGGCAGGTCAATGCGGCGGGGTGGTATGCGGGCCGCGCCGCGGCGGACCGAGCCCACATCGGCGCCGGCGAGGCGATCGCCGCCACCTCCGGATGATCATCCCTGCCCGGCGAAGGGTGCCTGCAACTGCATCACTGGTAGACCGTAGGGATGCAAACCCCCACGGCGTGCCCGATCTGCACGATGACCGACATCCTCCTCACAGCCGACGCCCACGCCGAATGTGTCACCTGCGGGCACGAGTGGCAGGACGAGACGCACGACCCCGCCGCCCTCGGCGAGATCCGCGATGCCAACGGCATTGTGCTGCATGACGGCGACTCGGTCACGCTCATCAAGAGCCTCAAACTCAACGGATCGTCGGACACCCTCAAGATCGGCACCAAGGTCACCAACATCCGCCTGGTTGCCGGCGACCACGAGATCGACTGCAAGATTTCCGGTCGTGGCGTGATGCTGAAGGCCCAGTTCGTGAAGAAGGCCTGACAAGCGGCCAGCTTCGCCGCCGGTCGCGATCTCGCTCAACGGCCCGTACTCTGTGGGTGATGCCGTCACCGACGCGAATCATTCCGTCTCCCAAGCCAAAGCTGGACGCAGCCCTCGCAGCGGCGCTGGGCGTGCCCACCTCGGCGCGCGATCGCCAAGTTGCCGACGCCGTGATGAGGTTGGTGCCCGATGACGAAGACCGCGACCGGATGCCCAACGAGGTGGCCGCTTGGCTACGACACATCGTCGACCTGATCGCCGAACGCGACTGGCAAACTGAGCTGGCCAACTGCGCCATGCGAGTCGCCGACGACGCCATCTCAGACATCTATATCGATGATGTCGAGGAAGCACTCGCCACCATCGCACCGGTCCATCGGGCAACTGGACGGGCTGCCACCACGGCGTTGCGCCGGGTCCTGCCACCGTTCTGCGAGACCCTGCTGCACGCCCTGCTGACCACACCGGCCGAGGCCGATCCGAGAGCCTGAAACTGGTCGGTGGACACGTTGGGCCTCGCTGCCAGGCGCAGGTAGCTTCTCCGCCATGACTCATGAGGACACCTACATCATCAAGGGCGGTCTGGCTGGCCGCGATCGCTTACGCGTACTCGGGCGGGCACTCCAGCCGACGACCACGGCATTCCTCGAGCGAGTCGGAGTCGCCACGGGCGCGGCGTGCCTCGATGTCGGATGCGGCGGAGGCGATGTTTCGCTGCTGCTCGCTGAAGCCGTCGGCCCCAGCGGTCGCGTGGTCGGACTCGATCTCGACGCTGAGAAAATGGCACTGGCGTCCGCCGAGGCCAAGGCCGCACAGATCCACCACATTGAATATCGCGTCGGTACCGTGCAAGATCTCGACGATCGCGGCACGTACGACGTGGTGTATTCGCGCTTCTTGCTCACTCACCTACCCGACCCGGCCGGGGCGCTCAGGAACATGGTCAGCGCTGCCCGTCCCGGTGGAGTGGTGACCATCGAGGACATCGATTTCGGTGGAAGCTTCTGCTACCCAGACAACGCCGCCTACGAGCGCTACTGCGAGCTGTACACGCAGGCCGCCCTGGCCCGTGGCGTGGACCCCTACATCGGTCGACGCCTGCCCTCGTTGCTCGCCGATGCCGGCCTGACCAACATCGTGCTCAATGTTGAATCACCGGCAAGCTTCAATGCCGATGTCAAAGCTGTGTCTCCGCTCACCCTGGAAAACATCGCCGACGCCGCTGTAGCGGCCGGGCTTGTCGAGCGCGACGAGATGAACGAACTGATCACCGAGATCTGGGCGTTTGCCGGCGAGCCGATGTCGATCCTGAGCCTGCCGCGCATCGTGCAGGTGCACGGCACCGTGCCCGGCTGACGACAACCCGATCGCCGGCATCGGGCCGCACCAGCAGCACTCGTCTGTGGGTCGTGTCGTCGATCAGGGAATTGCACAGCTGTGGCGGTGATCGTCGCAACGAGGTAGGGAGAGCCCGACGGCGACTCTCGTTTCAACAACGGGTCACGCGGCAGCAGCGTTGTACCGTGGGGTATGGTGTCCTCATGCTTCCATGCGGCCCTGCTCACGGTGCCCTTGTAGGCCCCACAGCCTCAGCCAGCGCTCCACGTTCTTGGGCTCACCCTCTGCGGCTTCGTTCTCAGCAACTCAGGTGGGAGGGATACTTCTCACCGTGAACACACAACGACGCACGATTGGCCTCATCACCTGCTTCGCCGTCCTGCTCACCGTCGGCAGTTACGCATCGCTCGACGCCACTCAGTCGTCAGCAACACCGGACCCAGCGACCACCACAACATCACCGCCAGCACCCACCACGACCCTCCGTGACCGCGCCGATGGCCTACCGTTCAAGCTCGCTGACCCAACCGTGTTTCCAACCTCCGTAACGATCCCGGCCATTGTCGGCGCCGGCGACACCTTCGAGGTCGCCATCGCGTGTCCATACAACGGGTCATACGCAGACATCGGCGGGTTCAGCATCGAGGATCCCAATCCGGTCGACCTCACCTTCCCTGAAGCCGTCGACTTCCAGACAGGTGCTGTCGCCAAAGGGCCCGACGATGACGGCGTCGTGAGAATGCACCCCGTTGCCCCCTCGGAAACTGGTACCTACTTCATCCGTGCAGCATGTACGGAAGAAATCAACTGGAAATTCAACGGCCTCTTCCAGTTCAGCGACGGTCGTACCTACTACAGCGTGTACATGTACACACCGCCCGAACTCATACACCGCATCGACGTCGTCTCGAGTCAGCCAGCAATCGCAACCCTGCCCGAGTGCCGCTGAACCAACCACGCGCTGAAGCAATGGCCCATACGTCCCACGGTACAACGGCTTCAGCCGGGTCTGCGATGGCTGATCGAGAGGCCTACCGATCAGCAAGGCCGCCATCGAGCACGACACGCCGAGCCCCGGCGGCGAGGGCACCGTATTCCAGAGCGGCGAGAAGATCGTCGTGCTCAAGATCCGGGTAGTCCGCCAGGACCTCGGCGTTCGACATACCTGAAGCCACGAGTTCGAGGATCGTCTCCACGGGATACCGCAACCCGCGAATCACCGGCTGTCCATGACAGATACTCGGATCGGACACGATTCGCTCAAGGCGCGACATGCCATCACCCTACGACATTTGGAACACCGCACCGACGGTCGATCCATCATTCGACGACGCTAAGCCCAGGCGCAGCGGCAAACACGGCGTCACCCGTGACGAGTCCTGCTCCAATGTGAATGGCGCTTGCAGCGATCCAGAGATCGTTTGCGTGGATTCGATCTGCCAGCGGATGCCCAGCTTGTCGGCAGGCAAAGCGGAATGAGGCGATCTCAGTGAGCAGTGCGTCGGTGACCGGGATGACCGTTGTGGATTCAATGCCCTGTTCGAGGCGGAGCCGCCGAGATTCACCCCACCCCGCGACGAGCGCGCCGAAACGCAGCTCAGCGACAGTCACCGAGGCCAGGAAGAGTTGATGCCCGGACAGCATCTCAAGGTATGGGCTGGCAGACGGCAGGCGTCGCCGGCTGAGCGATGCGCTAAACACTCCGGTGTCGACAACCAGTTTCACGAACGGAGCGCAGCGACGAACGCGTCGTACTCCTCGTCGGTCAGCTCGTCGATGACCAAGGAATCGACCGAAGCCAGCACCGGCGCCGCCTTCAGCTGGGCTGGAGTCAGGTCACGCGGCAGCAGCGTTGTGCCCTGCGGTACGGTGTCGTCATGCTCCCGTGCGGTGCTGCTCACGGCACCATTGTAGGCCCCACAGCCTCGGCGTGTGCGCCAAGTTCGTTGGCCCACCCTGCGCGACCTCGTTGCCAGCACCGAAAGCGGTAGGGCTAGTTCGCACTTTGCACAGACAACGACGCACGATTGGCCTCATCGCCTGCTTCGCCGGCCTTCTCACCGTCGGCAGCTACGCAGCGCTCGACGCCACCGAGTCCTCAGCAACACCGGACCCTGCTACAACCACAACATCACCACCAGCGCCCACCACCACCCTCCGTGACCGCGCCGATGGCCTACCGTTCAAACTCCCAGACCCAACTGTGTTCCCAACCTCAGTCGCGATTCCAGCAACTATCGGCGCCAGCGACACCTTCGAGGTCGCCATCTCCTGTCCATACAACGGGTCATACGCAGACCTCGGCGGATTCGCGGTTGCCGATCCAAATCCGGTCGACCTCACCTTCCCTGACGGCGTCGACCTCCAGACAGGTCCTGTCGCCAAAGGGCCCGACGATCACGGCGTCGTCAGATTGCACCCAATCGCTCCTTCGGAAACCGGCACGTACTTCATCCGTGCGGCATGTACGGAAGAAGTCAACTGGAAATTCAACGGCCTCTTCCAGTTCAGCGACGGTCGTCCCTACTACAGCGTGTACATGTACACACCGCCCGAGCTGATGCACCGCATCGAGGTCGTTTCGAGCCAGCCCACGATCGCAACCCTGCCCGAAAGCGGCTGAGCCACACCGACACACCCGCGACGGCCCACCGCGTCCCACGGACTGTCGCGCACCAGGCGAACAGTGTGGCCGACGAATCCTGCATTTGCGGTCAAGCACGACGCCGCCGAAAGCTGCTCACCCGGTCGGGCTCCGCAGGCGAAATCCACCATTGTCAGGGGTGCGGAGAGAGTTCGAATGCGTCGCAGTGTGCGGGTCGAACAATGCTGAAGTGGGCGCGGTCCAGCGTGGCGATGCGTGTGGCTCCCAGGCGCTCGGCGACAGCGATCAGGCTGGCGTCGGTCCCACCCAGCGGCAAATCGTTGTAACGATCGACGAGTTCTCGGATTCGTTGCCAATCTGCTGGGCCGAGGGGTTCGACGGTGAGGGTGCCGTTGATGATCGCGTCGTAGAACGCTGGTTCCGCATGCGGACCGAGTTCGCGGGTCACCAAGTACACCGCTTCAGCGATGACCATCGCGGTAGTGACGAGCGGCCCGGACGCGGTTTCGAGCAGCTCGAGGCAGACATGGTGTTGGCGGTCTGTTCGATCGGCTGCCGCAACAAGTGGGCCAGTGTCGACGATCAGCACGGGTCAGCCGCGACCGAACCCGTCGGCGAGAAGCTCGTCAACTTGGTGGCTGATGCCATGCTGACTCGCCCCGATCCCACCAAAGCTGAGATGCCGGCGGCGCGGCGCCTCCCCAACCTCGGGCACGTGGTCGGTCAGGACTTCAGCGGCGAGTTCCTCGACGGTGACCCCGCGCGCCGCCGCAGCGGCTTCCAAGCGACGAGCGACGTCGTCGGGAACATTCACAGTCATCGACATGGACAGAGTCTATGCACCCCAACGACCTCGTTGCCGCTGCTTTCAACGTGGCGAAACCCGGCGACGCTCCTGGCGCACGTCCGTCGCCTCGCGCACCACAGCGACCGCCCAGAATGGCCCACCGCGTCCCACGAAACGTCGATCCCGTTTCTTAGAAATAGCCTCTGAGCTGGTGGGGCGGGTGGGTATCGAACCCACGACCAAGGGATTATGAGTCCCCTGCTCTAACCACTGAGCTACCACCCCGTGACGAACAACGCCGGCCTTCGACAGTGCCCGTATATGCAAACGGGGCCCGTGAAAACGGACCCCGAGTGGCTCCGAGAGCAGGGCTCGAACCTGCGACCCGCTGATTAACAGTCAGCTGCTCTGCCAACTGAGCTATCTCGGAAAGGCATGCTGAGATTAGCAGCGGGGCTCAAGAATTCCACGGCGAAAGGGCGGTGAACACCACGTTTTACGGGCGCAGACCGCGCGACAGCGCTACTCGACGTCGAGGAATTCCTTCAGCTTCTGGCTGCGCTGTGGCTGGCGCAGCTTGGCGAGTGTTTTGGCCTCGATCTGGCGCACACGTTCGCGGGTGACACCGAACTCGCGGCCTACCTCCTCGAGCGTGCGAGCCTGGCCGTCATCGAGTCCGAAGCGCATACGGACAATCTCCTGCTCGCGCT
>WLMZ01000113.1 GCA_009726095.1 Actinomycetota bacterium
GTGTTGTTCATCGGAACCAAGAAGCAGGCGCAGGACCCCGTTCGGAGCTATTCCGAGAAGTGCGGCATGCCCTACATCAACGAGCGCTGGCTCGGCGGCATGCTCACCAACTTCGAGACCATCTCCAAGCGCGTCTCCAAGATGCAAGAGTACGAGCGCATGAAGATCTCGGGTGAGTTCGAGGCAATGCCCAAAAAGGAAGCCCTGTTGCTGAGTCGCGAGCTCGAGAAGCTGCAGAAGAACCTCGGCGGTATCCGCAACCTCGGTCAGCGCCCCGATGCCGTGTTCATCCTCGACACCAAAAAAGAGCACATTGCCGTCACCGAGGCGAACAAGCTGAAGATCCCCGTGATCGCCGTCGTCGACACCAACGTCGACCCCGACATCATCCAGTTCCCCATCCCGGGTAACGACGACGCCATCCGCGCCAACGCGCTCATGTGCCGCATCATTGCCGAGGCTGTTGAAGAGGGCCGCTACATGGCTTCGCGGCGCAACCCGCAGGCGGCGCCCAAGCGCACCGCCGAGCAGGACGCCGAATTCGCAGCTGCGCAGGCCGATGCCCGCAACCAGGCCGCCACCGCTCAGGCCGAGCGCGAGGCGCGCCTTGCCGCCGCCAAGGGCGACGCAGCCGAAGAAGCCGCTGCCCCCGCTGTTGAAATCACCGCAGAGACTCCTGCTGAGACCCCCGCAGAAACCACGGAAGGCTGAACCATGGCTGTTAACGCGAAAGACGTCCAGGCCCTCCGCCAGTCGACTGGCGCAGGAATGATGGACTGCAAGAAGGCGCTCGAGGAGAACAACGGCGACGTCGAAGATGCCAAGCAATGGCTGCGTGAGAAGGGCTTGGCCGCCTCGGCCAAGCGCGATGATCGCGAAAACACCCAGGGCCTCGTCGCCCTGCTCATCGAGGGCAACGTGGGCGCCATCGTCAAGCTGAAGTGCGAGACCGACTTTGTCGCCGCAAGTGATCAGTTCAAGGCCGAAGCCGCCGAACTGGTGAAGCTCGTGGTTGCCAAGGGCACAGCGGCCGTGGCCGAGCGTTCGACCATCCTCGACGATCTGCGCATCACGTTGAAGGAAAAGATCGAGCTCGGCGATGTCGTGCGCATCGAGGGCAAGCCCGGCAGCACGCTTGATTCGTACGTGCACATGCAGGGCGGCCGCGGCGTGAACGCGGTGCTCGTGGAGATGTCCGGTGCCAGCACCGAACTGGCCCACGATGTTGCTGTGCACATCGCTTTTGCCCGTCCGAAGTACCTCAAGCGCGACGATGTCCCTGACGACGTCGTGGCCCACGAACGGGCCACGCTCGAGACCATCTCCCGCAATGAGGGCAAGCCCGAGGCCGCCCTCGCCAAGGTGGTCGAGGGCCGCATCGGCGGATTCTTCAAGGATGTCTGCCTGCTCGACCAGCCCTACGCAAAAGATGACAAGGTTTCGATCGCCCAGCTGATCGGCTCGGCGAGTATTATTGCCTTCGCCCAAGTCGAGATCGGCTGATCGGCAGTGGCCTCGCCCCGATGGAAGCGCATTGTCTTCAAGCCATCGGGCGAGGCCCTGGCCGGGCCGAGCGGATCGGGACTCGATGGGGCCACGCTGGCCCACACCGCGCTCGAGATCCTCGATGTTCGGGAGAACCTTGGCGTTGATGTCGCCGTCGTCGTCGGCGGTGGCAACTTCTGGCGCGGTCGCACCGGCGCAATGACCGGTATGGATGCCACGCAGTCCGATCACATCGGGATGCTCGGCACCGTGATGAACGCGCTGGCACTGCAGGACGCGCTCGAGCGGGCCGGTCAGGCCACCCGTGTGCAGTCCGCCATCGAGATGCCGCGAATCGCCGAGCCGTACATTCGCCGTCGGGCGATGCGCCATCTCGAAAAGGGTCGCGTCGTGATCTTCGCCGCCGGAACCGGCAACCCGTTCTTCACCACCGACACTGCTGCTGCGCTGCGCGCCGCCGAAATCGACGCGGACGCCCTGTTGAAGGGCACGCATTCCGGCGTCGATGGTGTGTACTCCGCCGATCCGCGTACCGATCCCACCGCGACCAAGTACGACGAGATCAGCTACATGGACGTGATGAACCAGAATCTCAAGGTCATGGACGCCACGGCGATCGCCTTCTGCCGTGACAACAAGCTGCCGATCGTGGTTTTTGACATGTCGGCGCACGGAGCATTGCGGGCCATTCTTGAAGGCGAGCGTGTCGGCACGATCGTTCGCGATCGCTGACCAACTCCGGTGGTGTGCACTCCGCGTGCTGGCGCCTCTGTACGCTTAGCCCCGTGATTGAAGAGACCCTTCTCGAAGCCATCGAAAAGATGGACAAGGCAGTCGAGCACGTACAGCAGCAGTTCACCAGCGTGCGCACGGGCAGGGCAACTCCTGCGCTGGTCGATCGCATCATGGTCGACTACTACGGTTCGTCCGTGCCGCTGCAGCAACTCGCCGGTTTCCAGGTGCCCGAGGCCCGTCAACTGATCGTCAAGCCGCACGACCGTGCGTCGCTGGCGGCGATCGAGAAGGCCATTCGCGAGAGCGACCTCGGCATCTCGCCCTCGAACGACGGTGTGGTCATCCGGCTCAACATTCCTGCGCTGACTGAACAGCGCCGCAAGGAATACGTGAAGATTGTCAAGAACCTCGCCGAGGACGGCCGTATCGCCGTGCGTAACGTGCGCCGCGATGCCCGCAAGCACCTCGAGGCGGCCGAGAAGGCCAGTGCCATCTCCGCCGACGAGCTCGAACGGGCCGAAAAAGAGATGGAAAAGATCACGCATGAACACGTCGAGCTGATCGACAAGGCGTTCTTGCGTAAGGAGCAGGAACTGCTCGAGGTATGAACGGAGCAGGAACTGCTCGAGGTATGAACGGAGCAGGAACTGCTCGAGGTATGAACGGAGCAGGAACTGCTCGAGGTATGAACGGAGCAGGAACTGCTCGAGGTATGAAAAAAGGGGAGCGATGAGCGACGACGTGTGGCGCCACCGGGCGCGCGATGATGAGAACTTCGGCCCGCCGCTGTTTGGCGAGGATGCCGACTCAGACGATGCCGTGGCCGATGACGCCAGGCCAGGGCGCAAGGCTGACAAGCCCATCGTGTTCGACGACAGCACCGGCTCGATGCCTCATTGGACCGTGCCGGCAACGGGTGAGGTGCCGCGCGTCAGCCGCCCGCCGCGTGGTGAGGTGCGCGACCCAACCGATGACCTCGACGTCTGGTCGTCGTTCTCGGGCAACGCACCGGTGTGGGGTGACGACAAGGCAGTGGCCGACCCGTCGGCCCGGTACGACGATTTTTCCGACATGCCCCGTTCGGCGGCGCTCAACGATGGTGCAGCGCCGGAGGATCCCTTCTTCGACGTGACCGATGCCGACATCAGCGGGGCCATCACGGCCACCCGGCGCGAGCCCGGCCGGATCACCATCGGAACCGACCCCACCGACGAGGGAATCGGCCGCCCCACGCCATCGAAGGGCCGCTCGCGGACCTCTCGTGAAGAACAGGCGCGCGCGGCGCGCAGCGGCCGTCCGAGCGGCGCGGTGCGCGCTGTCCCGGCGACCACGACAACCGCAGGTGTCGGCGGACGCGATATGCCAACGGCAATAGCCGTCGGAGCGCTCATGGCTGCCGTGTTCGTGGGTGCCATCATCTGGAAACCCCAAGCCGTGCTGGCCATCGTGGTGATCGTCATCGGCCTCGCCGCTGTCGAGTACTTCGCGAAGGTCACCGAGAAGGGGTATCAGCCGGCCAGCGTGGTGGGCATCGTGGCCTGTGTGGCCTCGCCGTTGGCGGCCTACTGGGTGGGTGAGCGGGCGATCCCCTTGGTGATGGTGTTCGCATTCATCGCCGGCAGCATCAGCTTCATCGGAGCTCCCAACCTGAACTCCAGCCCGATGCCGAACATGGCCATCACCACGCTCGGTGTCACCTGGATCGGTCTGGCAGGAGCCTTCGGTGGACTCATCCTCGGGGCACAGACCTCGGGTGTCATCCCCGGGCACGCAGGCACCGACACGTTGATGCTCCTTGCTGTTGGAGTGGTGGTCAACGACATCGGTGCGTTGTTCGTCGGTTCCGCCGCAGGGCGCACCCCGTTGCGCGGCTGGATCAGCCCGAACAAGTCAGTCGAGGGGTTCATTGGCGGAGCGCTGCTGACCATCATTGCGATGGTCGTCGTCGGTATCGCCGACAAGAGCGATACCTGGAGCAACCCAAACCTGATCCTGCTCGGCATTGTCGTTGCCGTGATGGCGCCCCTGGGCGATCTCACGGAGAGCATGTTCAAGCGCAACCTCGACGTCAAGGATTTTGGCAGTATCGTCAAGGGCCATGGCGGCGTTCTGGACCGCTTCGACGGTTTCCTGTTCACTCTGCCGGCGGCCTTCTATCTGCTGATCGTGCTCGAGCCCTGGGTGAGCGCTGTCAGGAAGTGAGCGTGGCGCCGGTGGCGTGCTGCACCTGAATGGGTGCCGTCATGTGTTCGGCCCGAATCGCTGACAGACTGAATCCTCATGAGCGCTGTGCGTGTTGCCATTGCCGGGTCCACGGGATCGATCGGTACCCAGACGCTCGATGTCGTGCGCGCCGAGGCGGGCCGCTACGAGGTCGTCGGGCTCGGCGTGGGCTCGTCGGTGGAATCGCTCATCGCGCAGGCTAGGGAGTTCAGGCCCAAGGTGGTCGCTGTTGCCGATCCGCAGGCCCGTGCCGCCGTGGCCCAGGCGCTGCCCTTCGCCGAGGTGGTCGGCGACTTAGCGGCGCTTGTTGACGACGCAGATGTCGTCATCAACGCCGTTGTCGGCTTCGCCGGCCTCGCCGTGACCGTACAGACCCTGCGCGCCGGCAAGCGGTTGGCGCTGGCGAACAAGGAGAGCCTGATCGCCGCCGGCCCGGTGGTGCAGCCGCTGCGCTCCACACCGGGTGCCGAGTTGGTGCCGGTCGATTCCGAGCACTGCGCCATCCATCAGTGCCTTCGCTCGAGCGCGCGTGTCGGCTCGGAGGTGGCGCGTCTGGTGCTCACTGCCAGTGGAGGCCCCTTCCGGGGGCGCTCGGCTGGCGAGTTGGCCGACGTGGGGGTCGCGCAGGCGCTGGCCCACCCCACATGGAAGATGGGCCCGAAGATCACCATCGATTCCTCGACACTGATGAACAAGGGTCTCGAGGTGATCGAGGCCCATGAACTGTTCGGCACCGCCTTCGACGACATCGAGGTGGTGGTGCACCCGCAGTCGATCATCCATTCGATGGTCGAGTTCACCGACGGGGCGACCATTGCCCAACTGAGCCTGCCCGATATGCGCCTGCCGATCGGGTATGCGTTGGCCTACCCGTATCGGATCGCCACACCGTTCGGCCGCATCGACTGGACAGCCCTGGCCCGACTCGACTTCGAACCGCCCGACATCACCACGTTCCGGTGTCTCGCGCTCGCCTATTCGGCCGGTCGCGTCGGCGGCACAGCGCCGGCGTGGCTCAGCGCGGCCAACGAGGAGGCCGTCGAGGCGTTCCTCGCAGGGCGCATCCGATGGAGCCAGATTGCCGAGATCTGCGACGCAGTACTGCAGCGCCACCATGAAACGACCGATATCACCACGATGTCCGTCGACGACATCGTGCGGGCCGATCACAGCGCTCGCCGGGTAGCCCAGGAGGTGCTCCACGCATGAGTAACACCTACGAGAAGTTCCGTAACGAGGTCGTGGCGGGCGGTGGTATCGATGTACCTGACGAGACCGTTGGCGGTGCTCGGGCCGTCGTTGGGCTCGGGGCACTGGTGGCCCTGCTGGTCGTGCTCGCCATTGCCAATATCTGGGTGTTCGTGTTCGTCTCTGGGCTGTTGATGTCGGTGTTCCTGCACGAGTGTGGGCACTACGTCACCGCGCGCAAGTCGGGTATGAAGGTGACCCAGTTCTTCATGGGCATGGGCCCGCGGCTGTGGAGCTTCAAACGCGGCGACATCGAGTACGGCGTGCGAGCGCTTCCCATCGGGGCGTTCGTTCGGATCATCGGCATGAACAATCTCGACGAGACCGACCCCGCCGACGAGCCGGTGGCCTACCGCAGCAAGTCGTACCCGAAGCGGATGTGGGTCATCACGGCCGGGTCGGTGATGCACATGATCATCGCTGTGCTCCTCCTGCTCACCGTCTACACGGTGTGGGGGAAGAACCGCCCCACGGGCGAGGTCGCCTTCATACGTATCGAGACACAGGGCCCGGCGGCACGCGCCGGTGTGCAGATCGATGATGTGATCTCCTCGATCGATGGCGTGGCCGTTCATCGGGCGGGGCAGTTCGTCGACCTGATCCACGCGCACACTCCTGGCGATACGGCCACGCTCGAACTGGTCCGTGGTGGACAGCCGGTCACGGTGGCGGTGCAGCTCGGCACCAACCCGACGCCCGGCAACGAGAACCTTGCCTATCTGGGCGTGAGCTCCGGTGAGAAGTCGGCATTCCAGAATGTCCCCGTCTCGGAGGCTGTCGGCAGCAGTTTCACCGATCTCGGTTCTGCGGCCTGGCAGAGCGTGCAGGGCGTGGTGAAGGTGATGAACCCGGTGAACATCTGGCAGCACCTGTCCGGAGCCAACACTGACCAATCGTCGCAGCCCGTCACGGTGTACGGCATCAGCCGGCTCAGCTCGACCATCGGTAACGAGACGGGCCTGCCCGGCATCCTGCTCACCCTCGCCGGCGTGAACGTGTTCGTCGGGCTGCTCAACATGTTCCCGTTGCTGCCCTTCGACGGGGGGCACGCCGCCATTGCCACCTACGAGCGCATTCGCTCACGGAGGAATCGGCGCTACACCGCAGATGTGGCCAAGATGGTGCCGGTGGCGATGACGGTGATGACCTTTCTCGCCTTCGTGCTGTTCGCCGGCCTGTACCTCGACATCACCAATCCCATTCGCTGACGAACCCCGGCCGCGGGTCACGCGCGAAGGCCCTCGATCGGTGGCACACTGATGACGTGTTCGAGCGTCGTCAGACCCGCCAGATCCACGTCGGCAAAGTGCCAGTAGGGGCCAACGCGCCCATCTCGGTGCAGTCGATGACCATCACCAAGACCGCCGATGTGGAAGGCACGCTGCAGCAGATCTACGCCCTGGCTGCTGCCGGGTGCGACATCGTGCGGTGTACGTGCAACGAGCCCGAGGCGGCAGAGGGCCTGGCCCAGATCGTGCCGCGCTCGCCGATCCCGATCATCGCTGACATTCACCATCAGTACCGCATGGCGCTGGCCGCGATGGAGGCCGGCGTGCAGGGGCTGCGGTTGAACCCTGGCAACATTCGCCGCCCCGAACACATCAAAGCCGTTGCCGCAGAGGCACGCGACCGGCAGGTTCCCATCCGTATCGGCGTGAACGGTGGCTCGCTGGATCCAGCCCTGTACGACAAGTGGGGCGGCATCCGGCCCGAGGCGCTGGTGGAGTCAGCGTTGCAGGAGCTGGCCTATTTCCAGGAAGTCGATTTCGACCTGGTCAAGATCAGCGTGAAGGCATCGAATGTGCCGCTGATGGTCGAGGCCTATCGCCAGCTCAGCGAGGCCACGGACGTGCCGCTGCACCTCGGGGTGACCGAGGCCGGCCCGCCGCCGGCAGGCCTGATCAAAGCCACCGCCGGTATCTCCACGCTGTTGCTCGAGGGAATCGGCGACACCATTCGCTACAGCCTCACGGCCGATCCCGTGGAGGAAGCCCGCGCCGGACGTCAACTGCTCGAGGCGTTGGGCCTGCGCGAACGCAAGAACGTCGACCTGATCGCATGTCCCAGCTGTGGGCGTGCCGAGATCGACGTCATCGACGTTGCCAAGCGGGCGATGGAGGCCTTCGGTGACCGCAAGATCCCCTTGCAGGTCGCGGTGATGGGCTGCGTCGTCAACGGCCCGGGCGAGGCCCGCGAAGCAGATATCGGCATTGCCGCCGGCAACAAGCGCGGTCACCTGTTCGTCAAGGGTCGCAACGTGGCTGTGGTGCCCGAGAGCGAGATGGTCGAGGCACTGGTGGAATGGGCCGAGTTCATCCACGAGCACGGAGCCGACGCCGCCATCAGCAGGGTGGATACCGCGCTGGCCGAGCGTGAGGCGGCAAAGGACCGCGCCAAACTCCTCGACGACAAGGGCGACGACGCAAACCACTCCCACGACAGGATCGTGGAGATCCGCAAGGCAGTGCAGACGTGACCGCGGCGCCCCCGGCGCACCGGCTCCCCCTTCACGAGTTCGATCCGTCGCTGGACGCGGTGATCAATCCATCGATTCATCGTCCGCCTCTGGGGTTTCCCGAGCGTGCCGTGATGTGCTGGTTCGGCGATGTCGTGCGTGCCCGTACAGCGGGCATCGATGCCGTGCACCAGGTGCCGTTCGAGCACGGCGACCACCCGGTGTGCATCATCGAACATGCCGGGGTCGAGATCGCCCTCGTGAGCCCCGGTGTCGGGGCGCCCGCCGCAGTCACCTCGCTCGAGGTGGTCATCGCACTGGGCGCAACAAAGATCATCGGGTGCGGGGGCGCCGGAATCGTGCGAGCTGGGTTCGACATCGGTCACGTCATCGTGCCCACCAGCGCCGTGCGCGACGAGGGCACCAGCTATCACTATGCGCCGCCCGAGGCCACCGTGGCCCCGCACCCGCGTGCGCTTGCCGCCATCGATGACGTGCTCAGCGAAGCGGGCGTGCCACACGACCGCGGTCTCACCTGGACCACCGATGCCTTCTTCCGCGAGACCGAAGCAAAGGTGGCGCGGCGACGAGACCAGGGTTGCATCACCGTCGAGATGGAGGCCGCGGCGATGTTCGCTGCGGCGGCCTTCCGCGGTGTTGTCTACGGGCAGTTGCTCTACGCCGGCGACGATGTGAGCTCGGCCCAGTGGGACCATCGCCACTGGGAGAAGCAGAGCAGCGCGCGAGATCACCTGCTCGATCTGGCTCTGGCCGCAGTGATCCGCCTCTAGCACCATCGTCCCGATGGGTCAGTGGCCGCCGACGGGTCAGTGGCCGCCGATGGGTCAGTGGCCGCCGATGGGTCAGTGGCCGCCGATGCGGCACACGGTGGCGGTGCCGATCAACTCGACCTGTTCGCCGTCGGTGGCCAGCGCGCACTGCCCGCGCGTCAGTTCCATGGTCTCGCCACGGATGCACACCAGCAGTTCTGGCCCGTTGGCTCGGAAGCTGACGCTGCCGTCGATCTCGTAGTGCGTCAGGCGAAAATCGGCGGTGGGCACCGGGTAGACCATGCCGCCATCGGCATTGGCCTGTGGATGCACAAGGGGGTCATCGAGCGGGGTGGCGTCGAGCACGCGGAGCACCTCATCGACATCGACGAACTTGCTGGTGAGCCCGCAGCGCACAACGTTGTCAGAGCTCGCCATGACCTCGATGCCGACGCCGCCGAGGTAGGCGTGCAGGTTGCCTGCACCAAGGTAGATGGCCTCGCCGGGCTCGAGTGCCACGTAGTTGAGCAGCAGCGCAATGGCAGCAGCAGGGTCGCCGGGGTGGAGCTGGCTCAACCGGTTCAGCCACCGGCACCGCGGATCGGGGTGATGCGCCGCAGCATTGAGCAGGGGCGCCAGCGATGGTCGATCGTGGAGCAGTAGCGCAATGACCGCGTCGATACCACCGTGCCCCAACTCGGCGCGCATCGGCGCAGCGGCTGGGCCCAACTCTTCGAGCAGTCGATCGGTCAGGTGCAGTGGCGCAACGCCGCACAGGGCCTCGAAGTGCGTGAGTGCATAGAGCAGCTCCGGCTTGTGGAACGGGTCGCGATAGGTGCGCTGTGGCGAGTCCAGGGCAACGCCGGTGTCGTTCTCGCGGACGAACCCCTGCATCGCCTGCGCGCTGGATGGATGCACTTGCAACGACAGTGGCGCGGCCGCAGCGAGAATCTTCACGAGGTAGGGAAGCTGACCGGCGGCCGCCTCGAGCGGTCGGCCATCTGCCAGCCGAGCCGGCCCACCCGGATGGGTGCCGAACCAGAGTTCTGCTTGTGGCCGCCCGTCAGGCTCGTGCCCCAACAGTCGTGGGATCTCGTGGAGGTCGCCCCACGCATAGTGCTGGATGACACCTTCGACGAGTTGCATGCAGTGCAGAGATTAGAGCATCGCTAGAACAGGGTGAGGTCGTCGGCTTTCAAACCGCGTAGTTCGTCGTAGTCGACCTCCACCCAGCGCAAGCCGCGAGCCTCGGCCAGCACCTTCGCCTGCGGCTTCACCACCTGCGCCACGAACACACCGCGCACGGCCCCAAGCGAGGAATCGAGGTGGAGCCGCTCGATGTATCGCACCAGTTGTTCGACCCCATCGATGTCGCCGCGACGCTTGACCTCGATGGCCACCACCTGCCCGGAGCTGTCGCGGCACACCAGGTCGATCGGTCCAATGGCTGTGGGGTACTCGCGGCGAACCAGCACCAGGCCCGGTTCGATTGCATCGGGGGACGCGGCGAGCAGCACCTGGAGGTGGGCCTCGACACCGTCTTTTTGCAGCCCGGGGTCATCGCCCAGTTCGTGAGCGGCCTCGTGGATGATCTCGAGCAGGTTGATCACCAACTGTTCGCCCTTGGGGTTGGCTACCACCCAGTGATCGCCGTTGTCAGCAATGGTGTTGGGGGCGTTCATCCAGTTGAGCGGCTTGTACGCCCCGCCGTCGGCATGGATGGCCACGCAGCCATCAGCTTTGACCATGATGAGTCGGATGGCCTCGGGCAGGTGGGCGGACAAACGGCCGCTGTAATCAACGGTGCACCGGGCAATCACGAGACGCATTGGCAAGGACACTA
>WLMZ01000114.1 GCA_009726095.1 Actinomycetota bacterium
GCCAGCGACCATCGGGTCGGCGCAGCTCGCGCAGCAGAAATTCGCCGTTGCGCACCGCAGCAGCGTGCCAATCGCTGCGGCCCATCGCCGCAGCGGCCTCTGCCAGGCTGGCCAGGAACAGCCCGTTCCACTCGGTGAGCACCTTGTCGTCCAGACCCGGGCGGAGCCGCGTGGCCCGGCTGGCGAACAGTAACTGGCGAGCTTGCTCGATGCGCTCGGGCCGGGCGAGTTGGCCGCGCTGCTGCATGCGGCACGGAATGTTGCGACCCTCGAAGTTCCCCTCTGGGCTGACCCCCCACCACTCGGTGGCCTCTGCCGCCAGCTCGGGGCCGAGCACCTCGGTCAGCTCTGCCGGGGTCCAGGTGTAGAACAGGCCCTCGTGACTGTGGCCCTGGCCGTCGGGGGAGTCGGCATCCTCGGCCGAGTACCACCCACCATCTGGGTGGGTCATCTCGCCCAACACGTAGCCGATGGTCTCCTCGACCACCTGCTTCCATCGATCATGCCCGAACACCTGCCAGGCGTGCACGTAGCTGCGCACCAGCAGCGCCTGGTCGTACAGCATCTTCTCGAAGTGCGGCACCAACCATTCGCGGTCCACGCTGTATCGGGCGAAGCCACCGCCGATGTGGTCGTACATGCCTCCGCTGGCCATTGCATCGAGCGAGGTGGTCACCACGGTTGCAGCGGCCTCGTTGGGGCGATGCAGATATGAGCGCAGCACCAGATCGAGGTTCATCGTGCTGGGGAATTTCGGGGCGCGACCGAAGCCACCCCATTCGGCATCGAAGTTCTGACCGAGCTGCTGGAGCGCTGCGTTGACCGTCTCCATGCCCGGCAGATCGGCCACGGGTTGGATCAGCGTGGTGCGACCGAGGGCCTCCATCAACGCTTCGACGTTCTGCTGGACGTCGGCCTGCTTGTTGCGCCACACGTCGTCGATGGTGGACATCAGCTGCATGAACTGCGGCTTCGGGAAGTAGGTGCCGCCGTAGAACGGTTTGCCGGCAGGCGTGAGGAACACCGTCATCGGCCAACCGCCGCGCCCGGTCAGCGCCTGTACTGCGTCCATGTAGATCGCGTCGACATCGGGACGTTCTTCGCGATCCACCTTCACGTTGACGAACAACCGGTTCATCTCGGCGGCCACTTCGATGTCCTCGAAGCACTCGTGAGCCATCACGTGACACCAGTGGCAGGCCGAGTAGCCAACGGACAACAGGATCGGCACGTTGCGCTCGGTTGCGGCAGCGAACGCGTCGGGTCCCCACGCATACCAGTCGACCGGGTTGTCGGCGTGTTGGCGCAGGTAGGGACTGGTCTCCGCGGCGAGACGGTTGGTGGATGCCATCCGGTCACCGTACCGCCGCCGTGAATGCTGAGCGCATGGCAACCGTGCGCTCAGCATTCACGGTTCGGCCGGCGGCCAGCTCGACGCCGTGCTGATACCTCGATATGACAAGCACACCGTGAGCGGTGGCGAACACAAGGGCAGCGAGGTGCATCAGGTGTTCGGCACATGGTCCGGTCGTTTGCGCACAGACGATGGGCTGACGCTGGAGTTCAGCGGCATGCAGGGCTTCGCCGAAGAGGCGCGCCAACGCTGGTGATCGGTGCCACTACGCCCCGATGGCGTGGAACCCACCGTCGACATGGATGATCTCGCCGGTGGTGGCGGGGAACCAGTCGCTGAGCAACGCAACGACCGCCTTGGCCACGGCAGATGAGTCGAACACGTCCCAACCGAGCGGAGCGCGCTCGTCCCAGATGTCCTCGAACTTCTTGAAGCCGGGGATGCTCTTGGCGGCCATGGTCTTGACCGGCCCGGCCGCCACCAGATTGCTGCGGATGCCCTTGGGACCGAGCTCCTTGGCCAGGTAACGGTTCACGGATTCGAGCGCCGATTTGGCGACGCCCATCCAGTTGTAGGCCGGCCAGGCAACGGTGTTATCGAAGTCGAGGCCGACGAAGGAACCACCCCGGGTCATCAGCGGCACGAAGGCGTCGGCCAACGTCTTCAACGAGTAGGCGGAGATGTTCATGGCCACCGACACGTCGTTCCACGTGGCTGCCATGAAGTCGTCGCCCAAGCAGACGGCGGGGGCGAAACCGATCGCATGCAGCACACCGTCGACGTGGTCCCAGATCTCGCTGACCGAGTTGCGCACCGATTCCAGATGCTCTGGAACGGTGACGTCCAACTCGAACACGGGAGCGGGTGCGGGCAGCTTGCGCGCAACGCGTTCAGTGAGGCTGAGCGCCCGTCCGGCGCCAGTGAGCACCACGTTGGCGCCCTCTTGCTGAGCGAGCTTGGCGACACCGAACGCAAGCGATGCGTCGGTGAGCACCCCGGTGACAACGATGTTCTTTCCAGTGAGCAGACCCATGAGAATCGACCCTAGCTGTGATCCGGTGGGGCGCAGGGCACCCGTTGTGGCAGGCTGAAGACATGCGTATCGGAATCTTGGGTGGTACAGGTCCGGCAGGCAGCGCTCTCGCGGCGCGGCTCGCTTCTGTTGGTTACACGTGCATCATCGGCTCGCGGTCGAAGTACCGGTCGATGGAGGTTCGCGACCAGCTGATCGCCAAGTGGCCCGAGCTGGCCGACCGGTTGGAATGTGCCGACAACCCGGGCGCAGCATCGGGCGATCTCGTCATCATCGCCACCCCGTGGGACTCGGCAGCAACCACGGCTCAGGAATATCAGGAGCTACTCGCAGGCAAGGTCGTGGTCAGCATGGCCAATGCCCTGGTGCGGGTGGGCCACGAGTTCCAGCCGCTCGTGCCGCCGCGCGGAAGCGTCGCCGCTCATGTGCAGGCCGCCGTGCCGCGTTGTCGCGTGGTGGCAGCATTCCATCATCTTCCCGCCACCGAGTTGGGCCACCTCGGCTCTCCGATCGACAGCGATGTGCTGATCTGCAGCGACGACCCCGAGGCCACCATTGTTGTGGCGGCGATCGTGTCGAAGATTCCTGGCTGTCGTCCGCTCGACGCCGGCGAGCTCTCCAATGCCACGGCCATCGAGGCCTTCACCGCTGTGCTGCTGCAGCTCAACGTGCGCTACAAGACGCGCGTCGCACCCAAGCTCACCGGAATCCGCTCCGACCCGCGCGATGCCAAGAAGGACGCCGCGAAGACTGCGGCTGCACCAGCGGCGGGAGGAACACCGTCTTGACAATGCGCCTGTACGACACGGCCCGTCAGGCCGTGGTGCCGTTCGAGCCGGGGCCCAACGTGTTGATGTACACGTGTGGCATCACGCCCTATGACGCCACGCATCTCGGCCATGCGGCCACGTTCGTCACCTACGACATCCTGCAGCGACGCCTCATCGATCTCGGTCACGAGGTCAAGTGCGTGCGCAACGTCACCGACGTGGACGACCCGTTGTTCGCCAAGGCCCGCCAGCTGGGCGTGCACTATCTCGACCTGGCCGCTGGCGAAGAGGCGCGGTTCGAGCGCGACATGGCGGCGCTCAACATGTTGCCGATGTTCAGCACCCCGCGTGCCTCGTCGGCCATCAGCGACATCCGCGGTTTCATCGGCATCGTGCTCGAGCGTGGCTTCGCGTACCAGGCCGGCGGATCGGTCTACTTCGATGTGTCGAAGTTCCCCAGCTTCGGGTCCGTGTCGCACTACACCCGCGACCAGATGATCGAGCTCGCCCGCGAACGCGGTGGCCACGTCGACGATCCCAACAAGCGCGATCCGCTCGACTTCGTGCTGTGGCACCCGTCGCTGCCCGACGAACCGTCGTGGGACACGTTGTGGGGTCCGGGTCGACCCGGCTGGCACATCGAGTGCAGCGCCTTGGCGCTACGCGAGCTCGGTGCCACCATCGATCTGCACGGCGGCGGCTCAGACCTGATCTTCCCGCATCACGAGTGCGAACGGGCCCAGAGCGAGGCCGCCACGGGCGAGCAGTTCGTCAAGCACTGGATGCACGGTCCCATGGTTTTCATGGACGGCAAGAAGATGTCGAAGAGCCTCGGCAACCTGGTGTTCATCGACAAGCTGCGCGAAACCTGGGATCCCCGGGCCATTCGTTTGGCCATCGTTGAGCATCACTACCGGCTCGACTGGGGCTGGGACGACGAGCTCATGCCACGCGCCCTCGCCCGGCTGCAGGCGTGGGAGGCGAGTGTGGGCGGTTCGTCGCACGCGGTCATCGACCAGGTGCGTGCGGCGCTGGACAACGATCTGGATTCCGCAACCGCTGTGATGGCCATCGACGCTGCTGCTGCGGCCGGGCACGACGTGGCCGACGCCGCTGCGCTGCTCGGCGTGCTGCTCTGACCTGCGGCGGCTCCACAGCAAACGGCTGTCGGCAGTTCAGGCAAGAGAGAATTTCTTGTCTCGCGGGTGGCGCAACTTCGTTTACAGTATGAGCATGCACTGCGCAGGGAAGGCAGGTGACGTGCGATGAGCAAGACAGACGCGGGCGCCGGCAAACTGCAGGAGCGCACGCGCGCGATCGTGCTGCCCATTGCCAAGCGGCTATGGCAATTCAACCTCGAGGGGTTCGAGCACCTGCCCGCTGACGGGCCAGCGATCCTGTGCCCGAACCACATCAGCTTTCTCGACAGCGGCTTTCTCATGCTGCACGTTGGGCGCAACATCAGCTTCGTGGGCAAGGCCGAATACATGGATTCGTGGAAGACGAAGTTCCTGTTTCCCGCATTGGGCATGATCCCCATCGACCGCAGCGGGGGAGACAAGAGCAGCAGCGCGCTCGATGCTGCCGAGGCCGTGCTGCGCCGTGGCGAACTGTTCGGCATCTTCCCCGAGGGCACCCGTAGCCGTGATGGCTTTCTGTACAAGGGGCACACCGGTGCTGTCCGGTTGGCATTGAAGGTGGGTTGCCCCATCTTCCCGGTGGGCATCATCGGCACCGACCAGATTCAGCCACCCGATGCCAAACTGCCCAAGGTTCGCAAGGCGTGCACGATCAAGATCGGTCGCCCGATCAAGACCGATCGGTATCGCAACAGGGCCGACGACCACATGGTGCTGCGCCAGATCACCGATGAGCTGATGTTCGAGATCCGCGAGCTCACCGGCCAGGAATACCGCAACACCTATGCAACCAAGAAGGCCGAGAGCCTGCCTGCCGAGAAGGCGATGGTTGCGCATGTGCACGAGACCGAGGACCACAGCCAGGAGCCTTCGCTCAGCCTTGCCGGGGTCGAGTAGCCCCCAGCCGTCGTCACGTTGGTGCTGCGCAGGGTTAATCATCGGCTCTCAGGGTGGCGCACCCGTAGAATGCACAGCGCCATGACTGAGATCCTCATCACCCTTCCCGACGGTTCGCAACGCTCGTTCCCCGAGGGCAGCACTGCGGGCGACGTCGCCGCGTCCATCGGCTCACGCCTTGCCAAGGCAGCAGTCGCAGCAATCATCGACGGCGGCGAGGCCGATCTCGGCGTGCCGTTGCACAACGGCGCCGCCGTGGCCATCATCACCGGCGACTCCGACGAGGGCCGCCATGTGCTGCGTCACAGCACCTCGCACGTCATGGCCCAGGCCGTCACCCAGTTGTTCCCCGGCGCGAAGTACTCCATCGGCCCGGCCATCACCGACGGCTTCTACTACGACTTCGAGCTTCCCGACCACAAGACCTTCACCGAGGACGACCTGGTTGCGGTCGAGGCTCGCATGCGCGAGATCATCGCCGCCAACCAGCCGTTCGTGCGCAGCGAGATGTCCATCGACGACGCTCTGCAGTTGTTCGTCGATCAGCCCTACAAGTGCGAGATCATCGAGCGCGTCCGTGCCCTGGCCGGTGTGCAGATCGACCCCGATGACGAAGACGTCAACGTCGACGCCGCCGAGGTCGACCCCAACGGCACGGTCAGCGTGTACCGCAACACCGACGCGTTCGTCGACATGTGTCGCGGCCCGCACGTGCCCACCACCAGCAGACTCGGCCACTTCAAGCTGATGAAGGTCGCCGGTGCGTACTGGCGCGGCAACGAGAAGGGCCCGATGCTGCAACGCATCTACGGCACGGCATGGGATACCAAGGTGGCGCTCGAAGAGCACCTGCACCGCTTGGCAGAAGCCGAAAAGCGTGACCATCGCAAGTTGGCCACCGAGCTTGACCTGCTCAGCTTCCCGCAAGAACTCGGTGGCGGCTTGGCCGTGTGGCATCCCAAGGGTGCCATCGTGCGTAAGCAGATGGAGGACTACAGCCGCCAGCGCCACGAGAACGGCGGCTATCAGTTCGTGTTCACGCCGCACCTGGCCAACGCGAACCTGTTCCAGACCAGCGGCCACCTCGACTTCTACAAAGACGGTATGTACCCGCCGATGGAGATGGACAACGGCACGTACTACATGAAGCCGATGAACTGCCCGATGCACTGCCTCATCTTCCGGTCGCGTCAGCGCTCGTACCGTGAGCTGCCGTTGCGGTTGTTCGAGCTCGGCACCGTGTACCGCTACGAGCGCGCCGGCACGTTGCACGGGCTCATGCGCATCCGCGGCTTCACCCAGGACGACAGCCACATCTACTGCACCGAAGACCAACTGCAGGACGAAATCGCCTCGCTGCTCGATTTCGTGCTGTCGGTGTTGCGTGCGTTCGGTTTCACCGACTTCACGGCCAACCTCAGCACGCGTGACCCGAAAAAGTCCGTCGGCTCCGACGAGATCTGGGACAAGGCCACCGAGGCGCTGCGCGAGGCCCTGCACCGTCACGGTCTGCCCTACAAGGTGAAGTCGGGCGATGCTGCGTTCTACGGCCCGAAGATCGATGTCGATGTCAAGGACGCAATCGGGCGTACCTGGCAGCTCAGCACGATCCAGTGCGACTTCAACCTGCCCGATCGCTTCAACCTCGAATACGTCGGCGCCGACAACAACCGGCATCAGCCGATCATGTTGCACCGCGCCCTGTTCGGCTCGGTCGAGCGCTTCTTCGGTGTGCTGCTCGAGCACTACGCCGGCGCCTTCCCCGCCTGGCTCGCCCCGGTGCAGGTGCGTATCCTCCCGGTAGCCACGGCGCACGAGGAATACGCTCATGCGCAGGCAGCGGCGCTTCGTTCGGCCGGTTTCCGGGTTGATGTCGTCGAGGCCAACGATCAACTGGGCAAGCGCATCCGCGCTGCCAAGCTGGAGAAGCTGCCCTATGTGCTCGTGGTCGGCGACGACGATGTGGCCGCCACCACCTTTGGCGTCAACCCCCGCGGTGGCGAAGTAGAGCGCGGCGTGTCGGTGGCGACCTTCATCGAGCGCCTCGCCGACGAGGTCGCCCAGGCTGCCCCGCCGGCAACGCTGACCGCGGCGCAGTAGGGCCGATGACCCCGCTCGAACAACTGTGGAACGGTTGGCGTGCCACGTATGTGCAGTCGATCGGCACGGTCGTGGCGCCCGACATCAACGACACGTCCAGCGTGTTCACGCGCATCCTGCGCTCGGGCCTGCCCGATGATGAAACGCACATCATCCACCGCAGCGCGCACACCTTTGCCATCATGAACGCGTTCCCGTACAGCGTGGGGCACATCCTGATCCTTCCGTACCGCGAGGTACCCGACCTCGAAGACCTCCAGGCCGACGAAACAGCCGAGCTCTGGGCCAACGTCACCTGCGCCGTGCGCGCCTTGAAAACGTGCATGCGGCCCGGGGGAGTGAACGTGGGCATCAATCTGGGTGAACCCGCTGGCGGCAGCGTGCGCGGGCACCTGCACGTACACGTGGTGCCACGTTGGAGCGGCGACGCCAACTTCATGACCGTCACGGCCAACACGCGCACGTTGCCCGAGGCCCTGCCCGAGACGGCCCGCAAACTACGCGAGGCATGGCCCAGCGCCGTAGCCTGAACCGCAATGGCAAACCCCAAGCACTCCTCGAGCGACGCCGAAGAAATTCGCGACGCGCTTCCCGACGATCTGAATGCAAGTGAGTTCGTCGGCCCCTATCAGTTCCCCGACAACAGCCGCCGCCGCATCCCCGGTGCGATCTACTTGGTGCTCGCAGCGTTCTGCTTCGTCGTCTGGATCACGCACCGCAGCGGCGAGCCCGTGCTGGTGAACCGTGGCTTTGCCGGCGCCGCCATCTTGCTTGGCGCGTTCGGGCTGTTCTGCGTCACCTCGGGTTGGCGCATGCAGGTCGACGAAAAGCAGGCCCTGGTGGCCGCAACGGGTGCCGTCGGGTTCGCCGTTGGGCATGCCTCGGCCCAGCAGGTGTGGCGCGGTCTACGCAGCCGGCCCACATGGCGGGTGCTGTGCTACTCCAGCGAGAACCCACCGAGCCAGCGCGGTCTCGTTCTGGTAGATGCCGTCGATGGGCGCGTGCTCGAACACATGGTGCAGGACAACCCCGAAACCGATTGGCAAGAACCCGTTCTCTGATCCGTTGCGTTCGAGGGCCTCTCAGGCGTTGTCCGAGAGATTCTGCAGCGCACGGATGGCAGCGGCGGCCTGCCGTGCCAGGGATTGCAGGGCATCGAGATCGCTGCTGACCCAGTCGATGGTGTGGCGCTGCTCGATGGCGGCAGCGACGGCTTCGGCGGAGCTTGCGCAGGCCATCTGAATCGCTGCAGCGCCCAGCGCCGTATCGACCCCTGTGGCGGCAGTCGCTCGTGCTGCGGGATCGGTGTCAGGTGAGGTTGCCTCACGAAGCCGGCGGGGGAGCGACCGAAAGGCGATGGCCAGGTCGGCCGGTGTCGATTTGCTCATGTGCACAGTGTGCCACGGCCGGGCCCACCGCCGTTTGTGGCCACCTCGGGTAGCCTAGGGGACAATGTTTGACGGCAAGTTCCGCGCCCCGGTGGATGCAGCAGTGCGCCCCATTGGCGCGCTGCTTCGCAAGACCGGCCTTTCGCCGGACCATCTCACCATCCTCGGTGTGCTGGTTGCCATCGGCGCAGGGGTTGCCATCGGCGCCGGAGAACTGTTGCTTGGCTTCGGGTTGGTGATCCTCGCAGCGCTTCCCGATCTGCTCGATGGCGCGCTGGCGAAGGCCTCGAACCAGGTCAGCCAGCGCGGAGCGTTCTTCGATTCGGTCATCGACCGCGTCACCGACGCCATCGTGTTCGCCGGTCTCGCCTACTACTACGCGTCGGGTTCGTCGCCGCGTCTGGCGATGGTGCCGTTCGGCATCATGGCCATCTCAGCCGTCATCTCCTACGAGCGCGCCAAGGCCGAATCGCTGGGCCTCGAAGCCAAGGGCGGGCTCATGGAGCGTGCCGAGCGGATCATCCTGCTGTTGCTCGGCCTGCTGGTCAAGCCGCTGTTGTTGCCCATCTTGTGGATCATGCTGGTGCTGTGCGCGGTGACCGCAGTGCAGCGTTTCATCAAGGTCTGGAAGCAGGCCGGGGTCACCCCTCGCACTGCCGCCAAGATGGAGATCCGCCGTACTCGTCGGCAGTCCCGGCGCGGCGTGAGCGCCGATCGCCTGCGTACCCGCATTCCTCGCCGGCGCCCGAACCCGTAGGCCATGGCTGGACCAGAGAGCCCACGCGACCGTCTGACGGACGCCTTCACGGTCAACAGCTACAAGCTCGGCTCCCTCGCTGCGCGGGCCATGCCCGGCCCGGTGGCCGGACTTGCTGCCACCATGATCGGGCTCACGTTCAAGAGCGGCATGCGCGAGAAGCGCACGATGATCGAGCGGCACCTCAAGCGAGTGAATCCGGCACTGAGTGGCGCTGCGTTGCGCGAGGCCGTGCAGGGCGCCTTCGATTCGTACGCCAAGTACTACGTGGAGAGCTTTCGTCTGCCCACCTTGTCGAAGCGGGCCGTCAGCGCCGGCTTTACCCTGGAGGGGTTCGACCGGATCCCCGCAGCGCTCGCGCAGGGCAACGGGGTGATCCTTGCGCTGCCGCATCTCGGCGGATGGGAATGGGCGGGCCGTTGGCTCATTGATCAGGGCTACAAGATGACCGTTGTCGTCGAGGCGATCGAGCCGCCGGAACTGTTCGAGTGGTTCGTCGATTTGCGCCAGAAGCTGGGGATGACTGTGGTGCCGCTCGGCCCCAAGGCCGCTGGTGCGGTGATTCGTGCATTGAAAGACAACGAAGTGGTGTGTCTGCTGTGCGATCGCGATATCGACCGCGGCGGCGTGCAGGTGGAGTTCTTCGGCGAGACCACCACCCTGCCTGCGGGTCCGGCCATGTTGGGCCTACGCACCGGCGCTCCGGTGTTGCCTGCGGGCTGCTACTTCACCGATCGGTACAACGGTCATCACGCCATCGTTCGCCCGCCGTTGCCGCTCGAGCGTCAGGGTGGCCTACGTGAAGACGTCGCCCGTGGCACGCAGTTGCTGGCGCACGAGCTGGAGTGGCTCATCCGCCAAGCGCCCGAACAGTGGCATCTCTTCCAGCCCAACTGGCCCAGCGACCCCGGATATGGGGATTGATCTGCGGCGAAGCGTTGCTGGGCGTTCTTAGCCTCGGTTGGACACGAAAAAGACACAACTTGTGAGAGTCCTGCATCAAGGAGCTTCCTTGTGAGATCCTCACCGTCGGGCACACAGGTGTGCGTAATCGTCGATCTGGCCACCCTCGCATACGTCGAATGGTTCAACGATCGCTGCGTTGGCCTCGGTCTCGATCAACGCTTGGAGCGCCCACTGGGCGATCTCGCGGACCAGATCGACGCCATCGCCAACGCGGAGCGCATCGAGCAGTTCGGACAGGGCAGACTCAGGTAGAGCCATCGGTGTGTTCTCCTTGATGTAGTTCTTGCGGAACACACCAAGAATCACGCCGATGGCTCACCCAATGGTGGACCCTTCACGACAACCCGAAACC
>WLMZ01000115.1 GCA_009726095.1 Actinomycetota bacterium
CATCAGAGGCACGGTGCCCGACCAACTCGATGCCGAGGTCGCGTATGCGCTGGGTGTTGCGTTCGCATCGTTCACCCGTGTACCCCACATCGTGGTGGGTCAGGACATGCGACCTTCGGGCCCCGAACTCGTCGATGCCTTCTCCCGTGGTGTGATGGAACAGGGCATCGACGTCGTGCACCTGGGTCTGGCCTCGACCGATCTGCTGTACTTCGCCGCCGGACGCCTCGACGCACCCGGGGCGATGTTCACCGCCTCACACAACCCGGCACAGTACAACGGCATCAAGTTGTGCCTGTCGGGTGCCCGCCCGGTTGGTGCCGACACCGGACTGCCCGAGATCCAGGCGCTGGCACAGGCGGTGCTCGACGGTCAGGGCCCGCTCCCCTCGCAGCGGCCCGGGCGGGTCACACACCGCAACCTGCTGTCGGCCTTCGCCGATCACGTCATCTCGTTCATCGATCCCGCCCAGCTACGCCCGCTGCGGGTCGTTGCCGACACTGCCAACGGCATGGGGGGCCTCGTGGTCCCCGCCGTGTTCGAGCGCTTACCCGTCATCGATCTCGAGATCATGTACGGCGAACTCGACGGCACCTTCCCCAACCATCCTGCCGACCCACTGCAGCCCGCGAACCAGCGCGATCTCCAGGCTCGTGTGGTGTCGGGTGGGTTCGATGTCGGGCTTGCCTTCGATGGCGACGCCGACCGCGTGTTCGTGGTCGACGAACAGGGTCGCGGCATCAGCGGATCCACCACCACGGCACTGTTGGCCACCAGCGTGCTGCGCAAGCACCCCGGGGCCACCATCTTGCACAACCTCATTTGCTCACGGGCCGTGCCCGAGGTCATCCGTGAGCATGGCGGCGTTCCGGTTCGGACCAAGGTCGGTCACTCGTTCATCAAACAGATCATGGCCGAGACCGGTGCCGTGTTCGGTGGCGAGCACTCGGCGCACTACTACTTCCTCGAGAACTACCGTGCCGACAGCGGGCTCATCGCGTCCCTGCTGGTTCTCGAAGAACTCAGTCGTGTTCAGCAGGACCTGTCCGCCGTACGTAAGCCGTTCGAGCGTTACTCGTCCAGCGGCGAGATCAACACACAGGTGTCCGATGCCGATGCCGTTCTCGATGCGGTTGCTGCACGGTTCTCTTCGGCGGGCCAGGACCACCTCGATGGCCTCACCGTGGATTGCGGTCCATGGTGGTTCAACCTTCGCCCCAGCAACACCGAACCCCTGCTGCGCCTGAACCTCGAAGCACCCACCCGCGACGAATGTGACCAGTACGTCGCCGAACTTCTCGCCCTGATCACCAGCGTCTAACGCAAAGGAACCGATTGCCATGGCCCTCGACCAACGACTGCTCGACATCCTCGCCTGTCCCAAGGACAAAGGGCCGCTGTACTACCTGGCCGACGAGGGTGCGCTCTACAACCCCCGCCTGCAGTTGCGGTACCCGGTACGCGATGACATCCCCGTGATGCTCATCGACGAGGCCGAGCACGTGACCGCCGCCGAACATGCACGCATCATGGCCCTCGTGGCTGAGCACAACATCGCGCCCACGTTCAGCGTCGACGCCTGAACCACATCGCCCCAGGTGACCCAGGTGACCCAGGCGGCCCCGGCGCGGTCGCTCGGTTGTCCCGGTGGGGATACAGTGAAATCTTGGTGAGCGGAAGAGGGAGCAACGGAATGCGGATTGGTCACGGTGTGAAATCGATGGTCGTCACGGCCTTCTCGGTCGCTGCGCTCTCGGTCGTGGCCATGGTCGGTTTCGCCCCCGCAGTACATGCCGAAATCGTGGGCCTCGGCGCCGGCGGCGAGTACCACCCGCTGACCCCTGACCGTATCTACGACACGCGTCCGAGCATCGCGCACCCCAGCGGCATCAACTCGGCGGGCGTCCCCATTGTCACCAGCCCCGCTGGTGGTTTTACCGACGTCCAGATACTGGGTCGGGGCGGCGTGCCCGACGCAGCTGGCGACGTGCTGGCCGTGGTCGTCAGCATCACCGTCACCGGGCCTTCCAGCGGCGGCTACCTGCAGGCGTACCCCAGCGGCGCTGCCGCTGGCATCTCCAGCGTCGTCAACTTTGCCGCCGGTCAGACGGTGCCCAATCTCACCGTGGCAACGGTGGGAGCCAACGGCAAGCTCACGGTTCGGCTGTCCACGCCGGTGGTCGGAACTGCTGACATCCTGATCGATGTGTTCGGTTGGTTCTCAACCAGTGCATTTGCAACAAACGGCGCGCGTTTTATCCCTGTGGGCCCTGGGCGCATCTGGGACACTCGCGAGGCCTCCTTTAACGGCACGGGGCAACCCATCGGTCAGGCGCAGACGATCACGGTGCCCATCCGCGGCGCCGACTCGCAGATCCCTGCAACGACCGACATCATCCCCAACGACCCCAACGTGGTTGGCGTGGTCCTGAACGTCACGGGCATCAACACCGAGCCCAACAACTTGCCCACCTTTGTCAGCGTGCTGCCCGAATCACCCGGTAGGCCGCCCACGACATCGAACCTCAATCTCGGCCAGAACCAGATCAAGGCCAACCTCGTCATCGTTCCGGTCACCGATGCCGATGGGGCCATTCGTATCTACAACAGCAGTGGCCGGACCCATGTGGCGGTGGATGTGGTCGGCTACATGATGGCCAACGTCGACGATGTCGTGCATCCCCGGCAGGGTCGTGTCATCCCGCTCACCGCGCCGTTCCGTGCGTTCGACACGCGCGACGTCGGCTTCGGCAATGCCCAGCTCGGGCCGGGACAGGCCGAGGCATGGAGCTTCAGCCAGTTCGTCGCTTCGGTCACCCTCGGCGGCCAGCCAGTAGGCAACCAGTTGGCGCTGCTCGGCAACCTCACCGGTACCGGGCTCACCCGGGTGCTGCCGTATGTGCCAGTGGCGAGCTTCTTCACCATGTATCCGGGCGATGTCGGCCGCCCGCTCACCAGCAACATCAACCTCACCGAGGGTGTCAACGTGCCCAACATGGCGGTGTTGAAGCTGGGCGCCAACAGTCAGATCAAAGCGTTCAACAGCGCCGGCTACGTGCACTACCTGTTCGATGTCAGTGCCGTGGTGCTGGGCGACTGACACCGTAGACTCTTTGCCACGCGGGCTGACACGTACACGGTGCCAGCAGGCCCCGGCCCGAGATCATCCACACCTGTTTGCCTGGCCGCGGTTCTGTGGCCAGTTCTCGCTGCAACTCCGTTGCCATCGTCCCCTGAAGGAACTGTCATGACCTCGTCGCTCGCCGAGCGCCGCGATTTTCGCGTCGCCGATCTGTCACTCGCGCCGTTCGGTCGCAAGGAGATCCACCTTGCCGAACACGAAATGCCCGGCCTGCGCTCCCTGCGCAAGGAGTACGGCGCCTCGAAGCCGCTGAAGGGAGCCCGCATCAGCGGCTCGCTGCACATGACCATCCAGACAGCAGTGCTGATCGAGACCCTGGTCGAGCTCGGTGCCGAGGTCCGTTGGGCCAGCTGCAACATCTTCTCCACCCAGGATCACGCCGCCGCAGCGGTGGCCGTCGGCCCCGAGGGCACCCCCGAGAACCCCCAGGGTGTCCCGGTGTTCGCATGGAAGGGCGAGACGCTCGAGGAGTACTGGTGGTGCACCGATCAGATGATGACCTGGCCGGCCGACATTCACGGCAACGCCCAGGGACCCAACATGATCCTCGATGACGGTGGCGACGCCACCTTGCTGGTGCACAAGGGCGTCGAGTTCGAGAAGTCTGGCGAAGTACCCGACCCGACATCGGCCACCAACCCCGAGTTCGCCATCGTGCTCGGGCTGTTGCAGCGCAGTCTGCGCACCGAGCCCACGAAATGGACCCAGTTGGCTGCCGGTATCAAGGGCGTCACAGAGGAGACCACCACCGGTGTCATGCGCCTCTACAAGATGTTCGAGCGTGGCGAGCTGCTGTTCCCTGCGATCAACGTGAACGACTCGGTGACCAAGAGCAAGTTCGACAACCTGTACGGCTGCCGACACTCGCTGGTCGATGCGATCTGTCGCGCCACTGACGTGATGCTGGCGGGCAAGGTTGCCGTGGTGTGCGGCTACGGCGACGTGGGCAAGGGTTGTGCGCAGGCACTGCGCGGCCAGGGCTGTCGCGTGGTCGTCACCGAGGTCGATCCGATCAGCGCGTTGCAGGCTGCGATGGAGGGCTATCAGGTCACCGTGATCGAAGACGTCGTCGCCACTGCCGACATCTTCGTGTCGGCCACCGGCAACGATCACATCATCACTGCCGAGCACATGACGAACATGAAGCACAACGCGATCGTGTGCAACATCGGCCACTTCGACAGCGAGATCGACATGGCCGGCCTCGCCCGCAGTGGCGCCACCCGTGACGAGCTCAAGCCCGGCACCGATCTGTGGACATTCGACGATGGCCATGCCGTGATCGTGCTCGCCGAGGGGCGCCTGGTGAACCTGGGTTGTGCCACCGGCCACCCCAGCTTCGTGATGAGCTGTTCGTTCACCAACCAGGTCATTGCCCAAATGGAGTTGTTCAACAACCTTGCCGAGTACCCGCTCGGTGTGTACGTGCTGCCCAAGAAGCTCGACGAGAAGGTGGCCATGCTGCACCTCGACGCGCTGGGCGTGAAGCTGACCAAGCTCACCGACGAGCAGGCCGATTACCTGGGCATCGACCCCAGCGGCCCGTTCAAGAGCGAGCGCTACCGGTACTGAACGGTTCGAGTTCCGTCTGCTGTGGGGGTGTGGTTACTGCGCCCCCGCAGCGGTGGCGGATCGACCACACTCGGGCTCAGGCGGCGGGGAGTACCCGGGGAGCGAGGTAGCGGCGTGATTCGGCGAACGGGGGTAATGCCAGGCGGGGCAGTGTGAGCTGTACCAACGGCCCGATGCCGAACATGAACATCAGCGTGCCGATGCCGGGCCTGACGCCGAGTAGGACACCGCAGATACCGACGACGAGTTCGATGATGGTGCGGGCCAGGCGCACGCTCTTGCCGCGGGCGATGAGGCCCAGCATCAAGCCGTCACGTGGGCCGGGGCCGAGGCCGGCGCCGATGTAGAGCCCCGATCCGACGGCGACGATGGCGATGCCGATAACGAGGTAGCCAACCCGTGCAATCAGGCGATCGGTGTCCGGCAGAAGCGGCCCGACGAGGTCGACGACGAGGCCGATCTCGATGGCATTGAGGATGGTGCCCACGCCGGGTCGTTGCCGGAGCGGGACCCACAACAACAGGATCAGCAGGCCGACGGCCTCGATGACGAGGCCCACGCGAATGCCGGTCTTGTGGCTGATGCCCTGATGAAACATGTCCCAGGGCGCTGCGCCGAGCTGAGCATGCAGGATGAGGGCGATGCCGGCGCCGAAGAGCCCGAGTCCGCTGAGGCAACGGGTCAGCCGGTTTGTCCAGTCCGTCGCCGCTGACCTCGGCGCGTACGGCCGACGAACGATCGCTGTGCTCGGGGTAACCACGAACGCTCACGGTAGCGGAGGCGAGCGGCCCGGAGAGGGCCGGTGTTCGCTGAGGCGATCGGTGCTGCCCGGTCGGCAGTGTTCGAGGTCGTCGTGGGGACTCCCACCGGTGATCACATGATGGCTGTCGCACCCCCTTGATACAACGGGTACATGCTGATGAAACGTTGTGCCGGATGCGGCGAGCCCGGAGCCGAGCTGTGTCGCCGTTGTCGTTTTGCCCTGGTGGCCGCCCCTCCCGTCACAACATCGTCGGGCATCGTTGCCGCCACGCAGTTCGTGGGCCTGTCGAAAGATCTCGTCATCGGCTTGAAGTTCCGCAACCAGCGCCGCCTCGCCCACCACCTGGCCGAGCAACTCAGCCGTCGACTCGATCCCACCCAGATCGACATCATCACCTGGGCGCCCACCAGCCGTCGCCGAGCGCACCGTCGTGGCTATGACCAGGCCGAACTGTTGGCCCGAGCCCTGGCGGCGCGCTGGCGCAAACCATGCCGACGAATGTTGTTCCGCCGCCACGGCCAGGCTCAGACCGGGCGAACCCGCGCCGATCGCCTGCATGGCCCCTCGTTTGATTCACGGCCGCTGCGCAACCCGCCCCGGGTGCTGGTCATTGACGACGTCGTCACCACCGGCGCCACGTTGCTGGCAGCACGCGACGCGTTGTTGGCCGCCGGTGCCCGGTCTGTGGTGCTTGCCGCTGTTGCAGCCACGCCCGACAGCCTCAACCGGCCGGCTCAGGTCAGGCCGGCTCAGGTGAGGCCGGCTCAGGTGAGGCCGGCCAGCAACTCCACGGCCGCAATGGCGGGCCCGCTGTCCTCGTCGACCACGACCCCATACAGCCCCACGGCCTCGGCGGCCGTCACGTTGGACAACACGTCGTCCAGAAAGGCGGTGCGTCCCGCAACGGCATCCAACCTGGTGAGCGCCAGCTCGTAGATGGCGGCGTTCGGTTTGCGCAGGCCCACCTCATGGCTGTCCACGATGTCGTCGAACAACTCGTCATAGGGCAGCAGCGGCCGCCACAGGTCACGGAACTCGCGCACGTTGTTGGTCAGGATTCCAGTGCGCAGGCCCGCACTGCGCAGCCGTCGCACCAGATCGAGCATGTCGTGGTTCGGATCGAAGACCATCGGCGGTGCGGTGCTGCCCGCCGCTGGCGCCGGCATGTCGATGCCGATCTCGGCCAAACTGGCGCGGTTCAGCGAGCGCACCTCGTCGAAGCTGATCTCGCCGCGCTCCAGCCGGTGCCATGGGTGGTCGTTGTCGGCTGCGTAGTCACCCATGAAGATGCGCAATGCGGCATCGGCCACCTCGGGAGGGAACCGGCGCACCAGGTCGCTCTGGCGGCCATTGCGCATCAGGACCCCGCCGAGGTCGAAGATCACGGTGTCGATCTGGCGTGTGGTGGTGTACGTCACGCCAGTCATCATGTCCGACCCCGGCCACTCGTACCGAACCGGTGGTGCAGTTCGCTGCGACGTCCGGCTGAACCGCCACGCCAGCACGGTTCGGGTCGCTCGCTCGGCTCGGCTCGCTCGGCTCGGCTCGGGTCGCTCGGCTCGGCTCGGGTCGCTCGGGTCGGGTCAGCTCGATACGTGTGCCGGGGGCGATGGGCTGCGCGCCGGTAGGCTCTTGCCTCGCATGGGTATTCTCGATCGCATCCTCCGCGCCGGTGAAGGCAAGAAGCTGAAGGCCCTCGAGGGCCTCGTTCCTGAAATCAACGCGCTCGGCCCCTCCATCGCCGCGCTGTCTGACGACGCATTGCGCGCCAAGACCGCCGAGTTCCGTCAGCGCATCGAGCGCGGCGAGACACTCGACGACCTGCTCCTCGAGGCCTTCGCCGTCACGCGCGAAGCCGCCGAGCGCGTCATCGGCCAGCGCCACTACGACGTGCAGCTCATGGGTGGCGCTGCCCTGCACTTCGGTTGGGTCGCAGAAATGAAGACCGGCGAGGGCAAGACCCTGGTGTCCACCCTGCCGGCATACCTCAACGGTGTCGGCGGCAAGGGCGTGCACCTGATCACGGTCAACGACTACCTCGCCCGTCGCGACGCCGAATGGATGGGCCGCATCCACAAGTGGCTGGGGCTGTCGGTGGGTCTGGTGATCCCCAACTTCAAAGAGCATCCGCTCGAAAAGCGCGCTGCCTATGCGTGCGACATCACCTACGGCACCAACAACGAGTTCGGCTTCGACTACCTGCGCGACAACATGGCGCCCACGCTCGACGACAAGACCCAGCGCGGCCACAACTACGCCATCGTCGACGAAGTGGACTCCATCCTCATCGACGAGGCCCGCACCCCGCTCATCATCAGCGGTCGTCTGGCCGACGCTGCCAAGCTGTACTACCGGTTCGCGTCCATCGTGCGCTCGCTGCGCCGCGATGTGGACTACGAGGTCGAAGAGGACAAGCGCATCGTCGTGCCGCTCGAAGAGGGCATCGACAAGGTAGAGAAGGCGCTCGGTCTCGACAACCTGTACGACGAGGTGCAGCAGAACCTGGTGCACCAGTTGCAGGTCGCGTTGAAGGCCAAAGAGCTGTACAAGCGCGACAAGGACTACATCATCCAGAACGGCGAAGTGAAGATCGTCGACGAGTTCACGGGTCGAGTGCTCGAAGGCCGCCGCTGGAGTGAGGGTATCCATCAAGCCGTCGAGGCCAAAGAGGGCGTGAAGATCAAAGAGGAGAACCAGACCCTCGCCACGATCACCCTGCAGAACTACTTCCGCATGTACGACAAGCTCGCTGGTATGACCGGTACGGCGTCCACGGAAGCCGCCGAACTGAAGAACACCTACGGGCTCGACGTCGTGCCGGTTCCCACCAACAAGCCGCTCGGCCGTGTCGACCAGCCGGACCTCATCTACAAGGGTGAGGGACCCAAGTTCGACGCCGTGGTCGAGGACATCGCCGAAAAGTTCGAGCGTGGCCAGCCGGTGCTCGTGGGCACCATCAGCGTGGAGAAAAGCGAGTACCTGTCCCGGCTGCTCGACAAGCGTGGCATCGATCACGAAGTCCTCAACGCCAAGCAGCACACCCGTGAGGCGCAGATCGTCACCCAGGCCGGTCGCCTGCACGCCGTCACCGTGGCCACCAACATGGCCGGCCGTGGCGTCGACATCCTGCTCGGTGGCAACCCCGAGGGTCTTGCCCGCGCCCAGGTGTACAAAGAGGGTCATTCGCCCGAGGTGATGGTCGACGACTTCGCCCTGCCGGTGCCGCTCGATCAGATGCCCGAGGACTTCCGTGCAGCGCGCGCTGGTGCCTTTGCCCGGTACAACGAGCTGCTCGCAGAGCTGTCGGTGTCGTGTCGTGCCGAGGGCGACAAGGTCCGCGAGCTCGGTGGCCTCTACGTGCTCGGCACCGAGCGTCACGACAGCCGCCGTATCGACAACCAGTTGCGCGGTCGTGCCGGTCGTCAGGGTGACCCCGGCCAGAGCCGGTTCTACCTCAGCCTCGACGACGAACTCATGCGTTTGTTCGCCACCGGCGCGCTCAGCTGGGTGATGGGCCGGGCCCTCCCCGACGACGAGGCCATCGAGGCCAAGATGGTCACGAAGGCGATCGAGCGTGCGCAGAGCACGGTCGAGCAGCGCAACGGCGAGATCCGCAAGAACGTGTTGAAGTACGACGAGGTGATGAACGAGCAGCGCAAGATCATCTACCAGCGCCGTGATCAGATCCTGCAGGGGGCCGACCTCAAGGCCGAAGCTCTCGAGTATCTCGCCGATGCCGTCGACACGCTCATCGATAGCCACTGTGTCAGCGAGGCCGACGACGAATGGGACATCGACGGTCTCGTCACCGAGCTGCGCTCGTTTTGGCCCACGGAGATCATCGAGCAGCAGTTGCTCGATTGCCGCGGCACCGACGACATGTACGACCTCGTCATGAAAGACGCTGTGGCGTTCTACGAACAGCGCGAGGTCGAGCTGACCCCCGAGGTCATGCGCGATGTCGAGCGTCAGGTGATGCTGCGCATCATCGATCAGCGCTGGCGCGAGCATCTCGAGGAGATGGACTACCTGCAAGAGGGCATCAACCTGCGTGCGATGGGCCAGAAGGACCCGCTCACCGAGTGGCAGCGCGAGGGCTTCGAGATGTTCGGTGCGCTGATGAAGGGCGTTGCCCAGGACTTCGTGCGCTACGTGATGCATGTGCAGGTGGTTCGTAACGACGAGCCGGCGCAGCTCGTGCAGAACGTGCAGCAGACCTCGGCCGACAACGCGCAGTCCTCCGGGTTTGCTGCGGCCGCCCAGGTTGCTGCGGCCGACGGCGAGATCGCTCCCGAGCTCGCTGCGTCGGCGGCTGCGGCCCCGGCCAAATCGATGCCGATCGTGAACGACGAGTGGTCCAAGACCCCCCGTAACGCCCCCTGTCCGTGTGGCTCCGGCAAGAAGTTCAAGGTGTGCCACGGCGCAACCATGTAGTCGCCTGCGAGGGCACCACTGATGAGAGATTTCACCGACGACCTCAAGGATCTGCGCCGTCGCCTCGACGAGGCAGCGGCCTACCTCAAGATCCCCGAAAAGCGCGCCCGCCTTGGCGAGCTCGAGTTCGAGGTGTCGCGACCCGACCTGTGGGACGACCAGGATCTGGCCAAGAAGGTCAACGGCGAGTACTCCAACGTGAAGGGTGACATCGACACCTACGATTCTCTCGCACGCGACATCGAGGACACCGAGCTGCTGCACGAGATGGCCCGAGAGGTCGATGACGAGAGCCAGGAGCCCGAGCTCGCCGAGGCCATCGCCAGGACCGCTGCGACGCTGCACCTCCTCGAACTGCGCAGCCTGTTCACCGGCGAGCACGACGAGCTCGATTGCATCGTGCAGATCAATGCAAAAGACGGTGGCGTCGACGCCCAGGACTGGAGCGAGATCCTGCTGCGCATGTACGGCCGCTGGGCCGAACGTCATGGGTTCGCGTTCGAGGTCAATGGCATCTCCGAGGGCACCGAGGCCGGCATCCTTTCGGCGGAGTTCACCATCACCGGTCGATACGCCTATGGCTTGATGACCAGCGAGCGCGGCACCCATCGACTGGTACGGATCAGCCCGTTCGACAACCAGGGCCGTCGCCAGACCAGCTTCGCCGCGGTACAGGTGTGGCCGGTGCTCGAGGACCCCGATGTGGAGCTGAACGAGGCCGACGTGCGCATGGAGGTCTTCCGTGCCAGCGGCGCCGGGGGTCAGCACGTCAACAAGACCTCGTCGGCAGTGCGTCTC
>WLMZ01000116.1 GCA_009726095.1 Actinomycetota bacterium
CGTTGGGTTCTCGCGCGACGAGGTCACCTTGAAGGGCATCACGTACGACGAGATGCGTCAGGGTTCGTACCTGCTGCCCGAGCGTCTCGCCGACATGGACATCAACGGCATCGAGGCGTCGTTGTGCTTCCCCACCTTTCCGCGGTTCTGCGGGCAGACCTTCACCGAGGCTGCCGACAAAGAACTCGGGCTGCTCTGCGTGCAGGCCTACAACGACTGGATGGTCGAGGAGTGGTGCGGCCAGTCCGGTGGCCGCCTGATCCCGCTCACGCTGATCCCACTGTGGGATCCCATCGAAGCCGCCCGCGAGGTGCGCCGTAACGCCGCCCGTGGCGTGCACGCCGTGTGCTTCAGCGAGATCCCGAGCAACCTCGGCCTCCCCAGCATCCACGATGCCGATGGCTACTGGCTGCCGTTCTTCGAAGCCTGCAACGAGACCCAGACCACCATCAACATGCACATCGGCAGCGGGTCGAAGATGCCCTCCACCTCGCCCGATGCTCCCGCTGCGGTGGGCTCCACGCTCACGTTCGCCAACTGCTGTTTCAGCATGGTCGATTGGCTGATGAGCGGGCTGTTCACCAAGTTCGGAGACCTGAAGATCGCCTACAGCGAGGGCCAGATCGGCTGGATCCCCTACATCCTCGAGCGCGCCGACACGGTGTGGCAGGAGAACCGCGGCTGGGGCGGTATTGCCGACAAAGTGCTCGAACCGCCCAGCGAGCTGTTCAAAAAGCACGTGTACGGCTGCTTCTTCGATGACCCCCACGGCCTCACCTGCCTGGATGAGATCGGCGTCGACAACGTCACCTACGAGAGCGACTACCCACACAGCGACAGCACCTGGCCGCACACGGCCAAGATCGCCGCCGAGCAGATGGCGCATCTGTCCGACGAGGTCATCTACAAGCTCGTACGCGGCAACGCCATCAAGATGTTGCACATCACGCACCTGACGTAGCAAAGCGCGAGCGCTGATGTGACTGGCCGTCTGTGGCCCCATTGTTCTGGTCTGACTATCGTGGCGGGTCCACCGCTGTTTTCTGGGAGTTTGTATGCGCGGCATTGTGTTTGACGGCACCACGACAGAGTTCGTCGACGGTCTCACCCTGCGAGCCCCCGGGCCGCGCGACGTCATCGTCGAGATCGGCGCTGCGGGATTGTGCCACAGCGACATCTCCTACATGCACGGCCTGTACCCGGTGCCGTCGCCCGGTGTGTGCGGTCACGAGGGCGCTGGCATCGTGGCCGAGGTGGGCGCTGCGGTCACCCATGTGAAGCCGGGCGACCATGTCATCATCGCCACCCTCGCTGCATGCGGGTTCTGCTCCCCCTGCGCGAGCGGGCGACCAACGGCATGCCGCCAGACCCTGGCCAACTGGAGTCAGCCGTTCACGCTCGACGGCCAGCCGATCTACAACTTCGCCGCCACCAGCGCCTTCGCCGAGCGCACCGTCGTACGCGACCTGCAGTGCGTGAAGATCCCCGACGATGTGCCCCTCACCTCGGCAGCCCTGGTCGGCTGCGGCGTGGTCACCGGCATGGGCGCCGTGTTCAACCGGGCCAACGTGCAGCGCGGCCAGAGCGCCGCCGTGTTCGGCGTGGGCGGCGTGGGCCTGAACGTGATCCAGGCCCTGAAGGTGCAGGGCGCCACCACCATCATCGCCATCGACACCGTCCCCGAGAAGGAGGCGTTGGCCAGGCAGTTCGGCGCCACACACTTCATCGACGGCAAGCGCGACGACGTCGTTGCCGCCATCGGCGCCATCGTGCCGTGGAACACCGAGATGGACCGCGGCCCGTTCAACGGCGGCGGCGTCAACTGGGCGTTCGACTGCGTGGCGCATCCGGCCGTCACCCACAATGCGCTGGAGTCACTCGATTGGGAGGGCACGGTCGTGGTCATCGGCGTGTCCGGTCAGACCACCGAGTTCCACGGTCTCTACGGCCGGCTCACGCAGGTGGACCGCGGCATCATCGGATGCCGCTACGGCACCATCTCGCCCCATCGCGACATCCCGCGCATCATCGAGCTGTACCGCCGCGGCGAGGTGCTGCTGGACGAACTGGTGTCGCAGACCTTCCCGGTGGAACAGTGGAAGAGCGCCGTCGAGGGCCTCGAGTCCGGCACCATCGCCCGAGGCGTGCTCACCTTCTGATGCTGAACCCAATGAATGCGAGCACCCACCGATGAAACCCATCAGCGGCGACTTCGCCACGGTGCTCGACCTGTTCGACGAGGTCGTCCGCTCACATGGAGATCGCGAGGCGTTCGTGCATGCGGGCAGCCGTATGACCTTCGCCGAATGGGCAACGAGGGCCGATGCACTGGCCGAGTGGCTCATCACCGACCAGCACGTGAACAAAGGCGACGTCGTCGGCATCAAGCTGCCCGGAGGCCTCGACTACGCCATCGCGTATCAGGCCATCATGCGCGCCGGCGGCGTGGCCACTGGCATCAACCCGCGACTCGGCACCGCCGAGATCGAGCACATCGTTGCGCAGTGCCAACCCCGCTTCACCTTCGACGGGCCACTGCCCGATGTCAGCAACGGCGATCCTCTGCGTCGGCGCGTCGCCCTGCTCGACACCGACCCTGTGGCCATTGTCTGGACCGGCGGCACCACCGGCTACCCGAAGGGCGCCTGGTTCGACCACGCGTGCTTGAAGGCGATGACGCGGGGCGCTGTTCCCCTGAGTGAGGTCGGCGACCGCCGCCTGTCGCCGCTGCCGTTTGCGCACGTGGGCGCAATGACACGGGTGTGGGACGAGCTGATGCACCTCATCACCACCGTGGTGGTGTCCTCGCCCTGGACCGCAGCCGAGGCGTTGCAGTTGATCAACGACGAACACGTCACCGTCTGTCAGGGTGTCCCCACGCAGTACCGGATGATGTTGGATCACCCCGACTTCGCTGCCACCAATGTGTCCAGCCTGCGAATCGCCGGCATCGGCGCGGCGCGTATCCCACCCGAACTCGTTGCCGAGATGCGCACCAAACTGGGCTGTCCGGTTGTGGTGCGCTACGCCAGCACCGAGTCGTGCCTGGCTACCGGCACGAGGCTGAAAGACTCCGACGACATCGTCTGCAACACCGTCGGGCGTCCCAACGGCGGGGTGCAGTTGATGCTCGTCGACGAGTTCGGCACCGAGCTGACCGGACGTGGGCCGGACTATGTCGGCACCGTCTGCCTGCAGAGCAGGGCGATGATGCGCGGCTACTGGAACGACCCGGACCGCACCCGCGAAGCCATCGACAGCGATGGCTGGCTACACACCGGCGACCTCGGCTGGATGGGCGCCGACGGCAACCTGCGCCTGGTCGGACGCAGCACCGAGATGTACATCCGCGGCGGCAACAACGTGTACCCGATCGAGATCGAGAACTGCCTCGGCGCGTATCGCAAACTGGCCGGCGCAGCGGTGGTCGGTGTGCCCGTGAAGGGGCGCCTCGGTGAGATCGGCGTGTTGTTCGCGGTCCCCCGCGGCGAGGCCGAACTGAACCTCAGCGACCTGCGCAAGTTCGTCAAGAAGCACCTCGCCGCCTACAAGGCACCCGATTGCCTCGTCGTGCTGGCCGAGCTACCGCTCACCTCGATCGGCAAGGTCGACAAACTCGCCCTGCACGCCCGCGCCCGCGAGGAGGCCGCACGATGGACACCGTGAACCCCATGCCCAACGACGCCGGTTTGATCGACACTGCCGGCAAGACGTTGTGGCAGTTGATCTGTGAGCGCGCCGATGCCACGCCGGACAAGCGCATGGCCATCGACGAAAAGGGGCGCACACTCACCTTCGGGCAGTACCGCTCGTGGAGCGAGCGCGTTGCCGCCGGACTGGCTCACCGCGGTATCGGCATCGGGACCAACGTCTCGTGGATCCTGCCGTCGCGTTTCGAATCGCTCGTGCTGGCCGCGGCGCTGTCGCGGCTCGGGGCCATCCAGAACCCCATCCTGCCCATCTACCGCACACGCGAAGTTGCGTTCATCACGCGTCAGAGCAGTTGCGCGGTCATCATCGTTCCCGGCATCTTCCGGGGATTCGACTACACGCCCATGGCCATCGAGGCCACGCGGGGTCAGGGCGTACAGGTCATCGTGGCCGATCCTGATCTGGCCGAAGCCGATCCATCCACGTTGCCCGCCTACGTGCCGGCGCTCACCGATTTGCGCTGGCTGTTCTACTCGTCGGGCACCACGGCCGACCCCAAGGGGGCCAAGCACAGCGACCGCAGCATGTCCGCCGCCAACACCGGCATGCAATGGAGCATGGAGGTGGGACCCGATGACAAAGCTGCCGTGGTCTTCCCCATCACCCACGTCGGCGGCCTGGTCTGGCTGTTCAACGCAATGCAGACCGGGGTCGAACTGTTGATGGTCGAGACCTTCAGCCCGGCCGATACCCCGCGTTGGCTCGGCGAGCACGGCGTCACGTGCGCTGGAGCGGGCACCGTGTTCTGGCTGGCCTATCTCAACGCCCAGCGCCAACTGCCGCCGGGCCAGCAGCTGATGCCCGCTGTGCGCATCTTCAACGGCGGCGGAGCACCGAAGCCAAAGACGCTGCACTACGAGATGATGGCCGAGATGGGTGCACCCGTCATCGGCGGATGGGGTCTCACCGAATCGCCGATCAACACCATGGTGCATGTCGACGACCCCGACGACAAGAAGGCAACCACCGACGGCCGAGCCTGTCCCGACGTGCAGATCCGTGTCGTCATCGACGGCCACGAGTGTGGTCCGAACGAAGAGGGCGAGCTGCGCGTCAAGGGTCCGCAGGTGTGCATGGGTTACCTGGACAGCTCGCTCGATGCCGAGGCGTTCGACGAGGACGGCTGGTTCCGCACCGGCGACCTCGGCGTTATCGACGACGGTGGTTGGGTCAGCATCACCGGCCGCCTGAAGGACATCATCATCCGCAAGGGCGAGAACATCTCTGCGAAGGAGATCGAGGATCTGCTCTACGCACATCCCAGCGTGGCCGACGCCGCGGTCATCGGCCTGCCCGACACGAGCAGCGGCGAACGCGCCTGCGCCGTGGTGGTGCTCAAGCCCGAGGCCGCGCTCACTCTCGCCGACATGGTGGCCTACCTCAAGGACCACCAACTGTCGATGCACAAGGTTCCCGAGCAACTCGAGATCGTGGCGGCACTGCCACGCAACCCGAGCGGCAAGGTGTTGAAGAAGGATCTACGAGCCACATACGGAGGCACCACATGAATCGTTTCACCGGCAAGAAGACCATCGTCACCGGCGCAGGCTCGGGCATCGGCCAGGCCACGGCGATGCTGTTTGGAGCAGAGGGCGCCAACGTCGCCTGCCTCGACCTGAAGGGCGCCGACGAGACCGCTCAGGCGATTGTCGCTGCAGGTGGCTCCGCCACTGTCTACACCTGCGACGTATCGAAGGCCGCCACGGTGCAGTCCGTGGTCGACGCTGCGGCGGCAGCGATGGGCGGCATCGACATCGTGTGCAACATTGCCGGGATCGGGCACTTCGCCTGGTCGCACGAGGAAGATCCGGAGTGGTTCGACCGCATCATCGGGGTGAACCTCAACGGCACGTTCTACGTGTCGCGCTATGCCCTGCCCTACCTCCTCGAGACCGGCAACGGCGTCATCGTGAACACGGCGTCGAATGCGGGGCTGATGGGCATGCCGTGGAGCGCCGCCTACTGCAGCAGCAAGGGAGGCGTGGTGCAACTCACTCGTGCCATGGGCTTCGAGTACCGCGGCAAGGGCGTGCGCGTCAATGCGGTTGCGCCCGGCGGCACGAACACCAACATCGTGCACTCGTTCAGCACACTGCCCGAAGGCGCAGACTTCCGCGAGATGTCACGGATGATGTCGCCCATGGGCCAGGCCGAGCCGTCGGAGATGGCCGAGGCATTCGCCTACATCGCGTCCGATGCAGCCAGATTCATGACCGGCACCATCGTGTCGGTCGACGGCGGACTGACCTGCTGACTCATGGACCTGCAATTCACCGACGCTGAGAACTCGTTCCGCAACGAACTACGGCACTGGCTCGCAGGGGTCATCCCGACGCTGCCTGGCGAACCGCATCGCGACGACTGGGTCGGCCGCCGCGACTACGACACGATGTGGCAGCGCACGCTGTTCGAGGCCGGTTACGCGGGCATCAACTGGCCCAAGGAGTATGGCGGCCTCGGCGCCACGCCCACCGAGCACCTGATCTTCCTCGAGGAAACCGAACGCGCCCGCGCCCCGTACGTGGGTCAGAACTTCGTCGGCCTGCTCCATGCCGGGCCCACACTGATCACCGAGGCATCGCCCGAGCAGAAGGCCTTCCACCTGCCAGCGATCCTGAAGGGTGAGCACATCTGGTGCCAGGGCTTCAGCGAGCCGGGAGCGGGCAGCGACCTGGCCAGCCTGAGCTGCCGGGCCATCCGCGATGGCGATGACTACGTCATCAGTGGGCAGAAGATCTGGACCAGCTTCGGCCACACCGCCGACTACTGCGAGATGTTGGTGCGCACCGATCCCGATGTGCCCAAGCACCGCGGCATCAGTTGGCTGATCCTGCCGATGGGCCAGCCCGGAATGGACGTGCGGCCGCTGCGCACCATGGAGGGGAGCACCGAGTTCTGCGAGGTGTTCTTCGACGAGGTACGCGTGCCCGTGGCCAACCGAGTTGGCGCCGAGAACGACGGCTGGCGCGTCGCCATGGTCACGCTCAGCTTCGAGCGCGGCACTGCGTTCGTGAGCGAGATGTTGCAGTCCATGGAACTCGCCCGCGACCTTGCCCAACTCGCCAAGCGCATCACCCGTAACGGTGCATCGGCATGGGACGACGCCGGCCTGCGTCGCGACATCGGCCGCATCTGCGCCGAACTCGACGCACTGTGGGCGCTGACCAAGCGCAATATCAGCCAGGCGCAGCGCACCGGCCTCGTCGGTCCGGGCGGCAACGTGTTCAAGCTGGCCTATGCGGAGCTGCGCTCGAAGCTGGGCGAACTGGCGATGCACCTGCTCGACCGGGCATCGCTGAGCATCGACGACGTCGGCCAACTACCCACCCATGCCCACGTGCACGGCCGCATCCATGCGCTGTCGCTGGGCATTGCCGCCGGCACCTCACAGGTGCAGCGCAACATCGTGGCCGAACGCATTCTTGGCCTCCCGAAGGATCGGTGACCACATGGACTTCGAACTGAACGACGACGAACGATCACTGCAAGAAGGCATCCGCTCCTTCCTCACCGGACGATGCCCCATCGAGGTGGTGCGCGCCAACGAGGAGACCGGCGGAGCGCTCGATCGCACGCTGTGGCGCGAACTCGCCGATGTGGGCGTGTTCAGCCTGCGCACCGACGGTTTCGGCATGACCGAATCCGTCTTGGCCTTCGAGGAGCTCGGCCGGTCGCTGGTGGCCGGACCGTTGGTGGCATCGCACCTTGCCGCATCGGTCGTGGCAGGCGCCGGCGATGGCTCACGTATCGTTGGCCTGCTCGAACCCGCCGAGCCGGTGACGATGGTCGAGCACCTCGCCTCGCTCGATGACCTCATCGTGCTGCGCAACGACGGCATCTTCGTGGTCGAGCCGTCAGGCGTGATCGGCGTCCTTGCCGAACGTCCGCTCGACGCGCTCACACCCATCACCCGACTCGACGATGTTCCCGATGGCCAGCGCATTGGCGACGCTGCGATGGCCCTGCAGTGGCGACGCGACGGCATGGTGCTGACCGCCGGTCTACAGCTCGGTCTGTGTCTGGCATCGATCGATCTGGCCAAGACCTACGCAATGCAGCGCGAGCAGTTCGGCCGCCCCATCGGCTCGTTCCAGGCCGTCAAGCACATGCTCGCCGACATGCTCACCAAGGCAGAGGTCACCCGGGCAGCGGTGTATGCCGCAGCGGTCAACATCGATGGGCGCGGCGACAGTTCCGACCTCATGCAGACAGCGCGTATGGCCAAGCTGTTGGCCGGCGACAGCGCATTGTTCTGCGGCAAGACCTGCATTCAGGTGCACGGCGGAATGGGGTTCACCTGGGAGGTCGACGCGCAGCGATACTGGAAGCGCGCCTGTGTACTCGACACCCATTTCGGCAACAGTGATGAGCACGCAGCGGCGTTCTCGGCAGCGTTATAGGAGACGATCATGGGCATTTGTGACAATCGAGTCGTCATCATCACCGGAGCAGGCCGCGGGCTCGGACGCGCCCACGCACTGGCGTTCGCTGCCGAAGGCGCGAGCGTGGTGGTCAACGACATCGGCGCCGAGCTCGACGGCAGCGGCGGCAGCCTGTCGCCCGCTCAGGAAGTGGCCGAGGAGATCCGCGCTGCCGGAGGCGATGCCATCGTGAACGGCGACGACATCAGCGACTGGGACCAGGCGGGTCATCTCGTCCAGCACGCCATCGAGGCATACGGACGGCTCGACACGCTGGTGTGCAACGCCGGCATCGTGCGCGACCGGATGATCGTGAACATGTCGGTCGATGAATGGGACGCCGTCATGAAAGTACACATGCGCGGCATGTTCTGTCCCGTGCGCCACGCCATCGACTACTGGCGGGCACAGGCCAAAGCGGGCAGCCCAGTTGACGCGCGCATCGTCACCACATCGTCGGGCGCCGGGTTGTTCGGCAGCGTCTCGCAGGCCAACTACTCCGCTGCCAAGGCCGGTATCGCCGGCTTCACCATGGTCGCCGCCCAGGAACTCGGCCGCTACGGCATCCTCGTCAACGGCATCGCCCCCTCGGCGCGCAGCCGTATGACCGAGGAGGCATTTGCCGACATGATGCGCAAGCCCGACGAGGGCTTCGACGCAATGGATCCTGCCAACGTCAGCCCCGTGGTGGTGTGGCTCGGCTCGGGCCAGTGCAACGTGTCGGGCCGGATGTTCGAGATCGCCGGCGGCCAGCTCAGCGTGGCCGACGGTTGGCACCACGGCGAGGTGTTCGACAAGGGCGCCCGGTTCGACCCCGACGAAGTCGGGGCGCTGGTCGCAGACCTGCTGGTCAACGCCCCACCCCCGACTCCCGTGTACGGTGCGTAGGAGCCGCTAGGGAGACACGTGCCGCGAACCAACAAGACCATCCTCGGCGCCGATGGCCGCATCCTTGGCTCACGCGCAGAGACCACCCGCGCCAAGCTGCTCGAAGCGACAGCGAGACTGCTCACCGAGTCGGGCGTGCTGGAATTGCGCATCGTCGACATCACCCGCGATGTCGGTTCCTCCCCCGCCACCTTCTATCAGTACTTCATCGACGTCGATGCTGCCATCCTGGCCCTCGCCGAGCAGGCCACCCACGATGAGGCGCCGTTGGTGTCGCACCTCTCCACGGGCTGGGACGGCGACGACGGCCTGCAGCGTGCCGAGGCGTTCGTCGATGCCTACACCACCTACTGGGACGACCACAACGCCGTTCTGAGGGTGCGCAACCTCAAAGCAGAGGAGGGCAACGTTGCCTTCCGTGAGGCGCGGTCGCGGGCCAACCTGTTGCTGATCCAGGCGATGAGCAAGATGGTCGAGCAGGCCCAGGCCGATGGTCGCCTGCCCGACACCATCCACCCGTTCGTCACTGCCACTGCCATGATTGCGATGATCGAGCGTCTGCTCCCCTACCGCAACGAGATCGCCCGTCGCGGCGCGCCATCGGGGTCATTGCGCGACACGCTGGCCATTCTGCTCTACCGCTCACTCACCGGCCGCTGAGCAGCCGGCTCGGCTCACATCGGGGGGCCGCCCCAGACCGGCACGCCGCTGGATGTACCGGCAAAGAGTTCGTCCTTGGCGGCGATGAGCCCCTCGACGGTCCAGCGCGTTGCGCCGGCAACCACCGACGCGGCAATAACGGCTGGCTGCATGCGATGCACCTGATCGCCGAGCACGATGAACGCCTGCCCGCTGACATCGGCTGCGGCATCGCTGGCGAGAAAGCCGACCATCGGGCTGACATTGGCGGGGTCGTACTTGTCGAACCCGGATTCAGGCTTGGTGAACTTGGGGTTCGCCTCGGTCATGGGGGTACGCGCCCGCGGCGCAATGACGTTGACGGTGACGTTGTAGCGCTGCAGCTCGCGGGCATGCACGAGCGACATCGTGATGATGCCACCCTTGGCACTGCCGTAGTTGCTCTGGCCCGGCCCACCGAATAGCCCGCTCTCGCTGGTGGTGTTGATGATCCGTCGCTGGGGCAGCTCGGCACCCTCGCCGAGCACCTTGGCCTGATTGCGCCAATACACGGCGGCGAAGTGACTGGGGACGAAATGCCCCTTCAGGTGGACATCGACCACAGCGTCCCATTGCGCCTCGTCCATGGAAAAGCTCATGGCATCGCGGAGGAATCCGGCGTTGTTGACAAGGATGTGCAGATCGCCGAACACATCGACCGCACGGTTGATGAGTGCTTCTCCATCGGCCCAGCTACTGACGCTGCCGAGATGGGCCACGGCGCGACCACCGGCAGCGACGATGGCCGCTGCGGCTTGCTCGGCACGATCGCTGATGTCGTTGACCACGACGGACGCGCCC
>WLMZ01000117.1 GCA_009726095.1 Actinomycetota bacterium
CGCGTGTCTGAGGCCTCTCTCGCGCAGGCCACCAAGCTGCTGCTGCCCAGCAATCTCGCCGTGTTACCGGTGTTTTTGATGATGAGCGTGACCCTGCGCGACCAACTCTCCGAGCGGCACCTGGCCTTTTGGTGCCTGATCGGTCTGGCTACCGAGCTGCTGTCGCTGGCGGCAATGTGGCGCTACCGCAGGGAGCGTGCCCGGGGTGGTACCGGGTTACGTTCGCTCGGCCTCATCCGTGCCTCCACGGTTGCGGTCGGCGCAGCGTGGGGTAGCTCGTTGCTCGTACCCAATCCGAAGAACACGACGCTCATGTTGTTGTTCGCCGTGTTCGCCTACGGCGCCAGCGCCTTCGCGATGTTGCTGACCACCTCACGCACCGACCTGTACGTGGCGTTCGAGGTGCCGTTGTTCATCACCGGGGCACTGGCGCTTGCCCTCACCCGTGACAGCCGGCTGTTCAGCGTGGGACTGCTGGCGCTCGGCTACCTGCTGTTCGCCACGAGCATTCACCGCATCGCCAACCGCGGCGCCCTCGAGGCCATCGAGATGCAATGGCGCACCGAACAGCTCATGACCACCCTCGCCGACGAACACCAGCTACTGCTCAGCGCCAACAACGCCTTTGCCGACGTGAACGCGCGCCTTGCCCATCAGGCCACCCGCGACCCCCTGACCGGGTTGTTCAACCGCCGCGGCGCCATCGATGCGCTCGATCGTGCGCTGCTCGATGCCAGCGAGACCTCACCGGTCGGTCTGCTCTATCTCGACCTCGACCGCTTCAAGCACATCAACGATTCTCTCGGCCACCGCGGCGGCGACCAGTTCATCGCCGTCATCGCCGATCGCCTGGCGCGCAGCATCGATCCCGGCGCAACAGCCGGGCGCATCGGCGGTGACGAGTTCATTGCCGTGCTGCCCAACAGCGACCTCGCGTCCAGCATGGCCATCGCCAGCCGCATCACGTCGGTGCTCGGCCAACCCATTCATGCTGAGGGTCGCGAGGTGCCATCGTCGGTGAGCATCGGTGTGGCGGTCGGACCCCAACACGGGGCAGGTGCCAGCGAGTTGTTGCGTCACGCCAACGCTGCATTGCACCGCGCCAAGGGCTCTGGCCGCAACCGCATCGAGGTGTTCGACGGATCGGTCCGCACCGAGCTCAACAACCGCGTCGACAACGAGCACGCCCTGCGGCGCGCCCTCAACGACGGCGACATCGTGCCGTTCTTCCAGCCCGAGGTGGATGCCACCACCGGCCAGGTCGTGGGGGCCGAGTTGCTCGCCCGATGGCTGCGCCGCGACGGCGTGGTGGTGGCCGCCGCCGACTTCTTGCAAGTGGCCGCTCAGGCTGGCCTGCTCGAGCGGATGACCGACCACGTGATGCAGCAGGCCCGGCCGTTCATCCGTCGGCTCAGCACGCTCGGCCTGCCCGATGGCTTCCGATTCCGGGTCAATCTGGCACCCCGGGCAACCGAGCGTTCCTGGCGCGAAAGCCCCCTCGACATACTCATCGCCGGTATCGAGCCCAGTCTGCTCACGGTCGATGTCACCGAGTCCGCCATGATCGACGACCTCTCCTCGGCCGCAGCAAACTTGGCCTCACTGCGCGTACGCGGCGTACGCGTCTGCCTCGATGACTTCGCCCGCGGTGTCTCGTCGCTCAGTCTGCTGCGCCTACTCCCCATCGACGAGGTGCGCATCGATCGCACCTCCATCGACACCATCACGGCCCACCCGCATGACCGGGCCATCGTTCGTTCCATCATCAGCCTCGTTCGCGAAATCGGTCTGACCCCCACCGCCGACGGCGTGGAAACCGGCGCCCAGGCAGACGTGCTGATCGCTCTGGGCTGTATCCGTCATCAGGGCCACCTGTACTCCAGGGCGCTGCCAGCGGAGGAGTTCGAAAACTTCCTCAACGCCTCGATGGCCGAGCGCATGTCTCAGGCCAACGTGCTCGCCGACTCGCCGACCGACGATCATCGCCTCTGGCCGCCGTACGGCGTGCAATAGGCTGTCCCGCAATCACGCCCGCAGGTCTTTGTGGGGCAACGAACAAAGGGGCGGCATGCTCTGTCCAGCATGTGGCGTCGGGAATCGACCCGACGAGAAGTTGTGTTCGGAATGCGGCACGACCTTGCCGCAACGCGCGTCGGCGGTGTTCGCGCCACCCGCCATCGGCACCGAATCCTTCCTGACCGTCAACCCACCCACTCCCGCCCACAGGCCACTGCGGGCCGCCCGCTGGCGCGTCACGGCACTGTCTGTGATCGCAGCCGTTGCCGGCGTCTGCTGCATCGTGGCATCGGCGCTCAGCCAACTCACCGTGCGCTCCGATGCCGCGATCGGCGCCTGGCTCGGGAGCTACCGGCTCAACGACCTTGCCGCAGCATCCGTGACCGGAGGGCTGTTCTCGGGCACCAACCTGCAGGTCGGCATCATCCTGGCGGGCCTGCTCCTGATCATCGGTGCGGTCCTGTCGGCCAACCATCGTGCTGTCGGTGCCGGCCTCGTGGCCGGCACTGCTCTGGCGCTGGCCCCCGTGGTGGTGGTCATCTGGGGCAACATCGTGATGCTCTCCGATGGCGCCACTGCACAGGCCGAGACGGTGAAGCGCGCGACCCGGCTCGGTACGTTCATCGAGACGCAACCCGCCATCGGGTTCTATGTGTTGCTGGGCGCAACCGTGCTTGCCCTGATCGCCCTCGTGATGTCACTGACGCAGGCAATCATCAACAATCGCGTCCCCCTCAACCGTGCCCTGTGCGCAGCCGGGGCGGTTGCCGCCGTGGTCGCCGCCGTTGGTCAGTTCATACCCCAACACGGTGCAGGGTTCAGGGACAATTTCTCGTCTGACACCGTCGACGTCGTGCTGATCAGCGCCCGGCTCGGCATTGTCGGGCTGCTAGCAATGTGTGGCGTGTTGGGCTTCATGCGCGCCGATCGCTGGGGCATCGGCCTCGTTCTTGGCACCAGCAGCCTGTACGCGTGGCAGTGGTTGTCGTCGATCGCCCCGATCGGTCAGCTGCCTGCACCCCCGGCATTCTTCAGCCCCGGACAGCCAACGGGTACACCGACCATCGTCACCACCATCGGGGTTGTTGCACTGCTGGGCATTGCCACCGCCACCATCGTCGTTGGCAGGACGAAAGAGCCGGCATCGCCATGACCGATCGTGCCGTGCGCCAGCGGTTCCCCACGCTGTGCGCTCGGCCACCGGTTCGTCTCCGCATCGACGAATCCACGAAGTTGGTTCAGTTGCAACGATTTCGTGCCGATAGATCTTTCATGTTTGCAAAGTGTGCAGAAGCACGACGGAGAGTGACCCACGGCCTGATCGTGACCCTCATGCTCCCGGTTGCCATCGCAGCGACCTCTACCGCGATGGCCCCGCACATCGCCAGTGCGACGCTCGACATGACCCCGTGGGTGTTCCCGACGATGCCCGTACTGTGCACGGCCGCTCAGGCCAACACCGGCGATGTCGCCAACTGCACGCTCGCCGGTGACGGCGCTTCACCGCCGGACCGTGGCTTCGGCACCCCTCCCTTCCCCGCCACCGCCGCCGGCGCGACGGTGCCCTGGGTCGATCTGGGCATCGGCAGCACCGGCCATGTGGTCACTGCAACCCAAACCGCTCTGAAGGCCGCCGGGCAGACACTGATGATCGACGGCGACTACGGCTCGCAGACTGCATCAGCCGTCAGCCTGTATCAGGCAGCATCTGGGCTCGCCATCACCGGCATCGTCGACGCCACCACGGCAAGCCGACTCGGTGTCACCAACACCACCGCCGGAGCGTTCCCGCCGGCCGGCTTCACATGGCTCGGTTGGGCGTACAACGGCTCACCCGTCCTGTCGGCTTGGGAAACCAAGATGGTGCGCAACAACACGCTGTGGGGAACCGTTGCGGCCGGGCGATTCCAGGGCAACGCCGACATCATGGATCTCTACGCAGGGTTCATCAGCGAGATCTCGCTGGCGGGGTACTCGGTGCAAGACGTTGGCTCCTATGCCTTCCGCTGCACAGCGAGCACGCGCAAGGACTGCCAGGAGCTCGGCATCGATGCGTTGTCCAACCACGCTTGGGGGTTGGCCATGGACATGAACACAACCGCCAATCCGATGTACACGTACCGTGCCTCGAGCGGCGGGTCCGCCTGCGCCATCGCGATCAAGACCGACATGCCCAAGTGGGTTGTCCAGACCGCCCAGCGCTGGGGTCTCTACTGGGGCGGATATGCATGGTCGAGCGGCTGCAAGTCACCCAGTGACATCCGGTCCTCGACGACGCGCGACCCCATGCACTTCGAGTTCAACGGCACCCTCGATCAGGCCCGTGCCATCATCGCCCGCAATGGCTCATCGACACGCCTGTGCACGCCGACCATCGGCGACGACGGTTCGGTGCGCAACAGTTGCTCCGACTCACGGTTGCCGATGGCCGGTTGGCGCCTGCCGGTTGACCTGAAGGCGCCTGTCGGCGCAACGGCCGCTCTGGTCAATATCACCCTCACCGGCGCCACGATGCCCGGCTACGTCACCGCAGAAGATTGCCTCCCCATCACCAACCCGGTGCGGCAGTGGTCGAACGGAAACTTTGCCGCCGGGACCACGGTGGCCAACCTGTCGGTGGTTCCGATCGACGCAAACGGGCGATTCTGCCTGTTCCAGTCTGGACGTGTGCAGAGCATCGTCGATGTCCAGGGCTTCTTCGTCCCTGCCACTCAGTCGGGCGCGGCTGGCTTTGTGAACGTGGCCCAAGAGCGCGTGCTTGATACCCGCACCGCAGGCATTCGACTGCCCGGCCAACAGCCGTCGAACGTGGGCGGTCTCGGCGGGATTCCCGCTGGCGCATCCGCTGTGCTGCTCAACGCGACCGTGGTTGACCCCACTTCGCCCGGCTACCTCACCGCCGACAGCTGCGCCCATCTGAACAGCGCCCCACCGACATCGTCGAACGTGAACTTCGGAACCGGGACGGTCGTGGCCAACCTGGCCGTCGTGCCCCAGACCGGCGGGGTCACGCCAGCCTCGGCGTGCATGTGGCCCTCGGCATCGACACACCTTGTCGTCGATACGCAGGGCGCCTTCGTGCCGAACACCGGACTCGGCCTGAGCCTGGTGGCCCCCACCCGACTGGCCGACACCCGCGAGTGCGCTGACCATGTCATCAGGCAGTTGTGCGACGCACGTATTCCTGACGGGCAGATGCTGCGGGTCAGCGGGGCCCGGGGTTCGTCGGCGCTCGTGAACCTCACGCTCACCGACAGTACGGGCGACGTGTTTGCCGTCGCTGACCGCTGCGATGTGCTGGCCACATCCAGGCCGCTGCGGTCGAACGCCAACGGCGGCATTGGTCGTACCGTTGCCAACCTGGCGGTGGTGCCGGTGAGCCCCGACGGCTCGTTCTGCGTGTGGGTCTCGAAGGCCACCCATGTCGTGGTCGACATCCAGGGTGTGTTCGAAGATGCGGGTGCTCTCCGCTTCGTCACGCAGAGCCCCACCAGACGGCTCGACACCCGCACGCTGTGATTCCACAGGGCCGGTGCGCATGATCCGATCTAGCTGATCCCGCGAACAACCTTCGCTGGTCGGCCGGCAATGTGTTCGAACGAGCCGGTGGACGAAGTGAAGCCGAGCGACTGCAGGCGTGCTGCAACGTCGTGGGGATCGATGTCGTCGAAGGCGTGATGGTGCTGAGCGCGTCGAGCGCGCATCTCCTCGAACAGTGGGTGGCCCGGATCGTCGAAGTCCTCGTCCACCAGGTACACCCGTGCACCGCAGCGCACGACACGGTGGATCTCATGCACCGCCGCATCGAGGTTCGTCCAGTGGTGCATCACGTTCACCGCCCAGAGCGCATCAACACTCGCGTCATCGATGGCCATGGCTTCGGCCGCACCGTCGATCACCGTGATCCGCGAACGCGCCCGCTGCCACAGACGGCGGGTGCGCAGGATACGGCGCATGAACGGCGTGGGCTCTACGGCGATCACCGTTGCGCCCGTCTTCGCTGCGGCCACAGTGGCCGGTCCCATACCCGCGCCGATGTCGACTAGGCGTTCGCCCGGTCGAGCAGCGACGAGCGCCACGACTGCGTCCGACACTGGCGAGCGCCACATCTTCGCCAGCAGCCGGGCATACCGCAGCGATCCCCGCCAACCCCGGTCGTGTGCGTTGCCGTGTCCGTGCTCGTGCTCGTGGTGCTCGTGGTGCTCGTCGTGGTGGTCGTGGTGCTCGTCGTGGTGGTCGTGCCCGGACGTCATGTGGCCATTCAACCGCACATCCCACCGAAGTGATGTGATCCGGTCGCGTCAGCGGGGTCAGCTGCGACTGCACCCCGGATGGGTGGCCGCAGGATCGGTCCACCACTCGGTGCCCGGTCCCACCGGTTGGTAATCGCCGCTCAGCGGGTCCTGCCGATACTCGATGGGCGATGGGGCTCCACTCACGATGGCGCGCACGGCAGCAAGCAGGCGATCGATGTCTTGCGCACTGGTATTGATGCAGGCGCTGGCGCGCACGGCGCCGGGCATGGTGCGGCGATCACCGCGGAGCACGTCGGCCCGGAACTGCGCAACATCGTCAGGAGACAGGCCGAGCAGGCGGGTCAGGTAGGGATGGGCGCAGAAGCAGCCGTGGCGCACGCCGATGGCGAACTCGGCACTGAGGCGTGACGCCACCAGGGCGTGGGGCATGCCCTCCACCGTGAACGCTGCTGCGGCCAGTGTCGGCGTGGTGTCCCCGGGGCCCAGCACCGTGACGCCCGGAATGGAGCGCAGGCCGCTGCGGAGTCGGTGGGACAGCTCGGCCTCATGGGCGATGATGGCCGACCAACCGATGCGCGACAGTTCCTCGGCAGCTACACCGAGTGCAACCGCGCCGATGACGTTGGGCGAGCCGGCTTCTTCGCGCTCGGGCGGAGCGGTCCACACCACTTCGTCGAGATCGACGAGATCCACCGCTCCACCACCGGCAAGGAAGGGATCGCCTTCCTCGAAAGCGCTGCGTGGCCCGATCAACACACCCGCACCGAAGGGCGCATACATCTTGTGCCCGCTGAACGAGACGAAGTCGGCCGATGCTGGAATGGGCCGATGGGGCGCGAGTTGTGCGGCATCGAGCGCCACCCGTATGCCGCGCTCGTGTGCGGCAGCGATGATCTCATCGATGGGCGGCAGCCACCCGCTCACATTTGATGCGCCGGTGATGGCGAGCAACTGCGGGCGGGGCAGCTGATCCAGCGCAGCGCACACATCGGCAACGGTGAAGGTGCCATCGACACCGCACTCCACATACCGACACGTCGCCAGCCGCGCCCAGGGCAACAGGTTGGCGTGGTGTTCCACCACCGTGGTGACGACCACATCGTCGTGCGCCAGGCCGAGTCGATACGCCAAGTGGTTGATGGCCTCGGTGGTGTTGCGACAGATGATTGCCACGTCGTCGGGACCACGGCCGGCGAAGCGCATGATCGCCTCTCTGGCGTGCTCGTATTCTCGGGTCGCCACCTGCGACTTGTATCCGGCGCCACGGTGCACGCTCGAGTACCACGGCAGGAACTCCTGCACCCGGGCAGCGACGGCCGGCAATGCACTGGTGGATGCCGCACCGTCCAACGACAGGTAGCGGCGGTGCACGCCGTCGACGCAGGGCACCTCGAGTTCGTCGCCGACCAGATGAATGTCCACCCATTCCGTGCTCATACCGTTGTCCTCGCGCGTCGCTTGTCAGCCCACAGTAGGGGGCGCCGGGTCGCGCAGCGTGGCCCATGCGGTGTACCCGCCGAGGATGTCGGACACATCGGTGAAACCGTTGGCCCGCAGGGCACTGGCGGCGATACTCGATCGATAGCCTCCGGCACAGTAGACAACGGTCGGCACCGTGGGATCGAGTTCACCCAGCCTGGCGAGCAGGGCGGGGAGCTCGATGTGGATCGCACCAGCGATCATGCCGTGCTCCACCTCGCCGGGACCGCGCACGTCGACGATCTGCAGCGTGGCCAGCGAGGCGCGTCGCTGCTCGAACTGCTGCACCGTGAGGCGCGAGGCGGACTCCACGACGTCGGGGTGGTGCTGGAACACCTGCATCGGGTTGGCAAGCACACCGATGACCGTGTCGAAGCCGATCCTGGACAGTCGGATCCGTGCCTCGGGTTCGTACCCCGCATCGCTGACCAACACGATGGGCGTGTTCGGGCGCACGACCTCGCCCGTGTACTCGGCGAAACGGCCGGACAGGCCAACGTTGATCGAACCGCGTAGGTGGCCACCGGAGAAGTCGGCGTTGTCGCGCGTGTCGATGACGGCCGCCCCATCACGTTGGGCGGCAAGAACGGCATTGAGGTCGAGCTGCGCGAGCTGGTCTGCTTCGTCGAGGATGGTCCGTTCGGCACGGTTCTTGTTGGCAGCGAACAGGAAGTACATCGGCGCGGCAGCCTGGCCCTCGGTGACGGCATGCACGAACTGCTCCTCGGTCATCGGGGCCAGCGCATAGTTGGTGCGACGCTGCTCGCCGATGGTGGACACCGTGTCGGTGGACAGGTTCTTGCCGCAGGCGGAGCCCGCCCCGTGCGCCGGGTACACCTTGGTTGCATCCGGCAGCGTGAGCAGTTGCTCGTGCAACGAATGGAACAACTGACGCGCCAGACCATCGGCGCTGACACCGACCGACGAGAGCAGATCGGGTCGGCCGACATCGCCGATGAAGAGCGTGTCGCCGGTGAGCACGGCCACGGCATCGGCGTCGCTCCGCCCGTACACGACGATGCTGATCGACTCGGGGGTGTGGCCGGGCGTGGCGCGGATCTCGAGCACAACGTCACCGAGCTCGAGGCGCTGCAGGTGACCGAGCGGCTCCATCGCGAACTCGGTGCGGCCAGCAGCATCAGCTCCGAACGAGATGACGGCGCCGGTGGCCTCGGCAAGTTCGAGGTGACCCGAGAGGAAGTCTGCGTGGAAGTGGGTCTCGATGACGCGTTCGATGCTCAAGCCGGCTGCAGCGGCGTCGTGGAGATAGCCGGAGATGTCGCGTTGGGGATCCACGACAACTGCGCGACCGGATGCGGTGTCGCCGATGAGGTACGACGCGTGCGACAGACACCCGAGGTAGTACTGCTTGAAAAACATCGACCCTCTTTCACCGGTAGGTTGTCGTACCCCCAAGGGTACCAGTTGAATACCCCCATGGGTACCACGAACGAAAGCAGCCACCCCTGATGGAAATCTCAGATGACACACTTGCCGACCTCGACCGCCGTCTTCGCAAGGTAGAGGGCCAGATCCGTGGCGTGCAGCAGATGTTGGCCGACCGGCGCGATTGTCGCGACGTGGTCACCCAGATCTCTGCTGCCAGCAAGGCGCTTGACCAGGCCGGCTTCCTGCTGGTCTCGGCGGGACTCACGTGGTGCGTCACCAATCCGGCTGAATCAGAGGCCGGGGGCTACAGCCTGGCCGATGTACAGCGCATGTTCATGAAGCTGGCCTGATCACCAACGCACCGAAAAGGGGAAGGCACATGTGTAGAAGGACCGAATGCCCAAGCTGCCACAAACCCACCTGGGCCGGGTGCGGCGCCCACGTCGAGCAGGTGCTCGGCGATGTCGCTCCCGCCGACCGATGCCGGTGTAGCGCTGCAGCCAAGAAGGCAGCGGCTCCACGCAGGTCGTGGCTGCAGACGCTGCGCGGCAGGTAACCGATCGTCGTGAGCCTGCCGCCACGTTAGGTCCTGACCCGCTCACAGCGGGCACGTATCGCTACCTACTTGTACGTGAACCGGTCTCCCGCCACCGCTGGCGACGTCCCGCCTGCAGTGGTCACGGTGATGTCGATGGTTCCTGTTCCAGCCGGGGCCGTCACGGTGATCTGCGTGGCGGACACGACCGTGACCGACGTGCCGGCAACGGCCCCGAACTTGACCCCGGTCGCTCCGGTGAAGTTGGTGCCGGTCAGGGTCACCCTGGTGCCACCGGCCTTGGGGCCGAATGTCGGGCTGATCGAGGTCACTGTCGGGGCAGCTGCGTAGGTGAACCGGTTACCAGTCGCGACAGCCGAGGTGCCACCTGCGGTCGTGACCGTCACATTGACCACACCGGCCGTACCGGCGGGTGCGGTGGCCGTGATCTGGGTCGCTGAAACAACCACCACGTTGGTGGCCGACGTGGTCCCGAACTTGACCGCAGTAGCAGCGGTGAAGTTGGTACCGGTCAACGTCACCGAAGTTCCACCAGCCACCGGACCAGCCACCGGGCTGATCAAGGTCACGGACGGTGCAGCCACATAGGTGAACTGAGTACCGGTGCCGGCACTTGAGGTGCCACCTGCGGTCGTGACCGTCACGTTGACCCAACCGACCGCACCAGCAGGTGCAGTGGCCGTGATCTGGGTGGCTGAATTGATCACGACGGTGGTGGCCGAGATGGTCCCGAACTTGACTGCCGTGGCAGCGGTCATGTTGGTACCGGTCAA
>WLMZ01000118.1 GCA_009726095.1 Actinomycetota bacterium
ACGACCTCTACGTTCTCGAATACGGTCATCGACCCGAACAGGCGAACGTTCTGGAACGTGCGCCTGACGCCGAGCCGGCTGAGCTTGCGCGGGATCCAGCCGGTGACATCGCGACCATCGACCTCGAGCTGACCTTCGCATCGCTGAAAGCCGGTCAATGCGTTGATGAGCGTGGTCTTGCCGGCCCCGTTTGGACCGATCAGACCGAGAATCTCTCCGGGTCTGAGGTCAAGGTCGACATTGTCGACGGCGCGGAGCCCTGAGAATTGGACACTGAGGCCGCGCGCCCGTAGGCACATCGAGTCAGTTGCAGTCGTCATCACAGGGCTCCGTCCATCATCAACTCAGTTCACCGAGTCCGAAGGCTCAGCACGGTGTGCCGCCGGCAACGGCCTTGACGCTGCGCTGCTCGACGACGCCGGGCACGCCCTTCACGTACTCAATGATGAGCAGTGGCCGTCCGGTGGGGATGTGACACGACGATGTGTAGGTGGTTGGCCCAATGAGCAAGTTCTCGTTGGTGAACTTGTCCAGCTCCGCAGCCACCTTGGCGGTGTCGGTAGAGCCGGCCCGCTCGATTGCCCTCGCCAGCGCCTCGACGCTCGAGTAGCCAGAGAGTGGGTAGTTCGAGTTGGCAGCGGCCGTGCCGGTCTCGGTCTTGATCCTGGCGAAGAAGGCGTTGCGTGCCGCGACCGGATCGTCGCCGTAGATCGATGCCGTTGCCGGGATGAAGAAATTGGAGATGTCCGGGATCGACTCGACCCAGTATGTGCCGTCGAATGCCTGAGCACCCATCATCGGCAGGTCGATGCCAGCGGCACGGATCTGCAGCAGCGCGGCCGGACCTTCGGGAGGAAGGCTGGCGACCATGATCGAGTCGGCGCCGCTGGCCTTGATGGCCGAGATCTGCGATGCGATTGACGTGCTATCGCTGTTGAAGATGTCTTCGCCGGCGATCGTGCCGCCGAGCTCTTTCCAGCGGGCCGTAAACGTGTCGCCAACCGACTGGCTGTAGGCCAGCGTCTGGTCGGTCAGAACGAAAGGCTTCTTCCAGCCCTTGTCGTTCGCGAACTCAGCCATCATCGAACCTTCGACGGGCGAGCTGTGGTACGTGTTGTAGGTCAGCGCGCCGATGCCCGTGAAGCCGAACAGCGGGCCACCGGCGCAGCCGATGGCGATGATGTTCTTGTCGTTGGCGACGTGAGCAGCCGGGCTGCCCACATCGAAGTCACACGAGGGGACGATGAACTGGGCGCCCTTCTCGATGACCTCGAGTGCCGACGTCTGGATCTTTGCGAAGTCGGTCTCGTTGTTCGAGCTCACCAGCTCGAGGGGGCGGCCGAGGACGCCTCCGGCCTTGTTGATGTCCGCGATGGCGAGGTTCATTCCCTGCTCGACGGAGACGTCGAACACGGACATGAACCCGGTCAGACCTGAGGTGTGGCCGATGATGATCGGATCGCCGCTCGGCGCGGCGACAGTGCCGTCGGGTGCGGTGGTCGTCTCTGTGGCGGCGGCGGCAGCTGTGGTTGGTGTGCTCTTGTCCGAACCGCACGCCGTGGCGATGACGGCCATGGTCATGGCGACGGAGAGAAGCTTGAACGACTTCCCTGCTCTACTGTTCCTCATTCGGGATCTCACTTTCATTGGTTGATGGGTGTGTGACTGGTCTGCATGTTGCGATATTCATTGGGGCATTGGTCGGGAGATCGATGGCCGATTCAGAACGACCCCAGGGGACCGGCGGCCTTGGCGCGGATTCGAATGACCGGCTCGGTGAGGTAGGCCATCGGCACCTCTTCGAGCTCGACGATCTCGACGGCAGCGGGATCGGCGCCGGCGCTGATCGCTTCGTCCTTCGCTGCGGAAACGGCTTCCTCAATGACCTCTTCGCGCGTTCGTCCGCCCAGCTTGAAGACCTTGTCGACCTGACCGGAGACCGAAGCGATCGCAGCACCGATCGCGTTTGCGACGTCGTAGTTCTCCGGACGCAAGATTTCGGCGATGCCCTTGATGCTGTCGGGCAAGATGACGCTTCCGCCGCCAACCACTACCAGCGGCATCGCCGCTCGCGACGTCTTGATCTGATCGGTTGCGCTCCACACGAGCTCATCGGCGATCTCGAGGGCTCTGGCCAGCCCTGCCCGGAACGGCTCGGCGAGCTCGGGCTGTCCGAGCGTCATCCGCCCCGAGAGCACGGCCGCATCCGACAGCGTTGGCGTCGTGCCGCCGAACACAAGGGCTTCGCGCGGTAACCGGTAGCCGACGCTGTCCGGCCCGACCGTCACGTCGTCGCCATCGGCGCGTACGACGGTTCCGCCACCGATCGCAATGCTGACCAGGTCGGGCATCCGGAAGTTGGTACGCACGCCACCGATGTCGACAGGTGTCGTCGACTCGCGGGGGAACCCGTTCATCAGGACGCCGACGTCTGAGCTGGTTCCACCGACATCGATGACGATCGCGTCCGACATCTTGGTGAGGTAGCCAGCGCCGCGCATGCTGTTTGCCGGCCCGCTGCCGATGGTCAGCACGGGGTAGCGCAGCACGTAGTCGAGGCCCATCAGCGTGCCGTCGTTCTGTGTGAGGAACGCCACGGCGTCGACGCCGTGTCGTGCCAGGGCGCCGGTCAGCCCATCAACAACCTTTCGAGCGACGCCGACGAGCGCTGCGTTGAGTACGCAGGCGTTCTCGCGTTCGAGTAGGCCGAGAGCACCGATGCCGTGCGAGAGCGAGACCGGGATGTCCCTGCCCAAAACCATGTGGGCAACTGCTTCGGCCTCGAACTCGTGCTCGGCGTTGACCGGCGAGAACACCCCGGTGATGGCGACGGACTGCACCGTGTCGGCAATCGATTCCAGGAAGCGTGCCATCTCGTCGCGACCGAACGGGGTGAGTGGTTCGCCGGTCAGCTCGCTGCCGCCGGACACGATGATCTCACCCGCCGAAATCGCCGCACGGAGGTCGTCGGGCCAATCCATCAGGGGTGGGATCGACATCGTGGCCGGAGCCCCGATGCGAACGACGGCGACCTTCAGCAGATCGCGACGCTCGAGGATTGCGTTCGTGGCGTGGGTCGTGCCGAGCATGACGTGCGTGATCCGCTCGACCGGCTGATCGATCTGGCCGAGCACCGCTTCGAGGGCCGAAGCGATACCCGACGTGAGATCGGGTGTCGTTGGCGTCTTGTACTTTGCCAACAACTGATCGTTGACGTCGAGGACGACAGCGTCCGTGTTCGTGCCGCCGACATCGATGCCGACGCGCAGATCAACTGACCCGGGCATGACGCTCCTCTACGGGGACGTAATCGATGTCGTAGCCAAAGGCGCGTGGGCCGACGACGGCCAACCCTTCTGGCGAACGCCACTGGATTGGTGATTTGAACGCCGCGATGACGACGCGCTGCCCGTACCGGATCTGCTCGGTCACGATCCCTCTCGCCGTGTGCCGATCGAGCAGGGTGATGATGTCGGGGACGGTTGCCAGCGCCTCACCATCTTCGAGAGCGACGAGGTTTTCGTTCTGGAACTCAATCCGGACGAGCCGACCCCGGTCGTGCTCGATCCCCTCGATCACCGCCGAGCCGCGGACGAAGCCACCAGCCGTGCGCCGTTCGACGTCGACCACCTTTCCCGTCACGAGCGGGTACAGCTCGACCTCGTTGTCGAGCGCCTTGAAGGGGTCGTCGGATGCGCCGCGAATGACTGCGCCGATGCGCACTGCGGCTGACACCGTGCCAGCGATCAGCGGCACTCTCGCCACCTTCGCCGTCATCGGGTAGATGCCGGCGCACGCACAGCCACCGAGCGTCGATACCGCGTTGCGCGCCAGCTTCTCGAACCACACGTTGTCCATCGGCTCAAGCAGCAGGGACTGGGCCCGCTCGTCGACAACAACGCCTGGCCACGCCGGGATTCCGTAGAGATGTGGAGTGCACATCTGCAGCTCGGGGAATGCCCGGCCCATCAGATCGCCATCGATCATCGGCAAGCCCACAGTGGCCGACCAGGCAACAGGAAGGACTCCGTTGAGGCCACCCATTTCGAGAGGCATCAATGCAGCAATCGGGCTACCCAACCGCTTCGAGAGGACCTCGCAGATCAGACGGCTCTCGTTGCCATTCGGGATCTTCTCAACCATGACGGTTGGTGCGCCGATCATCCCGCCGGGCACGATCAGATCATCGTCGTTGAGGTCGTCGAGCTCGATCAAGCGAACCGGGCCATTCTGGCGGATCGCGTGCAGGCCCATCATCAGCCCGACGCGTGGGTCGCCACCGCCACCACCGGCGAGGACGGTGCAGCCGATCGACAGATCGATCAGCTCCTCTTCCCCGATCAATCGCAGCCGGTCCGGCGGCTGGGGATCGCCATGAGCAGAAACAGCCATTACGCCTCGCCTTCGATTTCTTCGATGATGGAGAGGACCTCTTCGGGAGTGACGGGCAGGGCGGTGATGCTCCTGCCGAGTGCGTGGCTGACCGCGTTGATGATGGCCGCCGGAGCGAACACGACCGCCGGTTCAGCAACGCCCTTCGCGCCGAACGGGCCGTTGGTGTCGGGGTGTTCCATCAACACGATCTCGACCTCTGGTATGTCGAGCGCCAGCGGAAGCCGGTATGCCTCGAGCGAACGCTCGAGGTAACGGCAGTCGGCGCCGATGCGCAGGCTCTCGTACAACGCGAGCCCGATGCCCTGAGTGACAGCGCCCTGAATCTGGCCGCGAACGCCAACTGGGTTGATCGCCCTACCGACCTCTTGGATGACCACGTAGCGAACGATCTTGACGCGACCGGTCACGGGGTCGATCTCCACTACCGCCATGTGCACGTGGTAGGTCGGGGTCGACATCGTCGTGAACAGCACGCCGCTGCCACAGCCGGCATCGAAGGGGATCGCAGGCGAGGTGTACGAGCTCGTCGCTGCGACGGCTCCGACCGTCCACAACGCGGCGTTGGCCACGTCGGCGATGTCGATCGAAACGGCTGGACTACCCACGACGGATACCCGGCCGTCGACGATAGTGAGGTCAGCCGGGTCCGCCTCGAGCAGGTTTGCGGCCACATCGAACAGCTGTCGCTTGACCTCGATGGCGGCATCGAGTGCGGCTCGCCCGACGATGTGCGTCGTGCGGCTGCCCTGCGATCCGGCGTCGTAGCCGGACACATCGGTGTCGGGCATCGTGACGTACACATTGGCTGCGTTGACGCCGAGTTCGTGAGCCACGATCTGGGTCACGCCCATGGTCAGTGCTCCGGAACCGTTTTCGGTGGCGCCGGTGATGACATGGACGGTGCCGTCCTCGTTCATCTTCACCGTGGCCTGGCCCGGCATCGGGTTTGTCATCCACACGCCCGAAGCGATACCAACGCCCTGCCACGGCTTGAGATCGGCCAGCACCTGCTGCCACGGCGCGACTCGTTCGAGTTCGTCGTAGCCCTCTGCCAGGATCCCGGCATCGCCGAGCACCTGCCCGCTGAGGCTGGCCGATCCGTCGTGGATGAGGTGCGCTCGGCGGAACTGCAAGCGGTCGACAAGGAGTGTGTTGGCGATGTGGTCGGTGTGCTGCTCGAGCGCCATGTACAGGTACGTGCCGCCAACGCCGCGGAACGCTCCGGTCGGGGCTGTGTTCGTGTACCAGAGGCGGGAGATGACTCGGGTCGGGCCGGCGAGCTCATAAATGGCGCCGAGGATGTGCAACGGCAGCGACGCCAGCCAGGGCATCTCGGCGCTGAAGGCGCCGTTGTCCATCTCGACCGTGACGTCGCGGGCGATCATGACGCCGTCTGCGTCGAGCGCTGTGCGCATCGTCACGATCGCGTTCTCGCGACTGGGGCACGTCAAGATGTCTTCGGTACGGGTGTTGCGAATCTTCACCGGGCGGCCGGTGAGCTTGGCCGCGAAGGCGGCGATCGGCTCGACCGATGCGTCCAACTTTCCGCCGAAACCACCACCGATGGTCTTGCCGACAACGCGCACGGCCGAGACACGTACGCCGAGTAACTGCGCAACGCGCTCGCGCACGTTGTAGGGGTGCTGCACAGAGGTGTGAATCGTGTAGCGGCCGTCGGCGTAGGTGGCGACTGCGGCCTTCGGTTCGAGATAGGCCTGATATTGACGGTTGGTGGTGAAACGGTCTTCGATCACCTGGGCGGCACGGGCGAAGGCCTCGTCGACGCCCGCTGGCTCAGCACGCATCTCAGCGGCCACGTTGCCGCGCCGCGGGTAATCGGCTGCCTCGCCGCCCGCTGGCACGTACGACTGCCAATCGGGGTGGATGACCCGAGCTTCGCTACTGCACGCCGTTTCCAGATCGACACCGGGCAGCTCGTCGATCACCAGCGCGATCGCGGCAACACCGGCCAGCGCCGTGGCGCGGTCTTCTGCAACGACCAGCGCGATCGGCTCGCCCTCGAAGCGCACATTGCCCGTGGCGAACAGCCGCTGGTCCTTGAGTACCCAGCCAGCCATTGTCTCGGGTTGATCAGCGGCCGAGCACACCAGGTACACGCCTGCGAGAGCCTCAGCGGCCGAGGTATCGAGCGAGACAATTCGTCCAGCAGCCACCGGCGAACGAAGGATCGCGCCGTGGAGCATGCCGACCTCGCGGTGATCGACACCATACATCGCGCCGCCCTGCACCTTGGCACCCGCATCTGAGCGGGCGATGGAATCGCCAACCATCGTCATTGCGCCACCGCCCCGGCAGGTGTTGGGGTGGAAGTCGCGGCGGCGGCAACCAGCAGCGCGGCCTCGATGATCTGCGAGTATCCGGTGCAGCGGCAAATGTTGCCGGACAGTGCGTTGTTGATCTCATCGCGACTCGGGTCAGGGTTGCGGCGCAGCAATGCGGTCAGGGTGACGATGAAGCCCGGCGTGCAGAAACCGCATTGCACGCCACCGCCGTCGATGAACGCCTGTTGGATCGGCGAATAGTCGCCGGGCCGAGCCAGGCCCTCGATGGTCGTCACCTGTCGGCCGCCAGCAGCAGCAGCGGCGTAGATGCATGAGTCGACGGGAGCGCCATCGATGAGGACGGTGCACGCACCGCATTCACCTTCGACGCAACCCTCTTTGGTGCCGAGCAGGCCGACCTGCTCGCGCAGCACATCAAGCAAGGTGTCGGCGCCATCCACGTTCACTGACCTGTCGCGGCCGTTGATGTTGAGCGAGACGGACATCATGTCTGTGACTCCGATCGGTTGACGATTGTCTGTCGGCATTCGGCTACTGCCTTGCCCAGCACTCGAGGGATGAGCCTGCGGCGATACGCCGCTGTTGCGCGGACGTCGTCGATGAGTTGGGCTCGGTTGCCGAGCGCTGCGCCGGCGGCGCGGAGCGCATCGTCATCGAGCGTTGTACCGATGAGGGCGGCTTCGGCTTCAGTCGCACGGAAGGCCATCGGTCCACACGATGCGAGAGCGATTCGAGCGTCGGTGACGGTGGTCATTGTTTCGTCAAGGGTCAGGCGCACGGCGAGAGCGACGATCGATACCTCCATCGCACTGCGCCGCCCGACCTTGACGAACGCGTCAGCGGTTCGAGCCCCGACCGGTTCGAGATCGACGGCGACGATCAACTCGTCGGCGGCGCAGGCTGTGCTGCGTCGGCCGGTCAAGAGCTGATCGATCGAAAGGGTGCGCGATCCGGAGGCGCTCGACAGCGAGACGACGGCGCCGTGCACCAACAGCGGTGGCAGCAGGTCGGCGGCCGGTGAGGCGTTGGCGATGTTGCCGCCGATGGTGCCAACCGATTGCGTCTGCCACCCTCCGACTGAAGCCGCCGCAGCAGCCAATGACCCGTAGCTGTTCAGGATGGCGGGCGACTCGGCGATTGACGAGTGCGTTGCAGTCGCACCAAGACGAACATGACCGTTGCAGCTGATCGCCGAAAGCTCGCCGACGTGTTCGATGTGTACAAGCGTCTGTGGCGCGATTTCGCCGCGACCGAGTTGCACCATGACGTCGGTGCCGCCCGCAAGCACACATGCCGCGTCACCAAGCTCGGCAAGCGCCGCAAGCACTTCATCGAGCGAACGCAGAGATCTGAAGTCCATCGATGCCCCCCTTCAGGCCTGACGTGTGGTGGTCAAGGTACGGGTCGGCGTCGTGCCTGTCAATGTTCACGACGACCAATGAAATGCACGATGAGTGCACATCGCACATCTCGCATCTCGGATGCGGCGCAAGAATTACCTTGGTTCGGAGAGGCGAAAGCGAAAATCTGTGCATACTGCACAGAATGAGTTCATTACATTCCATTCTGGACATGGTTCGTGCCGGAGTACACGGAGCGGCCGAGTTGGTCGAGGGGTCAGACGAGATCGAGGTGTCAGAGGTCCGCATCATCGATCAGTTCGATCAGCTGTCCGATGCCGGTCCGGGGTCACTCGTGGTGCTCGACCGCGACCTGTCGCACGTCGCCGAGACGTACCGGTTCGATATCGCCCTGCGCAGGATCGGCGGCCAGGGCGCCGTCGGCGTCGCGGTGTTCTTGCCGCCGGACGCGCGCTTCTCGCTGACGGCCCGGGTGCTGGCTCGCAAGGCGGGCCTCGTGTTGGTCCGATTCGACCCGGGAACCGACATCACCCAGCTCCTGCAGGGCATCGCCCGCCAAATCGCCGACAAGTTACACATCACCGTCGAACGGGCCCGCCGTGCCTGCGAGGCGATCGGCCGGGTCGATACGCGAAAGTCATCCGTCGCCGACATCGTCCAACTGGGCAGCATGCTGCTCGGACGCGAGGTGGTGCTCGGCACCGCCGACGATGCGCGTCACATGGACCGCCTTGCCGTACCCGCTCGAGTCACAGCGCACGACGGTCAATGGCTGATCACCGAGCGAATGAACGATGCGGATGCTGATGCATTAGTGGAGATGGTGCTGTGGCGGCTCGCTGCAGAAGCGAGCCGTTGTGCGGTCGAGCAGGAGAGCCTCGAGCGGTACACCCGCCGCACGGCCGGCGAGGTCTTGCTCCAGCTGATCGAGGCCGACCGCGCGACTCGGGTCAGCCTCGCCCCTACAGCCCGACGTGTCGGCATACCGATCGATGCCAGCCATGTGATCGTGCGGATCGAGTTCGACAACCTGCTCGACCTGTCCACCGACGACGAAGTGGCCGCCTACCAAAACCGTGAGCGGATGACGAACGTTGCCTTGGAAGCTGCTCCGAGGAACATGGGTGTCTGGCACGCTGCCCACGACCCATCGATGCTCGTGCTGCTCTGCAGCGACGAACATGCGCCCGCCCTCGATTCGGGACTCGACGCACAACGCTCGATCGGACGAATCGTCGACCAGCTGGTGGCAACCACACCCGGTCTGAGGATCTACTGCGGTGTCGGCTCCGCCCGCGCCACACTCGCCGGATTGGTGACGAGCGCGACCGAAGCGAGGCTGGCGACTTCGTCGGCCCGCTCGCGGCGACGTGTGAACCAGCCCGTGAGCTTCGACGCGATCGGCCTGCGCACCACACTCGTGGAGTGGTACAGCTCGTCCTCGGTGCGCGAGTCGATCGATGCTCTGTTCGCGCCGTTGAACGTGATGACCGATACGAAGCGCCAGCAGTTGCTGGAGACGCTCACCACCTACCTTGACTTTCAGAGCTCGACCACCCAGACCGCCGAAGCGTTGCACATCCATCGCAACGCTGTCCGCTACCGCATCCGCAGGGCCTTCGAGTTACTCAACCTCGACGAGGGCGACCCTGAGCAGCGTCTGTTTCTGCATCTCGCATGTCGGGCCCGTCAACCGTCCTGAACGACGGGCCACAAACAAGCATCGACCAGAAGGAGAGCACGGCTCGGCGCTTCGGGCGATCACGAGGTTGGCGCGAGCGGTGGGATACGCGTCCGGGTCGAGTCGCTGCTGCTCAATCAGAAGTAGCCGTTGATGTCGGCGATGAGGTCGGTGGCGTTGCTGGTGTAGAGGCAGACTTTGCCGCCTGTGCCGACTTTGGCGATGACGCCGTTGGCGATGGTGGAGCCGGTGGAGTAGTTGAGGCTTGATGCGTCGGGTTTGGGGCTGCCGCAGGGGTAGATGGTTACGAATCCTGGGCCTGCTGCGTTGGTGACGGTGATGTTCAGGACCACGGAGGAGGCGTCGTTGGGTACGCCTGCTCGGCCGGTGACTTGTAGTTGTGTGGTTGATCCTTGTGTTCGGTATCCGATCCCGGCCGATATCCCGTCGAACGTGGCGGCGCCAGCGCGGGTCTCCAACAACCTGGCCGGATCGAGCGGTCCAAAGAACGTTGGCGTCAACGCGAATGATGCTCCGACTGACCTGGCTGAGGTCATGGCCACCACGCATGGTCCTGTGCCCGAGCATGCGCCGGACCATCCGGTGAACGTTGAGTCCGGAGCGGCTGAGGCATTCAAGGTCAC
>WLMZ01000119.1 GCA_009726095.1 Actinomycetota bacterium
CCTCACCATCATTCGCGGAACAGCGACGGTCACCGGGCCCAATGAGGTCACTGTTACCGGTGACGACGTCGATGGCATCACGCTCGATACACGTTTCATCATGCTGTGCACCGGCAGCCGCCCCGCCGTGCCCGAGATCGAGGGCCTACGCGAGGCCGGCTTCTACTCCAGCGAGACCCTGTTCGAACTCGACGCTCCCCCAACGAGCATGGTCATCATCGGCGGCGGCCCGATGGGTACCGAGATGGCCCAGGCGTTCGTACGTCTCGGCATTCACACCACGCTGCTGCAGCGTGCTCCCGCAATCCTGAGGCGCGAGGAACCGGCGCTCGCCCAGATCCTGTCGGCCAAGCTGCGCCGCGAAGGCGTCGACCTGCACGTGAACGCAACCCCCATCGGTGTCAGCACGAGCGGGGCCAGCAGAACCGTGCACACGATGATCGATGGGGTCGAGCACGAGTTCTCCGCCGAGGGCATCCTCCTGGCCGCCGGCCGGGTCCCGAACATTGACGGTCTCGGATTGGCCGAGGTCGGCATCGAGGTCGGCGACGCCGGCATCCAGGTGGACGGTCGCGGCCGCACCGCCATCAGGTCCATCTACGCAGTGGGCGACGTTGCCGACCGGTTCCGCTTCACCCATGCCGCCGGGCACGAGGGGGTGCGCGCCGTGCGCGACATGTTCTTCCCCGGCAAGGGCGGCGCCGAGGAGTTCGTGCCGTGGTGCACGTTCACCGATCCAGAACTGGCGCACGCCGGCCTCACCATTGCCGAGGCCGAAGCGCGCTTCGGCGACGATGTCGACGTATGGCGGCTCGACCTGGCACACAACGATCGGGCTCGCGCCGAGGCCGCCACTGACGGCAGCATCGTGGTGGTCACCACAAAGGGTCGCGTCGTCGGGGCACACATTCTCGCCCCAGCGGCCGGCGAGATGATCCACGAACTCGCGTTGGCCATCCGCCACGACATGAAGATCGGCGACATCGCAGCCCTGGTCCACATCTACCCCACCCTCGCTACCTCAATCGGCCAGGTCGCCACCGACAGCACCTACGAGCGGGCCCAGAAGTTGCGCTGGCTGGTCCGCCGCTGACGGTCATCACAAGTCGGCAGGGCGCGCTCGCATGGTTCGGTCAGGTTCCTCGGGGCGTTCCAGGTCCTCGAAACTGTCAACAGCGCGCAGGGCCGGGAAGGCAACGGCACACACGCCCACCACCAGGATGGTGGCAAGGCCCCCGCCGATGACCGCGAACGGCAGACCCAGGTATTGCGCCGCCATGCCGCTCTCGAAAGCGCCCAGTTCGTTGGACGCACCGATGAACACGTTCTCCACAGCGAGCACACGTCCACGCTTTTCGTCGGGTGTCACCAGCGGCACCACCGAACCACGCACGAACACACTGACCATGTCGGCACCGGCCAGCACGATCAGCGCCACAAACGCCAGGGCATAGTTGTGGGTGACGCCCAGCACCACGGTGGCCGCACCGAAGACGCCCACCGCAACGAACAGCGCAGTTCCCACGTGACGGCGAAGCGGTCGAATAGACAAGAACAGCGCCATCGATGCTGCACCGATGCCACCGGCCGCGCGTAGCCAACCGTATGCCACATCGCCGACGTGCAGGCGTTGCTCGGCAATGACCGGCAACAGGGCAACGGCCCCACCGAACAGCACGGCGAACAGGTCGAGCGTGATGGCCCCGAGCACGATGGGCGTATGCCGGATGAAGCGCAGTCCTTCGACAGCACTCCGCCATGACGGTTTCTCGTCGGGGTCGGGAGCGATGGGTTCGCGCCGGAATTGCAGGGTCAGCAACCACACCAGACCCAAGAAGATGGCGGCGCTGACCACTGCATAGGGCACCCAGGGATCGATGGAGTAGAGCCAACCGGACAGCGCCGGGCCGACGATGATGGCGGCGGTCCAGGTGGCGCTGAACAACGCCACGACGCGCGGCAACGCTCCGTCGGGCGCCACCATCGGCGGCATGGCACGAATGGCGGGATTGTTGAAGGCGCGGAACACGCCGAACGAAATCGCGATCACGAAGAACGGCCAGACGGCGGTGGGTGACCCAAGCGAATAGAGCATCAACGCAAGGGCGCACAGCAGCTCGCCACCCAGGGCCAACGCGGCGATCTTCTTGCGGTTGAAGCGATCGGCCAACGCACCCGTCAGGAGCACCAGCAGCGGCGCCGGGGCGAACTCGGCCAGGCCGAGCCAGGCAAGGTCGATGGAACGACCGGTGATGTCGTAGATCTGCTTGCCCAACACGGCCGCTTGTAGCGCGATGCCGAGCGAGATGAGCGTGTGCGAACCCAAGAGGATGCGTACATCTCGGTCAGCGAGCACCTCCCTGCCGGTGGGCACCGTGGTCGCAAAGCGGGATTGATTCACAGAGGCACGACCCTACCGATGCCCAACACGGAATCTGGGAGCGAGTTTGTGTTACACCATCCGGATGAGCTCACTCGCCGATGACACGCAATGGATGGACGCCACCGACCAAGCCGGCCTGGTCGCGCGGGGCGAAGCCGCCCCGGTAGAGCTGCTCGATGCGGCCATCGAGCGCATCGAGCGCATCGATCCTTCGCTCAACGCAGTGGTGATCCGCTGGTTCGATCATGCACGCCAGGTCGCTCGCAGCACCGAACTGCCCGATGGCCCGTTCCGCGGTGTGCCGTTCCTGTTGAAGGACCTGTTCGCCACCTACGCCGGCCAACGCATCAGCAACGGCAACGTGGCGCTGAAGAACGCCAACACGATCTCGCCCATCGACACCACGCTGGTCGCTCGATACCGCGCCGCCGGTCTGGTGATTGCCGGGCGCACCAACAGCCCCGAGCTTGGCAGCGTCCCCACCACCGAGCCCATCGCCTGGGGCCCGACGCGCAATCCCTGGGACACCACGCGCACACCGGGTGGCAGCAGCGGCGGGGCGGCCGCGGCGGTTGCGTCGGGCATGGTGCCCTTCGCCCATGCCAGCGATGGCGGCGGTTCCATCCGCATCCCGGCATCGTGTTGTGGGCTCGTCGGGTTGAAGCCAAGCCAGGGCCGTATCACGTTCGGACCAGCGCGTGACGAGAGCGGTCTGGGGGTCGAGCACTGCGTCAGCCGCACCGTGCGCGACACCGCAGCACTGCTCGACGCCACCCGTGGCCCCGGCATCGGCGACACCGTCATCGCCCCCGCACCCACGCGTCCCTACGTACAGGAGCTCGGCGTGGACCCCGGGCGGTTGCGCATCGGCCTGCTCGATCACCATCCCCACGGTGGGCACGTCGACCCCGAGTGCGTCGAGGCCGTCCGCTCTGCCGCTGTGCTGCTCGAATCGCTGGGCCATCACGTCGAGCCCGCATGGCCCGCCGCACTCGAGGACACCAGCTTCGGCTCGCAGTTCGGCGCACTGTGGAGCACCAACATGGGTGTGTCGTTGAGCCGGTTCGAGGACATGGTCGGGCGGCCGCTCACGGCAGACGAGTTCGAACCGATGAACCGTGCCCAGGCCGATTTCGCCAAGCTGTTCAGCTCCATCGACTACGCCCGCGCCCTCGCCTCGGTGGCGCAGTTCCGCCGTGCGGTGCAGGCCTGGTGGACGCAGGGGTGGGATCTGCTGCTCACACCCACGCTGGCCCAGGTGCCCCTGCCGTTGGGTTCGTTTGCCAACGATGCCGCTCACCCGATGGCCCCCATCATCACTGCAGGTGCCTTCGTGCCGTTCACCCCCGCGTGGAACACCTCGGGCCAACCCGCCATCAGCCTCCCGCTGTCGTGGACCGCAGAGGGGCTGCCGGTCGGGGTGCAACTGGTCGCGGCCTATGCCCGCGAGGACGTGCTCATCCGCGTCGCCAGCCAGGTCGAGCAGGCCCAGCCATGGGCGCACCGCCGACCCAGCGTCTGAGCACGACGGCGCCTGAAACAGGGCTTCAGCGCGCCGTCCAGCCACCATCGACGATGACCGATTGGCCGGTGATGAACGTGCTGGCCCGACTGGCGAGCAACAGCAGTGCTCCATCGAGTTCGTGTTCGTGGCCCATTCGCGGGATCGGCGAGTTCATGGCGATGAACCGCTGGCTGCCCTCGTCGGTGTCCATGCCGGCCGTCATCTCGCTGTCGAACCAGCCGGGACAGAGCGCGTTCACGTGGATGCCCTTGCGTGCCCACTGCAACGCCAGCTCGCGGGTCAGGTTCACCACCGCGCCCTTCGACGCGCAATAGTGGGCCTGCTTGATGGGAGCGGAACCCACGTGGCCGAGCATGGATGCAATGTTCACGATGCTGCCGTAGCCCTGCGCCACCATCGGCGCAGAGACCAGTTTGCTGAGCTGCCACACTGCCGTCACATTGAGTTCCATCGCACTGCGGAAGGTGTCGATGTCCTCGTCCTCGATGGCCACCTTGTGCCCGATGCCAGCGTTGTTCACCAGCACGTGCACGGTGCCACACCGCTCGATGGTCTCGGCCACGAGCCGCTCGCGGTCCTCGGGCAGCGACAGGTCGGCACCAACGGCATGGGCGCCAGGTAGCTCGGCGACCAGCGCATGTAGGCGGTCGGCCCGCCGGGCGGCAACCACGACCGTGGCACCCGCTGCGTGGAGCACGCGGGCAAAGCGGTTGCCGAGACCGGCCGAGGCGCCGGTGACGATGGCCACCTGGCCATCGAGGCGGAAGAGCGCGAGTGGGTCGAGCGCAGGCGGATCGAGAGGGGGCGTCGACGTTGATGCAGGTGGACCGGACATGGCATTCACGTTACGGCAGCACGACAATGATTTCGTTTCTGCGAATTACTGCCGACGAACCGACGATGTGGGGCGACGGGAGCAGTACGGCCGATAAGAACAGCACATGACTTCGCACCGCAGCCACCACTGGTCACATGCCGCGCTCGTTGCTGCAGCCGTCACAGGCCTCGCCGCCCTCACCGCCTGGGTGCTCGCAGCGGTCGTGCACCTGGCCGAACCAGCCGTCGTTCTCTCCGTGATGGTCACTGCATTTGCAACCAGTTGGAACATCACGTTCCACCGTCCGGGGAGCCATCGCGTCGCGCTCGTCCCGGCACACAGCCGCACCCGCTGACCACCGCTCAGTCGCTGCTGCCGCTGGGGTTGATGTGACACGATGCGTGAATGAGTAAACCCAGCCAACCAATCGTCGTCCTCGTTCACGGCGCATGGCATGGTGCATGGTGCTTCGCCGGCTTGCAGACCGAGCTCGATGACCGGGGCATCGCCTCGCTCGCGGTCGACCTGCCCGGGCACGGCACCTCGCTCGAGCCCCTCGGCGACCTGCACGGCGACGCTGCCCACCTCGCGAGCGTCCTTGCCACCATCGATGCGCCGGTGGTGTTGGTCGGGCATTCCTACGGTGGCGCCGTGATCAGCCAGGCCACCGCTGCCAACGTCACGCATCTCGTCTACCTCACCGCGTTCGTACCCGACATCGGCGAGACGGTGATGACCCAGCTGCAATCGATGCCCGCAGCGCGCACCATGCTCGGCGACGCGATGGTGATCGGAGGCAACGGGTGCAGCACGATCAACCCCGACCTTGCCCGCGACGTGTTCTATGGGCAGTGCCATCCGGCGCACACCCTCGCCAACGTCGCCCGGCTCAGCGCCCAGCCCTTCGCCACGATGACGCAGCCGCTCACCAACGCTGCATGGCGCACCGTGCCGTCGACATACGTGTGTTGCAGCGAGGACCAGGCCATCGATATCACCCATCAGCAGCTCATGGCGGCGCGTTGCTCCCGCGTCGAGACACTGGCCACGGACCATTCGCCGTTTGCTTCCATGCCCAGCGAGACCGCTGACGTCCTCGAACTGATCTGGCGTGGCTGAAACGACACCCGGCCGCGCCCCAACGGGTCCCGCTTCGATGAAGGTGCGCATCGGCTACGGACTGGGCGCGCGCACCACGCTCAACGACGACGGTTTCGGCGTGGTCGTCGACGCGCTCGAACGACTGCGGTTCGACAGCCTGTGGCTGAGCGAGCGCATCGGCAGCGAGGCGCCCGATCCCCTGGTCGCCATGTCGTTCGCTGCCGGCCGCACCACGCGGCTGAAGTTCGGGATGAGCGTGATGGTGCTGCCGGGACGCAACCCCGTGGTGCTGGCCAAGGAACTGGCCACGCTCGACCGTCTCTCGAATGGGCGCCTGCTCCCCGCCTTCGGGCTCGGCGTGGCCGATCCGCACGAGCAACAGGCATTCGGGGTCGAGCGCAGGGACCGGGCAAAGATCTTCGACGAGGCGCTGGCAGTCATGCGTTCGTGCTGGACCGATGACGAGGTCACCTTCCACGGCGAACGCTTCCACTACGACGGACTGCGGGTGCAGCCCAAGCCCAAGCAGCAACCGCTCGAGGTGTGGCTGGGGGGCATCGCCCCATCGGAGCTGAAGCGCGTCGGTCGGCTGGCCGACGGCTGGCTGCCGTCGTTCGTGACCCCGGCCGATGTGGCTGCTGGCCGGCCGATCATCGAGGAGGTCGCCAGGGAGCACGATCGCACCGTGCCGGCCGATCACTTCGGCGCACTCATCCCCTACGCGCACGGACCGCTTCCCGATGCGTTGATGGCCGGCCTCGCCGCCCGCCGCCCCGATCTCGCAGACATCGGCGCACTCGTCCCCACGGGCTGGGATCAACTGCTCGCGCTGATCGACCGGTTCGTCGATGTCGGCACCACCAAGTTCGTGGTGCTTCCGATCAACGAACCCGATGGAGCCGAGGGTTGGGTCCGCGAGCTCGAGGTCGCCTCAACGGTGCTGCTCGCTCGCCAGACCTGATCAGCCATCGGTGTTCACTGCGTTCCAGGTGGACTTGGCGCCACTGTGACCGATCTTGATCACCATGTAGACCGAGCCGGCGGCGACCACGACCGACAGCACCATGATGGCGATGTTGGTGGCCTGTACGGGCAGCTTCAGCGGCTTGTCCCTGCGGCGCATGAACTCGACGACGAAGATGAAGGCGGCCACCACGAACATGCCCGCCGCCCACGGCAACAGGTCCTCGCCCATCTGGGTGTGCGTCCGCAGCAGCGCCGGGTCCTTCACCGAGTTGCGCACCGCCTCCTGCAGCGACTCGCCGCTTCCCTGCGCCACGCCGACCGAACCAGCCGACAGCGTGGCAAAGATCGCCACCAACGTGGCGTATTTCGGGCGCAGTTTCGGCACCAGGGCGATCAGCACCAGCCCGATCGCAGCAAGGGGAACCAACACCACCGCAGCATGCACCAGGATCGGATGGGCCGGAAGCCCGAAGAGCGAGTTGAGTTCCATCATTTCAGTGAACCACTGCGGCCACCGAGCGGCCCACACTTTTACCAACTCTTGGGCAACCGCCACCCCACGAGCAGCGCTGCACGTCGAGGTCGCTACACACGTGCCACAGTTGGACCATGTCGTCCCCGCTGATGCTCACGCCCCAGATGTTCGAGTTGCGCCGACTCCAGATGCCGCTCGTGCGCCCGTTCCGCACCAGCTTCGGTACCGAGACCGTGCGCGAGGTCATGGTGGTGCGCGTCGTCACCGATCATGGCGAGGGGTGGGGCGAATCGGGCATCGAGTCGGCGCCGCTGTACCTCAGCGAGTTCCACAATGGAGCCGACCATGTCTTTGCCGAGCACCTGATTCCCCGGTTGTTCGCCGCCGGCCCGCTACGCGCCGAGCACGTTGCCGACATCCTCCGTCCGGTGAAGGGGCACCGCATGGCCAAGAGCGCGCTGGAGATGGCGCTGCTCGATGCACAGCTGCGCGCCGAAGGCCGGTCGTTCCACCGGTCCATCGGCGCCACCCGCACAGCGGTACCCGTGGGGGTGTCGGTGGGCATCACCAACACCGTGGACGAACTGGTCGATGTGATCGCCGCATACGTCGCCGACGGCTATCCCCGCATCAAGCTGAAGATCGAGCCCGGCTTCGACATCGAGCCGGTGCGCCGGGTACGCGAGGCCAACCCCGACATCTTGTTACAGGTCGACGCCAACACCGCCTACACCGTGGCCGACATCGACCACCTTGCCCAACTCGATGCGTTCGACCTGTTGCTGATCGAGCAACCCTTCGGCGAGGACGACCTCGTCGGGCACGCCGAACTGCGCCGGCGCATCAGTACCCCGGTGTGTCTGGACGAAGCGATCCGCTGCATCGATCACGTCCGCACTGCGTTCGCTCTCGGGGCCGCCGACATCATCAACATCAAACCAGCGCGCGTGGGCGGCTATCTGGCCGCCATCGAGGTGCACGATCTCTGCCTCGCCCACGGGGTGCCGGTGTGGTGCGGGGGCATGTTGGAAACCGGCATCGGTCGGGCGGCCAACCTGGCACTTGCTGCGCTGCCCGGCTTCACCTTGCCCGGCGACATCTCCGCCACGAAGCGGTACTGGACCCGCGACATCACCGGGACGTTCGATCTGGTCGACGGCACCATCGCAGTGCCGATGGGCGCTGGTTTCGGCGTCGCGGTGGACACCGGGTTCGTCGAGCAGATCACCTTCGAACGCCGCGAGATCACCAACGCCCGCTAGCACCGAACCGCCAACCACGCGGGGCACTTGATTTTTCGTTCATCTGGGTGGGACGATTTTCGCTCCGCTCCTAGGGTCTTGCACATGGCCGATACGGACGCTTCCACGAGCGGACGGCACCGCCTCACCGTTCGCGCGCTGCACTCGACGACCCGTGCGACCACCATCACCATCGAGTGCGACCTGCGCAACGACGACCGCGATCGCCTGCAGGCAGTGCTCGTCGACCCCATGCTTCAGACCGGCAGCTGGGACCATCCCATCGGCGCCCACCAGCTCGACATCGGGTTGATCCCCGGCGTCACCGACACCGAGGCCGCCCAGGTCATCCATGCCGCCAGCCTGCTCGGTATCGCGGTCACCGACGCTGCGGTTGGTCGTCTCATGGACCTGCCCGGCGCAACCGACGACCGCGAGGTGCGACGCCACTGGGCCAACCCCGTCATCGAGCGATGGGCCGTTGGCGCGATGGTCGAACCCGGATTCGCCGTGCGCGAGACAGCCGTGGCGCCAACGGAGCTCGTGCAGCTACCCGGCGACGACGACCGGCTCGGCCAACTCGGCATCGAACGCGGCCTCGCCCTGGATCTCGCCGAGTTGCACGTGATCCGTACCCACTTCGACGCCGCCGGACGGGCGCCCACCGACGCCGAGCTCGAGACGCTGGCCCAGACCTGGAGCGAACACTGCGCGCACAAGAGCTTCCGTGCCGACATCGTGCTCCCGGACGGCACGGTGCTGACGCCATTGCTCGATCAGCTGCGCCAGTCCACCAACGCCATCGCCGCGCCGTTCGTGGTGTCGGCCTTCGATGGCAACGCAGGCATCGTGCAGTTCACGCCTGCCCGCACCTACGCACTGAAATGCGAGACACACAACCACCCGTCGGCCATCGAACCCTTCGGTGGCGCCAACACCGGCGTGGGCGGGGTCATCCGCGACATCCTCGGCGCAGCGCATCAGCCCATTGCCTGCACCGACATCCTCTGCTTTGGGCCAGCAGGCACGCCCGACGAGCAGCTGCCCGATGGCGTGCTCAGCCCCGACCGCATCATCGAGGGCGTCATCGCCGGAGTTGCCGATTACGGCAACAAGATCGGCCTACCCACGGTGGCCGGCAGCGTGCTGTACGACCCCGCATACATCTCGAACCCACTGGTGTTCGCCGGCTGTATCGGTGTGGCCCCGGCGGGTCGGCCCACCCTCACCGGCCCGCATCCCGGCGATCATGTCATCCTGCTCGGCGGCCGTACGGGCCGCGACGGCATCCGCGGCGCCACGTTCTCGTCGATGGAGATGGACGCCACCACCGGCGACGTCGCTGGTGCCAGCGTGCAGATCGGCGACCCGATCACCGAGAAGCTGGTCAGCGACCTGCTCGCCGAGGCATGGCACCTGTACACCGCCATCACCGACTGCGGGGCGGGCGGGCTGTCATCGGCAATCGGCGAGTTGGCCGATGGCGTCGGTGCTGATGTGGACCTGGCACACGTACCACGGAAATACGCCGGCCTGGCGCCTTGGGAGATCTGGCTCAGCGAGGCCC
>WLMZ01000012.1 GCA_009726095.1 Actinomycetota bacterium
AAGCTGCTCCGCGATCCGCTGGATCGTGCCGTGATCTCGGCCGAGCTCCTCGCGCAACTGCATCACCAGACGAACCGCGCGCTCCTTGAACTCAGGCGTGTACCGACGCGTTGTTGGACTCTTGTGACTTGCCATGACTCATTCTCGTTACCAAGATTATGAGTCTCCGCGGATCCCAGTGCGCTTCATTCTTAGGAATCTCCACCTTGCGTTCGCGCTGCTCCTCCGATTGTGTCGCGAAGAGAGACTGATGTCGGCGGCATCAATATTTTGCTGGTTCACGACCTCAGGTCGAGGCTCGGTTCTGATGCGAGGACAGAGTCGAGAACGCGTCGTGCCGCTAGGAGCAGTCGGTCGGCTTCCGCGCGACTGAGATCAGGGAGATCTGCGGCATAGCGCCCGTCCATCACCCACGGGTCAAGCAGGTCGAGATCGTCAGCATCAACGTTCGGCGATCTGGTGCTGGGGTAGCGGGCAAGGATTTGATTCAGTCCGTGAATTCTTGGCGCAGCGATTGAGGCAGCGAACAGGCCCGCCTTCAACGCTTTCTCGGCTGCCTGTTGAGCGAGGAATCCAGCGATTCGCAGCGCCGCGGACCCGTCGGCGACCAAGATCTGCGCCGCAGCGAGATCTTGTACTGCGAGCGCGAACCAGCGTTGTGCGGGTGACAACTCGTCAGGCGGCGTCGCGCTCATAAACCGCCACGCCGTGTTGGGCCGGCTCATACTCAGTTGTGCCCGGTCTCGCTGAGTTCCGCGCAAAGTCGGCGGCGCTCGTGACGAGCAGATCGTGGGGCGCAGCAACATTGCGAGTGGCACGTCGCATCTCGACCATCATGCGGCGGCGCTCTGACAGCGGGGCATTATCGAGCACGACGAGCAGATCAATGTCGGAGTCAGGGCCATCCGATCCGGTCGCGACCGAGCCGAACAGGATGATGCTGACCGGATCGTACTGAGCAACCAAGTTCTCGACGAGTACGTCCGTCCAGGCGCGAAGTGTCCGACCCGCCCAGACGGCGTGATTGTCACGCACGGCATACGTCAACTGCTCCACAGCGACACGATACCGGACATCCGCACGCTGCCCGGCGAAGTATTTCGTTCGAGCTCGCTCACGCGAGATCTGATGCCACCTTCCATTCCTGGATGAGTTCTGCGGTGAGCACCGCACCACCGAGACTCTCGGGCATGACTGCCACGACGTCATCGACCGCTGTTTCAGACGGCGACCGGATCGCCTGAAAGCCGTGTTCTCGTGCGGCCTGATCGATCGCACGTGTCAGCTGCAGGTCCTCGTGAACGAGGTCGGCCGAATCCAGGTCGAGCGCCGGAAAGCTGTGCGGCGGGTTGAAGCGACCGCCGAAGCGACGGGCGCCCTCTCCACTGCGTGGATCGAAGCCCGCAGCCTGATTCCGATAGCCGACTATCGAGAGCCCCCTTTGCCGGGAACGTGTCGAGCTTGCTCAGCTCGGCAACAATGCCATCTCAGACGGTCACGCCCTCAGCGGTCGCCAACAGCAGATCGATGACACGCTGGTAACTGCCCTGGGCAATGAGGTCGAGCGGCTTTTCGTATCCGAGATCCGGGTTCGGAGAACGCAACCAGAAGCGGGCGGCGCTGTCGCGCATCACTCGCCGGGCGAGATCGACAACGGCGCGGAGTTCGAGCAACCGCTCTTCGGCCTCTCGTCGCGGGACAGTTACCTCCGCCTTCCATCGGGTCACGCTTCGTGGGTGCGTGGCGCTGACCCGCGCAAGGTCGGCTGTGTCCACCACGTCGCCTTCGTACAGGTGATCGAGCAGTGCAGTAAGTGTCGTCATAGCTCCCTCGTCGGTCTCAGGGACAGCAATACGTCGCCCAATTGTCGCGCACTACGGCATTCGCTTGTCGACACGACCTCGAGCTCAGCGATACGTCGTGTCCTGGCCACGGCTTGATACCGCAGACCTCCGGTCAGTCAATGGATCCTGCTGGAACGACCCACTGACAGTGCTGTCCGGTCACCGCACCGATCAAGTCGAAGTCTGCGTCGTAATGGAGCACTACAAGATTCAGGGCTTCGGCCGCTGCGGCAACAAGTAGGTCGGGGATCTTGCGCCCACGTTGGCTTCGGGCGGCGAGCAGGCGTTGAACTTGCAGGGACCTGGTGATGTGCTGCGCGGTCGTCTCGACAAGATCGAACGCAGCGAGTGCGGAAGTCAGACGATCCCATTCCTGGGCGTTCCGCGCCGAGTAGCCGATTTCGAGATCGCATATCCCTGGTCGGGCGAGGTGTCCTGCCTGCGTCAGCGACTCGACGATGGCTCGGACACCCGGGTGCGCGAGCCGCTTCAGAACGCTGGTATCCGCGAGATGCGTCAGCGCCATGCCTCCTCCCGATCATCGAGCGGAACATTCGCCAGCACGTCGAGAGCGTTACGGACCCGCTCGACGCGTTGAGCGGTGGCGCGACGCAACGCTTCGTTGACCGTGTCCTTGATGGTTCTCGTCCCGAGTTCGGCCCGCGCAGCGCTTAATGCGGCGTCGTCGAGGTCAACGAGGTGCTTTGTCATATCGGCAGTATATACCGTGACGATTCTGTATATCCATCGGGCTCGATTGCGCATCACTCGATGCCGCCGAGTGCTACCCGCAGACGTTGCGCACCTCTGCGGCCGGCCATGTCGGGCTCGCTCAACCGGTGATGCGCTTCAGCAACCGTGAACAGCCGACGGTGGAGGCAGTCGCGAAGTAACCGGTCGAGGTGGTCCGGTTCGACTTCCGGCGCGAGGTCGATGAGCGTGCGCAGCGCCGTCGTGCAGGGGATGCCGTTGACCACCGTGAGATCGCCCGGAGGTATGTCATCGTCGTCGAAGTCGTCGAAGTCATCATCGTCGTCGTCGAAGTCGTCGTCGAAGTCGTCGTCGTCGTCGCCGTCTTCATCGAAGCGGCAGTCGCACGACAGCAGCTGCCCGCCGCACGACGGGCACTGTTGCATGTCGCATCCCGGGTGATGCCAGCCGCCACGGGCCACCCCGCAATCGCCGCACATCGTGGATGTTCTCGGCCAGCCGAACTCGCTGCCGCAGGGAATCATCGAAACCGGTACACCTTGGCGGTGCCATACGGCGACCACGCATGACGGCGCGGTCTCCATCTCGGCGAAACACCATGTACAGATTGCCATCACGCCACCGTCCGATCCTGTGGGTGCACAACGTGAGCAGCCGCCGTGACGCGGCCCGGGTAGAAACTCGAAGACATGGGGGTCTCCTTCACATCCGATGTGGACGGGCATGCCACAGCCCGGGGCAGGAAGCAAACGCTTCGACAGCGGCAGGACGAGACCTTGCGAGGGCGGCGGCCAGCGAGAACCGGCGATCCACCAGATCAGCTCGAAAAGGAGCCGATGGTGAAGCATATGGCCGGCTGTCCCAGGTTCCGACGACGAGTTGTGTCCGCGCCGAATTTCAGGGGAGCAGGTTCAACGCTCCGATTCTCGACTGCACCACGCTGAAGTGTCGACGATCAATCGTTGCGATGTCGCTGACGCCCAAACGCTCAGATGCTGCGATCACGGATGCGTCCACCGTTCCGAGCGGCAGATCGCGATACTGCCCGACCAGCTCTGCGATGCGCATCCAATCTGGCGCTGCCACCGGCTCGGTGATCAAGTTGCCCGACGCAAGGTCACCGAGGAAACGGACCTCGGCATCGACCCCCAGCCTTGTGCCGAGCAGGTACACCACTTCGGTGACCACGAGGGTCGGCACGATCAGCGGCCCAGGGTGCGTCTCGAGCAACTCGAGACTTGCACGATGATGTCGGTCGTCGCGATCGACGTACGCGTACAGCGGACCGGCATCGACGATCAGCGCGATGAGCCGACCTCACTGGCCAGGATCTCCTCGATTCGTTCGGAGATGTCGGCCTGTCCGCTTGCTCCCGCCCCAGCGCCAAGGAGTCTGCGTCTTCCCCGTGGTGCGTCGAGCAGCGTCTCGATTGCCTCGCGCGTGAGTGCGGACACTGTGACGCCGCGGCGCTGCGCTCCTCACGCTGAATTGAGCAACGCTGCGTCTGCCGCGAGGATGCCGACGAGACCACCTCACGAGCTTCGCGCGAACTGAAGTCGCGTTCTGGTTGTCGATTCGTGCCCCCTACGGCACGGATCTACCACCAGTTGCGGCCGGGACGTGGTCCTGCTGTTACTACCGCGCTGCGATGTGGCCGGCTACGTACGCCGCATCGTGCCAGACGCCCCAGATGAACGGCGACGCCCGCCGTGACAGCCAGGGCAGACCCAGGAAGTAGAGCCCGGGCACCTCGGACACACCCTTGAGGTGCAGTGGCCGACCGTTCGCATCGAAGGTGCCGGCCTTCAGCCAACCGAAATCGACCGCGAAGCCGGTCGCCCACACGATCGAGGTGATGCCGGCATCGGCCAGGTTCAGTTCGCTCAGCGGGTCGGTCACACATGCCGGCAGCGGATCGAAGATGCGCGCATCTGGCTCTTCGGGGAAGTCGAGTCCGTTCGTGGCGATGTAGGCATCGGCTGCGTCGAGCAGCGAGAGGTAGTGCGCGTCGCCACCGGCGATGTTGCGCCCCAGGTCGGGCGCCAGGTGCATGACACCATTCCCGAACGGGCCGGCCCGACCCACCAGCGTCATGCCACGCGCCGCGAACTTGCGGAAGTCGACGGTTTGGCCACCGTGCGCGCCGCTGACCGCGATGGTGACGTGCTCCATGCCCGGTCTGGTGGTGGTGGCGTCCCACATGCCCAGCACGCCGAGCCACCAGCAGAAGTCCTTGCCGCGATATCGAAGCGGCGGCCGATCGTGCGGCCCGACCGACAGGTACACGCGCCGTCCCGAGCGCATGATCTCGTCGGCGATCTGCGTACCCGACGAGCCGGCGCCGACCACCAGCACTGCTCCGTCAGGGAGCTGACCGGGGTTGCGATAGGCGGACGAGTGGATCTGCATCACGCCGGCTTCGGGCGGCACGACGGCCGGGATGAGCGGTATTTGAAACGCTCCCGTGGCAGCGACCACGTTGGTGGCCTCGATCACGCCGTCGGACGTCTCGACACGAAAGCCCGACCCATCGGCCTTGCGATCCACGGAGATCACGTTGACACCGCAACGCACCGGGGCATCGATCTGGCGTGCGTAGGTCTCGAAGTACTCGACGATTCGTTCCTTGGTGGCGAAGGTGTCGGGGTCGATGTCGTCGAAGGCCAGGTCGGGAAACCTGTCGTGCCACGCCGGCCCGTTGGCGACCAGCGAATCCCAGCGCTCTGACCGCCACCGCTCGGCGATCCGCTTCCGCTCGACCACCAGGTGGCCCACACCACGCTCGCTCAGGTGCCCGCTGAGTGCAAGCCCGGCCTGCCCACCACCGACGACGAGTGTGTTGACCACTTCAACTGACATATGACGTCCTGTCCGATCTAGGAGGCGTGGGGAATTGGCATGGCGTGGCCCTCGACGATGACGGCCGACAGCATCTCGTCGGCCAGCCCGAGGAACAGCTCGTTCGGGTGCGCACAGTCGACAACGACCGCATCGCCGCGCTTGCCGACATCCAGCGAGCCGCGGCGGGACTGCACGCCCAGGCTGTACGCGGCGTTGAGGGTGGCGGCAACGATCGCCTCGGCAGGGGTGATGCGGAACCACGGTGCCGCCATGGTCATGGTGGACAGCAGCGAGGTGGCGTGGATCGAGCTGCAGTAGTCGGTGGACACGGCCAGTGGAACACCGGTGTCGATCAGCCGGCGGGCGTTGGCGCGTCGATCGGTCATGTAGATCAGCTCTGCCACCGGCAGCACCACGGCGATGGTGTCGGTCGCCCCGACGGCATCGATCTCGCTGTCGTCGGTGTAGGTGAGGTGTTCTGCAGAAACTGCTCCGGCCGCGCATGCGGTGCGCCAGCCGAGCGACGGCTTCCACGCATCGGCGTGCACACGCGTGCGAAGGCCGAGCGCATGGCTGCGGGCGATGATGCGCGTGGCCTGCTGCGGGGTGAACAACCCGTCCTCCACGGTCACGTCCTGGAAATCGGCGATGCCCTGGGCAACGACACGGTCGGTCATCTCGCCGGCCACCAGGTTGGTGTACGCCTCTCCCGGGTCGTCGCCCGCGATGTCGCGGGGCACGACATGAGCGCCCAGGAACGTGATGACCAGCTCGATCGGGCTCGTGGCACGGGCCCGTTGCAAGAGCTCGAGCTGGTGCAGCTCGGTATCGACGGTCAACCCATACCCCGACTTCACCTCGGCACAGGTGACCCCGCCGCGGACCATACGCATGAGGGTGTTGTGCAACCGGTCGAGCAACTCATCGTCGGCAGCGGCACGGGTTGCAACAACACTCGACCAGATCCCACCACCGCGCGCCGCGACCTCGGCAAGGCTTGCCCCGGCGAGCCGTTCGGCGTATTCGTCGTGGCGCTCGCCACCGAACAGCGGGTGCGAATGGCAGTCGATCAGACCGGGCATCACCGTTTTGCCCGATGCATCGAGGGCCACGACGTCGTGGTCGCCCCACTCGCGCAGCAGCTCGGCGGTCGGCCCGACGGCGCGGATGATGCCGTCACGAATGATCACGGCGGCGTCGTGCACGATGTCGATCTGGCCCTGGGTGCGCCCCGCCCGGGCACGACCGCTGTCGGCCACCACCACGACGCTGGATGCGTTGATGATGTTGAGGTCGCCCGCCATCACGCTGGCGCAGTGGTGCTGGACCTGACGGCGATGACGTCGATCTCCATCAGCCAGTCGGGTTGGGCGAGGCCCGCCACGACCACACCGGTGGAGACCGGGTGCACACCCTTCAGCCATCGCCCGACCACCTGGTACACGGGCTCGCGCCAGCGCGGATCGGTGATGTAGATCGTGATCTTGACGATGTGCTCCAGCGTGGCGCCGCACTCTTCGAGCAGCGTCTTGACGTTGCTCATCGCCTGCTCGGTCTGAGCGGCGGCGTCACCGCGACCAACGAGGTTGCCGTTGAAGTCGGTGCCGACCTGGCCGCGCATGTAGATGGTGTCGCCGGCGATCACCGCCTGGCACAGGTCGTTGTCGAGCGACTGGTTGGGGTAGGTCTGCTTGGTGTTGAAGGGACGGATTCTGGTGTGGATCATCGTGCCCGCCCCTGCATGAGCGTGGATGTCGCGACAACGGACTCATCGAATGTCATACCGGCGATCTTGTGCCTGAGAGCCGCCACGAGTCAAACGGAAGTTGTCCGCCCGGCGCCAGCGCGTTGGTCAACCCGCGACGTGAACGCCCAACCGTTGCAGCGCCGCCGGGACGCCGCCGAGCGGACCGCGATATGCCACGTGCTGGTCTGGCCGCACGATGAGGCACTGGTCGTTGTCCAGACCGAACGTGTCGAGCCACACGCCTATGGGACACGCAACGACAACTGCATTCGCCATCTCATCAGGTGCGAGTTCAGAGCCATCGCGCACCAACACCGTCGGCACGCCGATGTCGATCAGGTCCAGCGTCGAGCGGCCGTCGGGTAGCCAGGCGTGGGGCAACCGCCCACCCGGGCGCGTGGACGGCGCGTAGTCGCGGGCGGGCTCGGCAAGCACGGTTGCCTCGCTGCCATCGTCGATCACGAGCGGCCCGCTGTAGGTGTGGCCCAACTGCAGGCCGAGCAGATCGAAATGGATGGCCTGGTTGGCGATGGCGGCCTGGACCCCCGCGCGACCCATCTGATCGGCGAGCGTGGCGTGCATGGCTGCGATGGACTCGTCGAGGTCGGGGGTGACGCCGAGCGCGATCGGAATCTCGATCAACTTGAACGCGTTGTGCATCGACTGGTCGCAGTTGAACTGAGCGACGGGTTTCCGTTCGGCTTCGTAGCTGGCGAGCGACGAGGGATCGAGCCAGCCGGCCTCGACCGCAGCGAGCTTCCAGATCAGGTTGTGTACATCGGCGACCCCCGTGTTGAGACCGAGGCCACCCGTGGGTGGGAAGCGGTGCGCAGCATCGCCGACCAGGAACGTGCGGCCAGAGCGGTACCGCTCGGCGATCTGTGCGCTCATGTGCCACGTGCCGATGCTGAGGATCTCGAACACCACGTCGGGGTTGGCCATCGCAGCGCGTACCAGCCCCGCGCAATGGTCGGTGGTCAGGGTCTCCGCCGCTTGCGTCTCTGGGTCCCACGGGTGCATGTAGACCCACTCGCGGTCGCGGCCGTGCGAGATGAACGTGCCGCCGCTGGCCGGGTCGAGCACGAAGTACAGCACGCCGGGCTGGTCGTGCACGACCGGTCGAAAGTCGGCGGCCATGTGGACCATCACGAACGACTGCAGCGAGCGCGGCCCGATCAGCTCGATGTCGAGCGATCGGCGCACCGCACTGGCCGCACCGTCAGCACCCAACAGGTAACGAGCGGCGAAGCGCAACGGACCGTCGGGCCCGACGGCCTCTATGTCCAGACCCGTCGCGTGCTCCGCAGCGCTGACCCATGTGTGGCGGTAACGCACGTCGAGTGCGGGCGACAGCAGCAACGGTTCCAGGCGGTGCTGGCTCAGGTTGCGCAGCGGCGTCGGCGTGACGGCCAGCATCTCGTCGCCCTGCCGTTCGTAGGGCAATGAGCCGATGACCTCGCCGCCGAACTTGGTCACCCAGTGCACCCGCCCGGCTTCATCGGGGGACAGCGCGGCCGACAGGACCGGACCCATCGCCACGCCTGCCTGCCGCCAGATCTCGAACGTGCGGGCGTTGATCGCATGCGCGGCGGGTGAGCGCTGTGGCCCGTCACGCTGTTCCAGCACAACGGCCGACAGCCCGAGCCGGTGGCACAGATGGGCAGCGGTCAGCCCGGTGGGCCCGCCCCCGACAATGACCACGTCGACATCGACATCGACGTCGACGTCGACATGGACCGGGACCGCAGTGGGCGCAGTGGGCGCAGCGCCCATCAGAAGACACCCTCGTAGCTGCCCCCGTCGAGCTGGATGCTCTGGCCGCTCATGAACCCGGCCTGTGCAGAGCACACGAACGCGAACGTGTCGCCGAACTCCGCCGGCAGGCCCAACCGTCCGGCCTTGATGGTGGCCACCTGCTCGGCGCGAGCCTGCTCGTAGGAGATCCCCTTGAAGCTCATCGCCAGCTGCGCCATCTGCTGCTGACGGCCGGTGTCAAAGCGCTCGGGCAAGATGGTGTTGATCGTGACGTTGTGCGCCACCACCGATTTCGACAGGCCCTTGAGCACCCCGGTCAGACCCAGGCGCGGCCCATGGGACATGCTCATCAGCGGGTTGGGCGATTTGACCATGGCGGACGAGATCGCGACGATGCGACCGAACTGACGCTGCTGCATGCCGTCGATGACCCGCTGCACGAACAGCAACGGCGACACCATCGTCTTGTGCAGCGTGTCTGCCCATTTGGCGGCGTCGATATCGCCAAAGGCGGTGGGTGGTGGTCCTTCGCCGTTGAGCAGCACGATGTCGGGCTGCGGGCACGCCGCCAGCAGGGCGTCGTGCACGTCGGGTGTCGTTGCATCGCCCACCACGGGTGTGGCAACGATGCCATAGGCGCCGGCGAGTTCGTCGCAGGTGCGCAGTACATCGGGTGCGTTGCGCCCGTTGATCACCACGTTGACGCCTTCGCGGGCGAGGCTTTCTGCACAGGCGCGGCCGAGACCGCGGCTGGAAGCCATGAGGATGGCCGAACGGCCGCTGATGCCGAGGTCCATTGGTCAGTCCAGCCCGAGGGCTTCGCGGGCGGCACCGATGACCGCCATGTCGGCCGGGTTCAGGAACGTCTCGGGTTCCTGCGGGCCCCACACCGAGATGGGTGCAATGCCATCGGAGCCCATCCAGTCGCGCTTGCAGTGGTCGCGCTCCCAAGCCTCGTCGTCGATGATCTGGTCGATGTCGGAGAAGAACTCGAACATCGTGCCGGCCGGGTCGGTGAGGTACCAGAACACGTTGGAGCCAAGGAAGTGGCGGCCCACACCAACCACGTTCGCGTCGGCGCGCTCGGCCAGGACCGCCTGCCCGGCCTTGCCGATTGCATCGATGTCGTCCATCTCCATCGCGTAGTGGTTGATGTACGAGGTCGGTGCGGGCTGGATGAGCAGGTTGTGATGGTCGGTCTCGATGCGACCGAACGTGGCAACGCCCTGCAGGAATTGATCGGAGACCTTGAACCCGAGACCATCGAAGAAGAACGCCGTGGCCTTCTGGAAGTGCGGCGTGCCGAGCACGATGTGTCCCAGCCGGCGCGGCGCCCGTGGTTGAGCTTCGACCACCGCATCGGCACGGGCGTTGAGTCGCTCCTGCGAGCCGGCATGGTTCCAGGCGCGGGCCTGGGTGGGCGTCAGCGGATGCGGCGCCGTGACATCGATGACCACCCGATGCCCGAAGACGGGGTCGGTGCACGTGAGGCGCGTGCCGCTGATGGTCGACGCCACGCCCATCTCGCCGATGCGGCCGGCGATGTCGGCCAGGTCCTGCTCGGCGGCGCAGCTCATGTGCAGTTCGGACATGTGGCGATAACCGCCTTGGGCGATACGCAACTGCACCGGTCGATCGGCGGTACCGACCACGCCATCAGCGGTGCGGACCATGCCGCGCCGCTGCCAGAACTCGAGCAGCTCGGCGGGGTCGGGCACGCTGAGCTCGATGTCGAGCAAGCCATTCAGGGCCATCAGAAATCATCTCCTTGGTAGGGGCTGGTCGGACGCATCAGTAGGTCACGTGCCGTGCTCTCGGTGCCGGTACTGACGGTGCTGTCGATGTTGCACCGGCGATTCGCACGGGTATGGATCATATACGATCGATGATACATGTCGAGAGGCGCATGTGGCACAATGGCGCGATGGCGACCGGCATCCGAACCCTCATCGGCGAACAACCGCCGACGCTCACGGAATGGGCAGACCAACGGCTGCGGGCATCGATCCTGGGCGGCGATTTCGGCCCGGGCGACACGCTGGTCATCTCCACACTGGCCGAACAGCTCGGGCTGTCGGCAACGCCGCTGCGCGAGGCACTGCGCAAGCTGGCCTCAGAGGGCCTCGTCGTGCTGCAGTCGCACGGGTCGGCGCGCGTGGCCGAGGTGGACCTGCACGAAGCGAACGAGATCTACGAGCTCCGGCTGATCCTGGAGCCGACCGCGCTCGAACGAGCCGTCGCCGCTGGCGATGCCGACTACCGCAAGCGCATCAGCACCGCATGGAAAGCGCTCACCACACAGCGCGTCGCGCCCACCAGCGCCCACGCTGCATTTCACCGCGCGCTGTTGTCGAACTGCGATTCAGCTTGGTTGCTGCGGCTCTCCACCATGCTCTCCGATCGATCCGGGCTCATGTTGACCGTCGGGTTACCGAACCGTCCGGCCAACTACAACACCGCAAAGGCCCACCGCACGCTGATGGAGCTGGCGATCGCCGGCGATGCCGCTGGTGCGGCGCACGAACTCCGCCAGCACCTCACCCGCACGCTCGCTGCGCTGCACCTGGTGCTCAGCGACCCCTCTGACCAACCGGGCTGATCCCGGCAACGATCCGCCGGGCAGCGCGATCAGCTACTCGGGCTCCGGCGAGCTGGCGGAGCAGGAGCAGGCCGTCGAGCATCGCGATAGCGGCCTCGGCCTCGCCGCGCCGGCGCGCCCGCGTGCCACGGATGAACGCGGCGGCCCACTCGATCCAGGCCTCGACCAGCTGCGGAACGAGCGTACGGAATGGCTCGCGCCCGGTGGCGGCCAGGCCTCCCGCCTCGAAGAACAGCGCAAACACCGGATCCGCTTCGGTTCTGGCCAGGATCGGCCACGCGGCGCGGAGCAGCGCGATGTGGTCGGCGGCCGGGGTGGAGAAGGCGGGCGCCAACGTGGCCTTCAGTTCGGCGCCGATGGCCTGCAGCACCTCGCCGATCAGGTCGTCCTTGGTGGGGAAGTAGTAGACGACGATCCGGTCGCTGATGCCGAGTCGTTTGGCGAGGCGTCCGAACGTGAGCTGGCTCAGCCCATCGTCGAACGCAGCGGCGAGCGCCCCCTGGAGAATGTCAGCCTTGGTGTGCTTGTGACCCATCGGGCCTTGATCGTAGCGACCACTGCGATTATCATTTCGCAGTGATCACTACAAAGGCGAGGAGCACCACATGGCCAACAACGCGTCCGATCTGTTCAGGCGGAAGCCGGACCGTTTCCTCGACGTCGGTACAGGAGAGGTCGCGTACCGCCGCGTCGGCAGTGGACCCGACGTGCTGTTCGTCCATGGGTGGCCGGTGAGCAGCGCCACCTTCCGCACCCTGCTCCCCCACCTGACCGACCACGTCACCTGCCACCTCATCGACCTGCCCGGCGCCGGGTCCAGCAGGTTCACCGCAAACACCCCGCTCACGATCGACAATCACATCCACAGCGTGCGCCGCGTCATGGACCTGCTCGAACTGAACGACGTCGCAGTGGTCGGGCACGACAGTGGCGGGATGATCGCCCGCCACGCCGTGGCCGGCGACCCGCGGCTGCGTGCGCTGGGGTTGATCGACACCGAGCAGTCGACCGGGCTCAGCTGGAAGTTCAAGTCGTTCATCGCCGGCCGGAGAATCCCCGGGTTCGGCGCAGCCCTCGGTTGGCTCGCCGGGCAACCACGGCTCCGCCGCAACCGGCTCGTGTTGGGCGACGCGTTCTTCGACCGGTCGCTGCTCGACGGCGAGTTCGACGAGTTCTTCCTGCAGCCACTGCACCGCTCGCGCGAACATCGCGATGCAACCATCCGGCTGCTGCGCAGCTTCGACTACGAGCTCGTGCGCACGCTCGGCGAACTGCACCGCACGATCGACGTTCCCGTGCAACTGGTCTGGGGCGAGCACGACCGCTTCTTCCCGGTGAAGTGGGCCAGAGAAATGGTCGGCACCTTCCCGAACGCCCGTCTGGAGGTCATCGAGGGTGCCGGATTGTTCTCCCACGAAGAACGACCACTCCAGGTGGCACAGGCCTTGCTGCCCCTGCTCACCGCCACGCGCTGAGCCGTCTACGAGCCCGCGAGGAGTTCGATCACTCCGGCCATCTCGGCCAGATGTGTCGATTCCACGCAGGTGTAGCTGTAGCCCCAGCGCTCGCGTCGCTGCTGCAGCCGCTCCACGATCTCGGTCTCACTGCCCACCAGCACGATCGGGCTGGCGAGCACCTCATCGGTGGAGACACCAGCGAACCCGGCCAAACCGGCGACGACGTCGTGCGGGGTATCGGTGACCGCCGCCGTCGAGATCCAGGCGTTCAGCTCGAGCGACTCCCACCGATCGCCGGCTGACTCGCGTACCACGGCCAACTTGGCATCGATGGACGTGGGCAGCGCGTCGCGAAAGGTATCGGGATTGCCCCTGCCCGCTGCGGTCGACGGGTTCACCCCGACGATGTCGGCCTCGGCGCTGGCGAAGGACAACAGTCGGGGTCCGCCACCGGCAACGAGGATCCTGGGCCCGCCCGGTGTTGCGGGCAGCGGGTTGCCTTCGATCTCGTGCAGTTGAAACTCGTCACCATCGAAGGAGACCACGTCACCGCTGAAGAGCAGGCGCAGTACTCGCACGTACTCCATCAGGCGGCTGACACGCCGGCCGGGTGGGTCCATGCGAATACCGGACCGGCTGTAATCGAGCGGGTTGTAGCCAGCGCCCAGCCCGACCTCTACCCTGCCGGGAAACATCAGGTCGAGCGACGCGAACTCCTTTGCCGCCACCGCCGGATGACGGAAGTCGCACGCCATCACGAGCGGGGCCACGCACAACGTGCGCGTTGCAGCCAATGCTGTTGCCATCGCGGTGAACGGCCCCAGCCCGGAATGGAAATGGTCGGGCACGAACAACGTGGAGTACCCGAGCGCTTCGACCTCACGAGCCGAATCCGCCCAGGTACGACCGTCGAGCGGCCCCTTCATCTCCACGCCGAAGCGGAAGGGACGCGAGTGCGGGCTCACGACAAGGGGCCGACCTCGTGGATGGCATCGAGACGATCGGCCGAAGCCTTGGCCAACTGATCGCGCTCTGGCCGTGCTGCACCACCGGCGCCGTACATGGCACCACTGCGCGGCATCGGGTTGGGCGGGTTCTGGGCGTAACTCACGGCCTTCGCCAGATCACGGGCGAAGTCCTCGGTCACACCAGGCCGCGTGTTGGGGCGGGTCACGCAGAAGTGCAGCGCCGCGGGGAACTGCAGGCCGTTCATGCGCCAGCCGAGATCGGCCAAGCCGTCGTTCACGTGGAAGATGTCCATCTGGCTTTCCTTCGTCGCGGTGAACGCGATGTTCCACAGCGAATCGCCCACCAGTTCCAGCTCGGGATGGCTCACCACCGCAGCCCGGATCTCGTCGGCGGTACGGAAGATGTCCTTGGCCGCAGCGCGGTAGCCGGCCTTGCCAAAGCTGAGCAGGCTCGCCCACGTGGCCGAGATGAGTCCGCCCGACCGGCTTCCGCCCATGCCCGGCGATGCGTATGCTCCGCCCGGCCAGCTGTCGATGAGCAGGTACTGCTCGCGGCGCAGCTCCTTCGGGCGGAACAACAGCACCGAGCTGCCCTTCAGCGCATAGCCGTACTTGTGCGTATCGGCGGAGATGCTGGTGACGCCCGGAACAGAGAGATCGAACGGCGTGTGCTCGTAACCGAGGTCCTTGGCCCACGCCAGGATCCATCCGCCGAGGCATCCATCCACGTGCAGACCGAGGCCGTGCTCGAGCGCGATCTGGCCGAGCTCTGGAATCGGATCGATGACACCGTGCGGATAAGTACCGGCCGAGCCGACCAACGCAACGGTGTTTTCGTTGATGTTGGCCCGCACGAAATCGAGGTCTACCTTCTGGTTCTCATCGACCGGCGCGATGACGGCATCGATGTCGAACCAGTGGAACGCCTTGCTGTGCGCGGGGTGGGCGGTGACCGGCATGATGATCTGCGGACGAGCTTTGCCCAGCGTGTTCCGGCCCCACTCGCGGTACGCGAGCATGGCTGTGACCAAGCTCTCGGTGCCACCCGACGTGACGAGCCCGGCGGTGTTCTCGTCACCATGGAGGATGTCGGCGGTCATCGCGATGATCTCCGCCTCCATCTTCGTGGCGCTGGGATACATGTCGCGCTGCAGCACGTTGGCATGGCCGAAGTAGCCGAAGGCTTCCACCTGGAAGTGATAATGGTCGTGATCGCCGCTGTAGATCGAGCCGCTGACGCGCCCGGTGTCACCCTTGATGTCCTCCTCGGTCGACATCTGGCGCAGCTCGTCGAGGATCTGCTCGCGCGACACCGGCTGTTCGGGCATCGTGGCGTGCACATCGAATCGCCCGGCGTAGGGGTGCAGCGGACTGGTTGGTCGTCGCGTTGTCATGGTGTCTTGCCCTTCGAGTCGAACGCCTCGAAAAACGGGGCGTTTCGTGTGTGGAAATCGATCAGAGAATGCGTGCGGGTAGCAAGCAACGAATGGTCGGCGGCGCGCGGTTCGTGCAGCTCGGCCGTCACCAGGAACTGCGGCAGATCGGCGAGCGCGAGCGCCCCGGTCTCGTAGAGAGCGAGCAGCGCTGCCCCGTGTGCGTTGGTACAGCTCGACTGGGCGAGCCGCCGAACAGGGACGCCGGTCGCATCAGCGAGGATCTGGCCCCACAACGGCGACGCTGCGCCGCCTCCGCCGAAGGCGATCTGGTCGTAGGTCCGTTCGGCGAGCGCGCTGAAGTACGGCAGCAACCAGGCAACGTTCATGGCGACACCCTCGAGAACGGCGCGGGCCATGTCGGCCCGGGTCGAGGTGATGTCGAGATTGACGAAGCCACCGCGCATGCTCCGGTCGTTGCCGGGCGCCATCGACCCAACGAGCCATGGGAGAAACATCACGCCGTTGCTGCCAACAGGAACCGATGCCGCAGCCTCGAGCACCGCCGCATAGGAGCCATCGTGGACCGTGTGCCCCAGGCCGTCGTCGGCGAAGACGAACTGGTTGACGAACACGTCGAGCGCCTTGCCCCCGATGCCGTTCTCGGCGACCAGGAACCATTGATTCGGCAGCGGGCTGGGCGCCGAGGTGAGGCCGTGCTCGATGTCATGGCGCTTCGACGGCAAGTGGGTGGCCATCACGGCAGTGGTGCCGATGATGAGCCCACAACAGTTCTGGTCGATGGCACCGGTGCCCACGGCCGACGTGACCGAGTCGATCGTTGCTCCGGTGACCACTGCCGACGGCGAGATACCGAGGTGTTCGGACGCCTCGGCGGTCACGGTTCCCCGCGGCTGGCCGAGCGGGACGAGAGGCGGCAGTTTGTCGGCCAACATGCCACTCATCGCCACGAGCTCGTCGCAGTACTCGGTTTGCCCCCAGGTACGGTTGTCGACCGACATCATCGGAAACATCGTGTTCTGCGTTGCGGTCACATGCCCCGTCAACCGGGCCGCCAGCAGGTCCATCGGCTCGACACATGCTGCGGCTGCGGCGAAGGCGTCGGGCCACTCGTGACGGATCACGTGCACATGGCCGATGTCGCCGTTGCCGTACGGCACCATGCCATGCACGTCGATCCAGCGCTCGGTCTCGGCGGCGGTGAAGGTCGGCCGATAGTGGTGGCTCCCGCGACGGTCCATCCACATCACGGTGTTGCCCAATGGGCGACCACCGCCATCGACAGCAGTGGTCGAGGTGTACTGGCTCGTGACGGCCACGACCCCGACATCAGCGCCGCGCAGCCCGCTGTCGGCGATGGCTCGGCGCGCACAGCGGCCAAGCGCGTCCCACCACACCCGCGGGTCCTGTTCGACACCTCCCCCGTCGAGGAAGATCAGCGGGATCATCTCACCGGCGACGGATCGCACCTTCGCGACTTCGTCGACGACGGCAACCTTGATGCCGGTCGAGCCCAGGTCGACAGCAAGCACGTGTCCGGTCATGGCTTGCTCGAGGCCACGCTGACCGCGGTGTCGGCACCGGGATAGTGACAGGCGACTTCTTGACCGTTCGCCATTGCGGTCAGGAGCGGTTGCTCCGAGGCACACCGCGCATCGGCGCGCCAGCAACGCGTGCGGAACCTGCACCCCGAGGGCGGGTCGGTGGGGCTGGGCAGATCGCCCTGCAGCACGATGCGACGCCTGGCGAGTTCGATCGTGGGGTCGGGGATCGGCACAGCCGACAGGAGTGCCTGCGTGTACGGGTGCTGCGGGTTCGAATAGACAAGGTCTGCCGGGCCCGTCTCGACGATGCGGCCCAGGTACATCACGGCCACGCGATCGGCGAGTTGGCGCACGACGGCGAGGTCATGCGCAATGAACAGGTAGCTCAGCCCGAGCCGTTCGCGCAGCTCGATGAGCAACCGCACGATCTCGGACTGGATGCTCACGTCGAGCGCCGAGACCGGCTCGTCGAGCACCAGCAGTGCGGGGCTGATGGCAAGGGCGCGGGCGATGCCGACGCGCTGGCGTTGACCACCGGAGAACTCGTGCGGGTAGCGATCGAGGAACTCGGGGCGAAGGTGCACGAGGCGCAACAACTCCTCGATACGCGCCGGAATCTCGGCCTTGGGCATGCCGTGCACCTCGAGCGGCTCGCCCAGCAAGCGCCGGACCGTCATTCTCGGGTGCAGCGACGCCTGCGGATCCTGGAACACGACCTGCAGGTTCCTGCGCATCCGGCGCATCGCTTCGTGATCGAGCGAGAGCAGGTTCGTGCCGTTGAACTCGACCGTGCCGGACGTGGGTTCGGTGAGGCGCAGGATGCACCGACCGGTCGTGCTCTTTCCGCAACCGCTCTCGCCCACCAGCGCCAGCGTCTCGCCGGCGTGAAGCGTGAGGTTGACCCCGCTAACGGCGTGCAGCACACCCGGTTTGCCACTCTCGGAGCGGACCTTGAACTCCTTGACGAGATCGGTCACCTGCAGCAGGGGCGCATTCATACGGGCTCCCCCACAGCGGCTCCAGCGGCCACCACCGAGCACGCCACATCGCTGGTCCCGATGCGCACCAGGTTCGGTTCGTCGGATCGGCATGCGTCGATGGCCTTTGGACACCGGGGCGCGAACGGACAGCCCTCGGGCAGGTCGGCGGGGTTGGGAGGTGTGCCGCCGATCGAGCTCACGACGTCGTGCCGCCGATCGAGCCGCGGCAGGCAATCGAGGAGTGCCGATGTGTACGGGTGACCGGGGCTGGCGAACAGGCCGAGCACCGGCGCCCGCTCGACGATACGGCCGGCGTACATGACCGCCACCCGATCGGCACTGCCAGCGACCACCCCGAGATCGTGGGTGATGAGCACCAGCGCAAGGTTGTGTTCGTTACGGAGCTTCAGAAGCAGCTCCATGATCTGCGCCTGCACTGTCACGTCGAGCGCTGTGGTCGGCTCGTCGGCGATCAGCACTTCGGGGTCGTTGGAAATCGCCATCGCGATCATCACCCGCTGACGCATGCCACCAGACAGCTCGTGCGGGTAGGCGTCGATGCGGCGATCGGCCTGGGGAATGGCGAGCCGATTCAGTAGGTCGACAGCCTTCGTGCGGAGCTCTTTCTTGCCGAGGTTCGGCTGGTGCGCCTTCATCACCAACGACATCTGCTTGCCGATGGTGAGCACCGGGTTGAGCGAGGTCATCGGATCCTGGAAGACCATTGCAATGCGACGGCCGCGGACCGAACGCAACGTGTCGGTGCTCGCACCCACCAGCTCGGTGTCGCCCCACTTCACGCTGCCGCTGACCTCTGCGTTGTGCAGCAGACCGAGTGTGGCCAGCATGCTGACGCTCTTGCCCGAGCCGCTCTCACCAACGACAGCGACCGACTCACCAGCCCTCACATCCAGGTCGACGCCGCGCACGGCCCGCGCTGGACCGGCGGGTGTCTGGAACGTGACGCGCAGGTCGCGAAGGCGCAGGATCGGTTCGCCGGTGGCCGTCACAGCACACCCTTCACGTCGAATGAATCGCGCAGCGCATCGCCCACATAGTTGAAGGCGAGCACGACGACGAGAATGGCCAGACCCGGTGCCGTGGCGATCCACCAGCTGTAGAACTGGGTGGCACCTTCGGTGATCATCGCCCCCCACTCGGGTGATGGCGGGCGGGCGCCGAGACCGATGAAGCTCAGCGACGCAGTGAGCAAGACGACCTGTCCGAAGTCCATTGTCGCGTTGACCAACACGGGGGTATAGGCCATTGGCAGCACATAGCGGCGCAGAATCGCGAACCGTTTCACGCCGATGGCTTCAGCCGATTCGACGTACTCGCGCTGCTTCACCGCAATGACCTGCGCTCGGAGCAACCGAGCGTAGATGGGCCACCACACGAGCACCATGGCGATGAGGGCGTTACGCACGCCCGGCCCGAGCGATGCGGTGATGGCCATGGCGAGCAGGATCGGGGGGAAGGCCATCGTGATATCGACGAACCGCATCAGCACGGCATCGATCCAGCCACCCCGGTAGCCGGCAATGGCGCCGACGATGGTGCCGATGACGACCGACGACAGGATGACCACGAAGGCCACCGGAAGCGACGTACGGCTGCCCCACAGCATGCGGGTGAACACATCGCGCCCGAGTTGATCGGTGCCCATGAGGTGATGCCAACTGGGTCCCTGCAGGCGGGGAGCCACTTCGGCGAGCGGATCGTACGGCGACCACAGCGGCACGGTGAGCGCGACGAGCAACCAGACGGTGATGGCAATGGCACCCACGAGTGCCGGGCCGCGCAACCACTCCGGTCGGCCGCGGCGCAGTCGTCGGGCTGGCGAGATGACGTCGGTCATGACAGCCGGATTCTCGGGTCGGCGAACGCGTAGGCGATGTCGCTGATGAGGTTGGTCAGCAGGAAGGCGGTTCCACCGAGCAACGTCACCCCGATGATGGCTGGGTAGTCGAGGGTGCGGGACGCATTGACCGCGTACGACCCCACGCCCGGCCATGAGAACACGGTCTCGGTGAGCACTGCACCGGTGAGGAGGAACGCGAAGGTGAACGCGACGATGGTGATGGTGGGCAGCAACGCATTGCGCAACGCATGCGTGTTCACGACGGTGCGCTCGCGAAGTCCCATGGCCCGGGCAACGCGTACGTAGTCCATGGAGAACTCGTCGAGCAGGCTGGCGCGCACCAGCCTGGACACGATGCCGACCACACCCCAGCCGAGCACGGTCGCCGGCAGGATGAGGTGCATCACCGAATCCTTGAACAGCCCGAAGTCGCCCTGCAGCAACGAATCGACGGTGTAGAAGCCAGTGACCTTGTTCGGGGCCAACCCCCGCGGGTCGATGCGACCCGGGCCGGGCAGCCATCCGAGTCGGGCATAGAAGACATACAGCAGGAGCAGTCCGGCCCAGAACGCTGGCAGCGACGAACCGATGAGCGCGAAGAACCGGGAGACGTGATCGATGAACTTGTTGCGATGGCGGGCTGCGAGCACGCCGAGCACGATGCCGACAGTGACCCCACCAAGCAGTGCATAGATGGTGAGTTCGAGCGTCGCAGGTAGACGTTCCCAGAGATCGTGCATCACCGGTTGCCGGGTGCTGAACGACGTACCCAGGTTCCCCTTCACGAGGTTCTTCATGAACGAGGCGTATTGCTGCGGCATTGATTGGTCCAAGCCCCATTGGGCTTTCGCAGCGGCCACGATCTCGGGATTGTTGAGGTTTCGTTCGCCGACAATGGTGACGAGCGGGTCACCCGGCGTCATCCGCGAGACGAGGAACACGATCGAGGCAATGCCGAACAACAAGAACGGCATCACGGCCATGCGACGCGCAAGGTATCGCTTCATCGCTTCCCAACGGGATCAACGAGTCGGACATCTCCCCTCTGCGCACGAGTGGAACCCGCGCACAGAAGGGAGATCCTGGAGAAGGTCATCCGAGGAGTGGATCGTGGGGCGCTCAGCCGCGGCTGAGGTCGGAGATATTGAGGTTGCAACAGGCGCTGTAGTACAGGCCCTTGATGTCGGACCTGGCCGCAAGGAACAGGTTGGGGTTCACCACCGGGATGATGACGCTGTCGGAGATCATCGCCTTGGCGAGCTGGTTGTAGATCTCGGCACGCTTGGTCGCATCCTGCTCGGCGAAGGCCTTGCTGAGCGTGTCGGTCTCCGATTGGCTGACGTCGGTGCGGGCCCATGTCTGCCACTGCGATGCCTCCAGCAAACCGAAGTACTGCACGTACTGGCTGCTGTCGGTGTGGTCAGGAGCGAAGTACAGCATGGTGACGGGGATGCCGTCCTTGCCGATCTTGTCGGCCCACACCGAGATCTCAACCGGGTTGAGCTCGAGCGTGATGCCGATCGCCTTGAGGTCGGTCTGCACCTTCTGCATCGCCGTGGTGAAGTCGACGCCGTACACGTTGAGCGACGGGAAGGTCGCGTCGAGCGTGAGGCTGGTGACGCCTTCCTCGGCGAGCAGGCTCTTGGCCTTCGCCAGGTCCTGTGCTGGGGCGGCCAGACCAGCCGTACCGGCAAATCCGTTCGGGATGGGGGAAGCCTGCGCCTGACCGGCACCACCAACGGTGGCGTCGATGAGGCCCTTGTAGTCGAGCCCGAGGCGAATGGCCTCGCGAACCTTCGGCGTGAGCTTCTCGCCGCCCTTGGCTCCGGGGCTGATGGCCAGATAGACGAAGTTGTAGCTGGGGACCTGGCTGACGACGACGTCCTTGCCGTTCATGCCCTTTGCCGCATCGTTGGAGATCTGCATCGCGATGTCGACGGAGCCGGCCTCGAGCTGCTGGCGCTGGGTGACGGCATCAGCCGTCTGCTTCATGACGACCTCGGGGAAGTTCGCCTTCTTGCCCCAGTAGCTGTCGTTGCGCTTCAGGCGCAGCTCGGCACCCGACTGGTAGCTGGCGAGCGTGAACTGCCCAGAGCCTGCGGAGTTGGCGAGGAACCAGGGCTCGGCCTTGTCGGTGGCCGGGTCAATGGTTGCGCCGTTCGCGATCGCGACCTTCGAGTTCATGATGCCCAGGTAGCTGGCGTTGACCTGAGCAAGGAACGCTGAGTTCGCTTGGGACAAGGTGACCTTGACCGTCTGGGCATCGGGCGTGTCGATGGACTTGATGGTGCTGACCAGATACGACGACGAAGCCTGCAGCCCATGGAGGCGCTCCCACGAGAACTTCACGTCGGCGCTGGTCACTGCCGAGCCATCGGCGAACTTCGCCTTCGGGTCGAGGGTGAAGGTGAACTCGGTCTGTGCGGGGTTGGATTCCCACTTCGATGCAAGCCGCGGTACGAGGGTCGTGTTGTCCTTGTCGAGACCGATGAGCGTCTCGTAGACACTCGTCATGAAGATCTGGCATGTGTCGCAGTACGACCGCGAGGGGTCGAGCGAGTTGATGTCCATGCTGCGGGCAATGAGCAGCGCCTTGTCGGTGCTGCCACCAGAGCTGCCACTGGAACCCGAACTCGAGCAGGCCCCGAGCAACAGGACTCCTGCCAGGCCTGCGGCCATCACCTGACGAGTGATGCCATTTCGTGTGTTCAACCTCATGTCGAATCCCCCGATCCCCGCTGACCGTAATTGGTACAGTGAGTGCAGTTAATACCCTGCGGCCCAGCACGTCAAGGGTATCCAGCAGAACGAGGAGCAATGACCGATGACAACGGAGGTGCAGAGCCCACGACAACCCAGTGTGCGCCAGTTGCAGCGGCTCGAAACGCGACGCTCTCTCGCCGGCCACGCGATTCGCCTCTTCAGCGAGAAGGGTTTCGATCAGACGACAGTAGAAGAGATCGCCGTTGCCGCAGGAGTGTCGACGCGCACGTTCTTTCTTCACTTTCCCACGAAGGCGGCTGCGGCTTTTCCGGATCATGGTGAGCGCGTCGAGGATTTCGTGCTGCGCCTCAACTCGGGCACGCCCTTCGTCAACCCCTTGTCACAACTGCGTTCGGTACTCCTCGCAGGATTTGACACGACCAGTCCGAGCCGTCTCGCCCGATACGCGCTGCTGTCGAAGGTGCCCGAGCTTCGCGACGAGGACGCTCGCACCGACCGAGATTACGAAGAGGCCATCGCTGAGTTCCTCGAGCGGCACTGGGGCCACAGCGCAGAGGCCGTCGTTCGTGCCAACGCTGTCTCCAACGCCGTCATCGGGGTCGTACGCGCAACGCTGTCGGCTGCCGGAGCGCAAGGCCTCGACGCCCGCGCCGTCACCGCCGAGATCCTTGGTCGGTTGCTCGGCACTCCTCTCGAGGAGCCGCTGCACTCGATGTAGCCAGTACTCAGGTGGGCAGTGTCAGTGGGCTGGAGGGGTCTGCGCTGTCGGCGGGGCGACCACACGCACAGGCGTACCGGCCCGCCACATGAGAATGTCTTCAACGATGTGCTCGAAAAAGATCTTGTAGCACTGGTCGACCACATAGCCCGTGTGGGGGGTGAGCACGGTGTTCGACAGCGATCGCAGCGGGTCGTCGACGGCCAGGGGTTCCAGGTCGTAGACGTCAAGCCCAGCGCCAGCGATGGTGCCAGTACGAAGCGCATCGACGAGTGCATCACGGTCGATCAGCGGTCCGCGTGACGTGTTGACGATGATTGCGGAACGCTTCATCCGGGCGAAGTCGGCGGCGCCGACGATCCCTCGGCTGCGGTCGCTGAGTTGGTAGTGCACCGAGATGACGTCTGAGGTCGACAGGAGTTCGTCCTTACTGACCGGTCGCACGCCGGCCGCCTCGGCCTTCGCTGGCGAAAGGTTCTGGCTCCACGCGACGACGTCCATGCCGAAAGCGAGGCCAACTTTGGCGACCCGCTCACCGATGTTGCCAAGGCCAATCAAGCCAAGGCGGCTGCCGGAGAGTCCGGTGCCCATCCGGGTCTGCCATCCGCCGGCCCGCATCGTGGCATCGTCGGCGGCGATGTGTCGGGTAACGGCGTGGATAAGACCCCATGTCAGCTCCGACGTCGGGGTGATGATCCCACTCGTGCCGCACACCGTGATGCCGTGCGCCACAGCGGCGGCGATGTCGATCACGGCATTGGAGAGGCCTGTCGTGACGACAAGCTCGACCCCGGTCAACCGATCGAACAACGACGCGGGCATCCGTGTGCGCTCGCGCATCGCCACGATGACCTGCGCTCCGACGAGCTGCTCGGCCAGCGTGGCCTCGTCGGCGATGTGCTCGGGCAACGAGACAAGATCAAGATCGGGTATGACGCTCCAGTCGGCAAACTGGCGGGCGGCATTCTGATAGTCATCGAGGACGACGACTCGCATGGTGGTCTCCTTGTGCGGCAGCCCGTTCGGACCCGCGTTCTTGGCGAACGATCGAACCGGCCCGATCAGAACGCGTCGGGGTTGTTCTGGACATCGACCGGAACTGGGTGACGGTACACACGAGAGGCGTTCTCCCAGGTGATCTTGCGGATTGCATCAGCAGGGAGGCCGCCGATCTCGTTGTGGATCACTTGCTGTGTGCGGGGCCACGTGCTGTCGCAGTGCGGGTAGTCCTGCTCGAGGAAGATGTGCTCAGTGCCGATGACGTCGCGAAGGGCAAAGGTCGACGGATCCTCGACGGCGCAGAAGTAGAAGTTGCGTAAGAACACTTCGGCCGGTGTCATGTCGATACCGGCCCATGTCCCGTACATCTCATGGTACGAAAGCATGTGGTTGAGCCGATCGACCAGCGCAGGCACCCAACCGATGCCGCCCTCGGACAGTGCGATCTTGAGCCCGGGGTAGCGGACGGGGATCTTCGAGTACAGCCAGTCAACAGCAGCAAACATCGCGTAGCCGAAGAAGAGCACGCCGGTGACGTCGGGCGGTGCATCGTCAGAAGTCGACGGCGACGTGCCGGACGAGCCGATGTGGAGGTTGATCACGGTGTCGGTTTCAGCGCATGCACGCATGATCGGCTCCCAGTGGCCACTGTGCATCGACGGCAGCCCCAGCATGTGTGGCGCTTCGGAGAACGTGACGGCCTTGAAGCCGCGCTCCGCATTGCGGTAGATCTCCTGTGCGCCGATCTCGGGGTCGAGGAAGTACGGCAACTGGCACGGGATCATCCGGTCGGGGTACGCACCGGACCAGGCCTCGATGTTCCAGTCGTTCCACGCCCTGACCGTTGCCAGCGCAAGCTCGGCGTCCTTGGTGGACAGCTGGATGCGCTGCCCGGCGAAGCCCGGCAGGAACGACGGGAAGCACAGCGACGCGTAGACGCCCGACAGGTCGAGGTCGGCAATGCGGGCATCGATGTCCCACGCGCCGCGACGCATATCCTCGAAGCGACTCGGCTCGAAGCTGTATTCGTCGACGGGTCGTCCAACGACGGCATTGAAGCCCACGTTGGGGAATTCCTGACCGTCGTAGGTCCAAATGTCGGCGCCGCCGCGGCGGATCAGCTGCGGTCCGCGCTCGATCAGCTTCGCTGGCATCCTTCCCACAAACGCATCGGGGGGCTCGACGATGTGGTCATCAACCGAGATGAAGGTGTACAGCCGCTCCTGCCGCTCTGGCTCGGGCAGGAACGTAACCTTGCCCTTTTCGGCAATGGTGAAACTGGTGTTACTGAGCAGTGCATCTACCGAGGCCATGCCATCTCCTAATCAAGTACTTCGGGGTATTCACGGATCAACGAGCGAACCTCGCCGGCCCAGAAGACCGCCGAACCACGTTCCAGCATCGACTTCTTCATTCCGACGCGGATACCCGCACCGATCTCGAGCGGAGGGAGACCGAGCAACGCAACGTCGTAAGCGAGCCGACACATGCGGTCCACGCTCGCCGACTTGAACACGGCCTCCTCGATGGTGGGAGCCGTCACGATGACGCCGTGGTTTGCGAGCAGTATCACCGAGGCGTCACCGATCTGGGCAGCAAGATCGGCGCCCAACTGGGCGTCGTCGATCTCGCCGGTGTATTCCTCGACGAGCAGTAGGTCACCGTCAAACATTGCGTCGTTCTGGTGCAGCACCTCAGGAAGCAGGCCCACGGCGGCGAGCACGGTCGCCCAGTACGGATGGTTGTGCACGACGACTTTCGCATCGGGCCTACGACGATGGAGTTCTGTATGGATGTGGATCGCTGGGGTCACGTCCCAGCGACCCGACATGACTGCGCCATCTGTGTCGACGACGCAGATGTCGGCCGCAGTGACCTCATCCCACCACATCCCCCACGGGTTGACATACATCGACTCGTCGTCGCGTAACACCGTGATGTGGCCGGCAATATTCTGGCTGAACCCGCGCTTGGCCAGGATCCGGAATGCACAGGCGAGTGATTGCTCGGGCGTCAGGTCGACGCCGATCGCAGGTGTGAGCTTCGGAGTCCATACGGCGAGGCCGCCGTCGCGCGGGGCATTGGATGACAAACCGGTTTTGGCACTTGACACAAGGCCCCCTTCTTTCTAAACAATAGACGCGCGGTGGCGCGACTCGCAAGCGCTAGCATCGTGCCGTGGCAGAACGGAGCTTTCATCGACTCGCCGAAGTCGTGGCCGATCAGTTGCGGGCAAGGATTCTGTCTGGCGAACTCGAAGACGGTTCGCTGCTCCCGAAGGAGGAGGAACTCCGCGAGTTCTACCCCGTGAGCAAGCCGACGTTCAGGGAGAGCATGCGAATCCTTGAATCAGAGGGTCTGATCAGCGTGCGCCGCGGCAACGTCGGTGGTGCAGTCGTGCATCGCCCTGCCGCTCGCCACCTTGCGTACACGCTGGGACTGGTCCTCGCCAGCGAGCAGGTAACCATCGACGAGGTCGCCCTTGCGCTGCGCCAGATCGAGCCCGCCTGCGCTGCAATGTGCGCCGGCCGCAGGGATCGCGCTCGAACCGTGGTCCCCGAGTTACGGCGCCTGCAGCGGCAGTTCGAAGATTCGATCGAGGACCTGGTGGCGGTTGTCGGTTGGTCGCGCGAGTTTCACGAGGCGTTGGTCCGCTTGTGCGGCAACCGGCCAATGATGGTGATGGCCAGCGCACTCGAGCGCATGTGGTCGGCGCACGAACGCGGCTGGGCATCGCACATCGCTGAATCGGATCCGGTGCGGATGGACGAGCGCATCGCCGCCGGTCGCGTTCACGCGACGATGATCGACTTGATCGCCGACGGCGATGCCGACGGGGTGTCACGGATCGCCGCCGAGCACCTTGCCCACGCCCAGCGCACACCGAAGCCCAAGGACGGTCGACGCGTGATCGATCCGGCGCTGGTCCGTTTGATCCAGCCCGACTAAGTGACCGGCAGCAGCGCTGCTCTGCGCGCTGTTGTTCGGCTTCGCAAGCGCGCCACGGATCATTAATATCTAGAAGATAGGATTTGCCCGACACAAAGGGGATCCAAGGCGTGACTGCGAGCAACGAACTCGACAACCTTGCACGGGTCGTTGCCGAACGAGAGATCTGCAACTCGATGGTTCGGCTCGCATCTGTCACCGACGATGGCGACCTGGCCGACTATGAGGCCTTGCTCATACCGGACGCTGTGTTCGAAAACGCAGGGACCGCGATCCATGGAGCCCAGGCCGTACTTGCCGGCATGTCTCAGCGACGCGCCGCCGGAACGACAGGCCCGGGTTCGAACACTCGCCATGTCGTGTCAAATATCGAGGTGGTCGTCGACGGGGCGGGCAGCGCGAAAGCTGAGGCCGTCTGGCAGTTCTACGCCGACGCCGATGGGAACAAGACCCTGGTTCTGAGCGGCACCTACCACGACCGTTGGATCCGCACGTTGGATGGCTGGCGGATCGTGGAACGACGAGTCGCGGTGCGATGACTCCAACGTGAGTCGACTCGTCCACCTCCAACGAGCGGGTAGGCGGACGACAACCGCTTGACGCTGCCGCTAACGCAATTCGAGCGTGACAGGCAGCTGATCGAAGCGACGAATGTGAGCAAACGGCACCCACTGTGGCTTTGACTGCAGGTGGACTGCACTGCATCGCGTCAGCAGTAAGCGCAGTGTCTCCTGCATCTCTGCTCGCGCCAGTGCGGCGCCGAGACAGAAATGCGCGCCGTAGCCGAACGTCGGCGGACGTACGTCGATGCGTCGCACGTTGAAGACGTCGGGCTCGTCATAGCGTCGGGGATCTCGTGAAGCGCTGGGCAGGCATGCCCCCACGGTTGTGCCTGCATCGATGCGGTAGCCGGCAAAGTCCATGTCCACAGAGGTCATCCGCGCCGTCGACATGGTGATCGCCTCGTAGCGCAAGATCTCTTCGACCAACGATGGAACCAGCGACAAGTCATCAGTGACGAGCCGCATCTGCTCCGGGAAGTCGGCCAGCAACGAGAACGAGACACCGAGCGCGCCGCGGGTCGTGTCATGACCTGCGAACATCAGGTTCTCGATGAGGTCGACGAGTTCCTGCAGGCTCAGACGGTCGCCCGCCTCCTCCACCGTCAAGAGCTCAGACAAGAGATCGTCGCCGGGGGACGAACGGCGCGCCTCGACGAGTTCGTGTACGTATGCCTCGAGGTCGACCAGTGCCTGCTCCACTCGGGAGCGCACCTCGGGATCGAACGCCGCTCCGAACGCAAGGCCGAGGTCGGTCGTCCAGCCCTTGAATGTCTCCCGATCCGCCTTCGGGATCCCGAGCATCTCTGACATCACCTCGGCCGGCAACTGGTGAGCGAGCTCGCGCATCGGGTCGAGGCCACCGGTCTCGAACGCCGGCTCCAGCAGTTCTGTTGCGATCTCGGCGATACGTGGCCGCAGTGATTCGATCTTACGCGTGGTAAACGCCCGGCTCACCAGGCTCCGCAGGCGGGTATGCGCTTGCCCGCTCTGCGAGAACATCAGGCGTTGCCACCACTCCCACACTGGCCCAGAACCCATGCCCATCATCGCCAGCAGATCGGCTGCGACGAACCGAGGATCCTTGAGCACATGCTCGACGTCATCGAGGCGAAGTGCGTAGAGCGCGCCGTCAGTGGTTCGCGCGAATGGTGCCGCCTCCCGCGCTTCGGTAAGTGGGGTGTAGATGTCTTGCCAGAAGACTTCGTCGTTCATGTCGACCACTGGCAGTTCGGCGCTCGCAATGGGCTGGGTGTTCTCCGTGGTCATGGCTTCTCCATCTGGGTTTGTTGTGTCGTGTCGGCGGAAACGGCAACGGTCGATGACTGTGCGCCGGTGCCCGCGTTCTTTCGGATGCGCAGCCACTTCGGCAGCGAGGATCGCATTCCTCCGATGTTGGCGATGCCAACAGCCGAGATCAGCACGACGCCGTCGAAGACCTTCGGAGCCCACTGCGGCGCACCCGTCAGGCTGATGCCGTAACCACCGGTGGCGATGAGCATGACGGCGAACACGGTTCCCCACGCATTGAACCGCCCGCTACGGAACTGGGTGGCGCCGAGGAAGGCGCCAGCAAACGCTGTGAGTAAGTACGGGTCGCCGGCGCCGGGGGTTCCAGAGGCAACGCGTGCGGTCAGCGCGATGCCACCGATTGATGCAATCACTGCGGACACCAACAACGCACCGACCCGAAGCTTCTGGGTGCGCACTCCGGCCAAGAGCGCCGCGTCTGCATCGAAGCCAATCGCGTACCACTGTCGCCCGGTCTTGGTCTGCTCCATCATGTAGCCGATAACCGCCATTGCGGCGAGAAGATAGAGCACAGGCATCGTGACGCCCCCGAAGTTGCGCAATGCGATGTTCTTCTGGAACGAGCCGCTCACTGCAGCGGATGTGATCGTCTTGTTGCTCGTCACGCCGACCGCAAGCGCTCCGAGGATTGCACTCGTGCCCAACGTGCCGATGAACGAATCAACACGCAGAGCGACAACAACAAAGGCGTTGAACAGACCAACCAGAACCGCGATAAGGATCGTGATCGCGATCGCGAGAGGATATGGAACACCGTGCTTGGAGATGAGCACAGCGACGACCACGCTGGACAGGCTGGCCTGCGCACCGATTGACAGGTCGTAGACACCGGCGGACAGCGGCACGATCAGACTCAGCGCAAGGAGTCCACCAACGGAATACTGGTTCAGGATCGTCTTCGCCGCGCGCGCCGTGAGGAACGTGTCGGGCTCAAGGATGCCGAACAGAACAACAATCGCGATCAGCAGATAGATCCCACCTGCCTTACGCAGCAGTTGGGGCACTGACGAGCGCTTCGTCTGCGGAGTTGACGAGTGCACGGTTGCGTTCTCAGTCATTGGTTTCGGATCCAGTCGGGTCGTGGTTGATCGCAGTGAGCAGATCGCCCTTGGTGATGCGATGGCGAGGCAGGACGTCAGTAATTACTCCGTCGCGCAATACAAGAACCCGATCGCAAAGGCTGATCAGATCCTCGATGTCGGACGAGACGATCAGGAACGAGACGTTGGCAGCGGCCTGCTCGCGGATCAGTTGGTAGATGGCACTTCGGGCGCCAATGTCGACGCCGGCGGTCGGCTCGTCGAGCACGAGCACCGTCGGGTTCTGATTCAAAGCGGTAGCGATGAGCACCTTCTGCTGGTTGCCGCCACTGAGCAGATTGAACTCGCGCTCCACATCCTTCGGGGCGATGTCGAGTTCGTTGACCCACTTCGTCGATGCCTGCAGCTCAGCGGACCGCTGCAGCCTCGTTCGGCGGCGATAGCGCGCCAGGACGGGCAACGTGATGCTCTCGCGCACGCTGAACCGCCGCACGGCTGCGTCTCGACGAGTGTTGCCGAGTGCAAGGATGACGCCGCAGCGGCGCATCTGCGCAGCATCCAGGACGCCTGCGAACTCGGCCATGTCGGTGGCGGCACCACGCGGGGCCCCGATCAACAGCTGGTCGACCGCTGTCTCATCAACCGCGGCTACAGCCGTCGGCAGGTCCTCGCGCCCCGATCCCGCCAGCCCGGCGACACCGAGGATCTCACCTCTCGCGATCTCGAACGAAACGCCGGCGATCGTGCGGGCGCGAAGGTTCTGCACGCGATACGCGACCTCGCTGCGGCCACCGACTCGCCCCACACCGCGCTCGTCAGCATCATGGCCTTCGGATCCGGTGAGGATCGAGACGAGCTCGCGACGCTGCAGCCCCGCCATTGCGTAGGTCCCTATCAAGCGACCGTCGCGGAGCACGGTCGCACGGGTGGCAAGCATCTCGATCTCATCGAGACGATGGGACACGTAGATCAAGCCGACGTTCTGATGCGCGATCTCGCGGATCAAGTCGAAGAGGTGATCTACTTCGGCGGGCGGCAGCGCGGCCGTCGGCTCGTCAAGGACGAGGAAGCGCATCGCTCCGCTACGGTCGTCAAGCGCCCGAGCGATAGCGACGGCGGTCCGCTCCACGGCCCGGCACTCATCGAGCGGTTTATGCAGATCGAATTCGAACCCGAGCCGCGTCATCAACGCCTCGGCCATCGCCGTCTGGGTATGCCAGTCGATGCGACGGCCACGCTTGAGCGTGTACCCGCCGAGACCGATGTTCTCCACGGCGCTGAAGCGGCCGACGAGCCCGAGGTTCTGATGAACAAACCGCAGTCCGGCGCGAAGGCTCTCCTGCGGAGCGCCGAACTGCAGGGACTCGTCCGCCACGAAGACTTCGCCACCTGCATCCGGCTGGTGGAATCCAGCAAGGATCTTGATCAGCGTGGACTTGCCAGAGCCGTTGTGCCCAAGCAGTGCGTGGATCTCGCCCGGATGAACGTCGAGACTGACCGAATCGAGCGCCTGCTGGCCAGGAAAGGTCTTGGAAAGATTGCGAATCGAGAGGTCACCGTGCCCGACGCGGCGAGTTGCCGCGTCGAGCACGTCTCCCTCAGGGCTTACACGCCCCACAGTGTCTTGTATTCGGCCTGATAATCCTCGACCATTGGGTACGGGTCGACGAATCCATCGATGGTGGCCTTGGTGACGATCCAACCGTTCGACGGCGCATTCGCCGTTGCCGAGTAATCAACGCCGGCGAAGGCACGCACGAGCACGTCGGCGATCTGCCACATCACGTTCACGTTCTCGAGAATCGTCGCCGCCTTCAACGGTCCATCGGCCTTGAGGTCCTCGGCGAGCGCCGGGTTGAGGTCGTTGGTCATCACCCTGACCTGATCAGAGAGACTCGCGCCAGCGAGGGCGCTATTCAGGCCGGTGATCATGTCGCTGACAGCGGCAACCACGTAGTTCACCTTGGGGTGTGACTGGAGGTACGCGATGATCTGTGTGTTGAGCGCGTCACCGAAGTCGGTGGGGAGCGCATCAAGCTTGTCGAGCGTGCAACCCGTGCAGACCTTCTCGTACTCGGCCTTGAAGCCGTCGGCGCGGAGGCCAACAACCGGGAACGCCGACGTGCTGACGTACAGGGTGTTGGCTGAGCCCTTGCTGTCGGTGGTGACCCAGTCGGCCTGAAGCGCGCCGTTCGGTCCATACGCCGGGGTTCCTTGGATGACGGCGATCACGCCGTTACCTGGCTCATCGGTGACATTCAGCAGCACTACCGGGATCTTCGCCGCATCAAGTGCCTTGAGCGAGTCCGCAAAGACGACCTCGGGGAAACCGCTGCCGATCACAGCGTCGTGCTTGTTCGCGACCGCGAGCTGCCAGCCGTTGGCGATGGTCTCGGGAGTGATGCCGCCATCGATGATGTTGAGGGTCCAGCCCAACGCGTCAGTGGCCTCTTGCAGCGCACCGCCGAGTTGGGTGCAGGCCGGAATCGAGCACTGGATCCAGTCGATCGTCTTGCCCTTCGGGGCCGCCACGCCGAGCGGCGCAGTGACCTCAATCTGGGTCGGACGGATCAGCGCCTTCTCCACTGCGGCGGCAGCAGCAGCTGCGGCGTCGGCCGAACCGTTGTCCGTCGTTGCAGGCACTTCAGTGGTGGCAGCGGCCGCAGGCGTCGTGTCTGCGGGTGCTGGCGTCGACGCTTCGGGCTTCGAGTCGCTGCTACACGCAGCAAGGCTGCTGGCCACGATGAGTGCGCAGACAGCCTTCCGACTGATGCGATTGAATTTCATTTTGTCCCCCTGTTGTTTAGATAGAAGTGCAGCCAATGCCCGCAGCAGCCTGATAAACGCACCGTTCCCCGACATGGTGGCCTTCTATTTTCCATACAATAGCAGACGTCTCGTGCTCACCCCGAGAAAAATTGAATGAACCTTCGTCAGCCGGCTTGAGGTGGCGCTCAGGACGATTCAACAACAGAACAGCGTTCACCGCTGTGAACCTGAGCTGATCAGGTAGTGCTGGCCCGTAGCCTCAGCGCACCCTTGGCCACCTTGCCGCCCGACGACATCGGTAGTTCGTCGAGAATCGTCAGTCGCTCGGGAAGCGAGTCCTTGGACATGCCCCGTTCGCGCAAGTAGCTGACCAACTCATCGAGCGTCAGCAACGAGCCTGGCTTCAAGGTCACGTACAGACCAACGCGCTCGCCGAGAACCGGATCGGGGTCCGGCACCGCAGCGACGAGCGCTATCGACGGATGCGTCGCAACTTCGGCTTCGACGGCCGGCGCACTGATGTTCTTGCCACCACGAATGATGAAATCGCCGACGCGCCCGACGACGCTCAGGTAGTGATCGTCGTCGATCTCGACCATGTCGCCCATCAACATCCAGCCGTCTTCAGTAAAGAGCTCAGTGTTGGCCGCGTCGTCATCCCAATACCCAAGTGACGTGGCTGGCCCGATACAGGCCGGCTGTCCACGAGTTCCTACAGTTGGGATTCGCTCGCGATGTGGATCCAGCATGATGACGTTCATCTCAGGAATGATCCGCCCAGCCGTACCGAACCTGGCCTCTCGGCTGTCGGCGAGGGTTGTGCGGCTGAGCGCCCCGGTTTCGTTCGAGCCATAGAACTGGAGCACTGACGCCCCGAACCGATCCTCGAACTCGGCTGCCCGATCGTACGGAACCGCTTCTCCTCCCGTGAAGAGCACACGGAGCGAGGACAGATCACGGTGAGCACTGTCGGCCGCGTTCATCATCATGATGAACTGTGTTGTCACGCACGAGAGCACCGACACCCGTTGGCGCTCGATGTCGTCGAGCATGCGGGTGGGCGAGAAGCGCCGCATCAGCCCGACCTGCGCGCCGAGATACGCCGGCGTGAAGTGCGAAGTCCACAAACCAAATCCGAACGGCATCGGGACAGCGCTGTAGAAGTTGTCATCGGGGGTCAGGTCGGCGGCCGCCTGCGCAAGTTGGTGGAAATACCACCATCTGTTCTGGTTGTGCATGACGCACTTCGGCATGCCCGTGGTCCCTGATGTCGAGTTGACGATCGACATGTCGTTGGGGCCGAACCGTCGCGCATCGATCAGATCACGGTTCGTGACGGGCCCATGGGGTAGCGAGTCGACCATGAGCTGCGAGAGATCGTCGGCGACCACCACGTGATGTTCGATCTGCAAACCCTCGGAGCGAAGGCGGCCGACGATTGCAACCGTGGGGACGCCATCGTGTTCGGCGCCCGACAAGAGAACCCTCGCGCCCGTGCGGCGAATGAGATGGCTGATCTCCTTCGCTCCGGCGCGGGCGCCGATACCGACCGCGACAACGCCGGCCTTCTCGGCTGCAAGGAACCCGATCTGAACGGTCGCGCCGTCGGGCAGCAGGACAGCGAGGCGGTCAGTTCGTTGCAGACCCAGATCCGCCAGGGTGGTCGCCCAATAATCACTGAGGTCATCGGCATCAGTCCAAGACCAGCTCTCGGCCCCTTCCACATACGCAGCGCCATTCGGCATCGCGGCGCGGTTGGCGCGGACGATGTCAACCAGCGATTCGGCCCGCCAATAGCCCGCTGCCATGTAGGCCGCTTCCCGATCGGCGTGTCCGTTCCATCCACCTGGCGCAGAGCCGTCTTTCAACATGAGCGCTTACTCTAGGGACAACCTCTCGAGAACGCCTGCGACCCTACCGACGAAGTCAACCGGGTGACCCTCGCACGCTGGCAGGCCCACTCAACTGAGGTCCCTCGGTTACGACGTGCCGGACTCGGCAAGCGTCTCGTTCACGGCGGCGATCTCCTCGGATGTCAGATGCGAGCGACCCGTGTCGAGCAGGAATTGTTCGGCACTGCGTTGAGGATCAACCAAGAGGTACGCGGGATCGCTGGTGTGCGACACGATGCCCTGGAACGCCACGAAGGTGCCGTCGACACCGACGATCGTGAATCCGTGGTAGCCGAGTCCACCCATGGGCGCCACACCGTCGGCACGACGCAAGCCAGCCAACAGCGCCGAAAGCTGATTGGACTGCTCGGCAGTCAGCGTCCATGTGGGGTCGGGCAGACCGGAGAAGATCCCCAGTGTCACCTTGGTCGTGGTTCCTGCCGTCACGTCGACGACCGTGATCGGCCCCTGATCACCACTGCTCACCGGGACTGCGCTCGACGACGTCGACGACGACGTCGACGACCCGTCATCGGAAACTGTCGCGTCCCGACCGCAAGCCGACATCAACAACCCAGCCATCGCGACCCCGACGACGACCGTCCTCGGCACACACCACCTGCTGTACATGCCTGTTCGACGTCACCGGACACCGACTGGTTCCACGTGTGGGGAAGTTCCGGCGTAGGCAGTGTGTCGTCTCAGGACAAACAAACCCGTCCACACCGCCGACAACTCGCTGATCAACGCTCCGCGAATCGGCCTGTCGCACATGTCGCTCTCTGCCGGGCCATTGCCCAGAGATCGGGAGTCGACCCGATTGGGTCGACTCCCGATCGTCTATCGGACGGCCAGTGAGGCCGTCCGATAGACGAAGGCGTCGTTGGCGGCCGAACCACCCGAACACGAAATCGAGTACGACCCGACCGCAGTCTTGGTGCTGTACCCGGAAGCGCACTTGGGCGCCGTGTAGGAACCCACCGGACCAACACCATTCGGGAAGCCGGTCACCGTATAGGTGTAGGCAGGTGCTGCCGATCCCCTGGTGACAGACAGGCTGTTCGGCGTGACCGTGAGGGTGGCCTTACCCACCGTCACCTGGGCAGCGACGTAGCTGAACGTGTAGTTCGTCGACGAAGCACCGGCGCAGGTGACCGCTGGTGTTACTCCGACGGCGGTGAGTGCCGTGTACGAAGACGCACAAATCGGGGCCACGAGGCCACCAAGCGTGCCACCGGTCTGACCATTGAGCAGGCCAGTCACCGTGTAGCCGTAGGCGCCGGGCGCCGAGCCGTAAGTGACCGTCTTCGCTGCTGCTTTCACCACGGCTGCTGCCTTGGTGACCGTCAGGTTCGAGGACCCCACCTGCTCAAAGGTGTAGTTCGTAGCTGAGCCACCAGTGCAGGTGATGGGTAGAGGACTCCCCACGTTCGACGCTGGCGTGTACGCCGCCGCAGTACACCTCGGAGCCCGGTAACCCGCCGCGGTAGCTGGGTTCTGCCCATTCAGGAAGCCGGTGACAGTCGCCGTTGCGACGGGAGCGGACCCGCCGTAGGTGACGGTTGCTGTGCCCGGCGTGACCTTCAGCGCAGCCTTTTGCACCGTCAACGTGCCAGCCGACATGACGAACTCATAGTTGGCCGAGTCGCCGCCAACGCAGTTGATCGGGTAGGTGCCTGCCGGGGTGCCAGCCGTGTACGCCGCACCACAGACCGGAGCGGAGAAACCCTTCAACTGCGACGGTGCAACTGCCGCGTCGGGCCCCACCAGACCAAACACGGACATGCCGTAAGCCGGTGCCGGGTCGCCGTACTTCACAACCCGGTCTGGGGCACGCAGATCGACCTTGCGCCGGTCGACGTGCACGTGCGCCAGGCGATACTTCAACGTGTAGTTGTCGGCAACACCACCCGAACAGGTGATATCGAACTTCATGCCGGCATCCGCCGACGACGTGTAGTCCGAGTCACAGGTGGGCAGTACATCAAGCACCGTCGCGGTCTCACCGAGCTTGAAGCCCTTGATGGTGTAGGTGTACGGCGACGGCTCGTCATCGCCGTACCGGACGTGCTGGTCCTTGGGCCGTACCGTCAGCATGGCCGGATGGATGTACATCTCGGTGACGAACTCATAATCGAAGACGTATGGGCCGGCGTCGCCACCCTCGCAGGTGATCGGCATCGGCGACATCGAAACGCCGTCGCCCTGCACGTATTCAGAGCTACAGGTTGGCGGGGTCGTGTCCGGGTAATCGCTCGGGTGCACCTTGTGCCAGCCATCAGGAATGCCATGCTCGAAGTGCATCGGCCCGATGGGCGGGTCGAACACCGTCTCGAAGTTCGTGATCCACGGGTCGGGCAGGGCGGACACCATTCCACTCTCGACGACCTTGCCACCCGACACCGTCGAGTAGCCATCGGAGCCGTCACTGATCGGGGAGTCGTCCTCGTCACAGTCGTCCGGCTTCGGATCGACACTGATCGGTGCGCTACCGGGGCTCGTGATCGGCGGGCACACCTCGTCGGGCACGCAGTAGTACACCTTTGGCGTGTAAGCGCTCGCCCCGTACACGACGTACAGCTTGTCGACGCACACGTGCAGATGCTCGGGGGCGACCACCTCGAACGCTTCGTCGGTACCGTCATCGGCCGAGCCGATGAAGTTGTCGTCGCCCGAGTAAACAGCGTGGAACAAGTAATAACCGGCACCGTCGACCGGCGACCAGTCCACCAACTCGGCAGTCACAATGCTGTCGCCGGGCGTTTCATCGACCACGTTGATCGGGGTATCGATCGCCGTGCCCGAGGTCTCATCACACGAGGTGGGTGCCGTGGTGCTGTCGTAGCAGTAATACCACTGCACCGTGCCGGTCGGATCGCCCACGCAAGGCGCCGGATCGTTCAGGGTCGGAGAAGCAGGGGTCGGAGCAGAAGGGCACGGCGCTGCGGCCGTGATGGTCGCCGTGTCCGAAATGGTGCCAGCCTCAAGGATCGAAACATCACTCACCTGCGTCACGATGGACGTGGAAATGGTGGCTCCGCCCCCACCACCGCCGGCGGGGAAACGCAGTTCGATGTAGCCGCCAAAGCCGCCACCGCCGTTACCGCAGGGCGACCCGCCCGGGGCGCATCCAACGGGTGAACCGCCGCCGCCGCCACCGCCGGGAGCAGTGCCGACCTGGTCGCCCCACGTTGCGGCCGTCATGCCAGCGCCGCCACCACCGACACCACCCAAACCGCCATTACATTCGCTGGAACTGCCACCACCGCCGCCACCACCGAAGAAGGAATTCAGATCAGAGAACAGACCCGGCGAGGCAAGGGCGCTCACCTGCTGACCAGCGCCGCCTGCAGTGCCACAGCCTGAGGTAGCGTCCGCGGCGGCCAAGGCAGCACCGCCGCCACCACCACCACCGGCACCACCCGTCGGATTCGTTACGTCGAATGCGGCGCCGCCAACATTGTTGTTGCCGGACGCTCCGCCGGCGCCGGTATCACCGGTCTCGCCACTGCCCGCTACCCCGCCGAGCGCCGAGCACAGGTCGGTCGCTCCATCCTTCACCTGGGTCACGCCACCCGCCGTCGCTGGATATATCTGCTCGGGGCCGTTCAACGCAGTACCCGAGCCGCCAGCGCCGACAGTGAGCGACAGCGTCCCCCCGGCCGTCACGGGCACATCGGCGCAGACCACTACGTCTCCACCGCCACCGCCACCACCGGCGTACGCGAAGGTGATATCGCCGGCGTAGCCGCCACCGCCGCCACCACCGACCGCCAAGATATCGACCGTCGTGGCACCGTCAGGAACGATGCAGGACACAGAACTGTCCGGCGGGGCCGAGATATCGAAGTTATAGCCGAGGCCCCCATCGACACACGGCACCGCAGCGGCGAACTGCAGCACGATAATGCCCGAGCCACCCGAGCCACCGTCACAAAACCCGCTGCCGCTGCCGCCGCCGCCGCCGCCGCCGGTAGTCGCCAAGCCGTTGGCTGCGGAGGTCGCACAGGCGCCTACTGTGCTGCCATCGCCGCCGCCATCGGAGCCCAGCCCGGGGAAACCAGTAATGGAGCCTCCACCGCCGCCGCCGCCGCTGCCGAACTCAAGGCCCATCCCGCCGCCGCCGCCGTTGATGCCGTCGGCGGGCGCACCGGCACCACCGACGCCGCCACCGCCACCGCCCGCGGATGCGCTCTCCGCGCCACCGTCCAGCGGGGTGACGCCGGAAGCGACAGCGCCGCCCGACGCGCCGCCGGTCAGCGTGCCTGGGTTTCCACCGAGGGCCCCACAGAGCACCGTAGGACCGGCACCGGCTTCGATGGTCGTGGTACCACCGGCCGCCGCAATGGCGGCAGCAGTACCGCCGGCTCCACCGTCGCCGACCGTCAGAGAGATGGTCTCGCCAGCGGTGACCGGCACATCCGCGCAAAGTGTGAACTGGCCGGCGCCGCCGCCACCACCACCCGCCGACTCCTCCTCGCCGAGGCCGCCGCCGCCACCACCGCCGATGAGGACCATGGCCATGGTCGTCACACCGGTCGGCACAACACACTCCAGCGATGAAGAGTACGGTCCGCCGGCGTTGACATCGGCACAATCCGGGGGTGTCAGTGGTGTCGGTGAAGGGTTCGCCGATGCAACTCCCGGGAGCACGACGCCCACCCCGAGTACAAGCACCGAAAGCGCCGCCAGTGCACGCAGCCGCCGCCGCATGCCAGTTCGCTTCATCATCACGATCCCCCATCTCGGCCTCAAGCCGACTATTAGTAGACGGGAACGTAACACAATGGCTGCTCGGGACGAGAGATTGTGCGGGCAATAATGTGAAGCGTCTCATCCAGTACGAAACGTTCCCCTCCCACAGGTCTGCCTCACGGTTGGAGTACAAGCGTTACTGAGAGACGCGGGAGCTAACGCGGTTCTTGCTCTGCGCCGAGTCGGTCGCCTCCTCGAAGCTCGAGGGACTGGAAGCCGGGCCACGCCGGTTACTCGACGACCTCCTCGTAATCCACGAAACCTTGATGGAGCGTTCAGCTACACCGCGGAACGGCGGCGTCAGCCGTACAGCGCAGAACTGGATCGGCGGCAGCAGCTACAACCCCAGCCCGGCCGGGTTCGTCCCTCCGATCATGTGCCGATGCCGAGTCCTACGCAGGCAAGATCGCAGCACTCGATGCACGATGGAGAGACCAGCTCGGCCGGGTCCGCGCCAACTCGGCGGTCGAGCTGCTGCTCGATCTCCTGCCCGGCGTTCCGGTGATCACCGTCGATGGCGCCGCACGACTGATCGGGCGATCCGAAATGCGAACCGGCGAAGCCATCAACCCGCTGCGTTCCGCGCCGAACCCCAAAGGGGTAGGTCGACTAGCCACTGAACCGAGCGCGCCGCGGCGATGTCAGTCGCCATGCGCCCCTTCCGTTCTGACAGTAGTTCCGCGCCCGAGAGGGCTCACATTTACTGTCAGAACGACATGTTGTTCCACGGAGGGTTCCTCGCGGCATCCTCGGGGCACGCTGCGATAGCGGCGAGAGCGACCGCCGGTGTCGAGCGGGTCGGGATCGTCGTCATAGAACGAGCAGGCATCAGCGCAGGGACGCGAGTGGAAGCTTCTGCTTCGATGCGGCGTATGAGTGCAATTTTCCCAGGCGCGATCGAGCATCAACGTGGATGCGGCCCTCTGCCGCTCGGACGACGAAGCGAACGACCAGCCGTCTTCGGGTTGTTGGCCAGGTCAGCACCAGTTCGTCGCGCGCCACCGCCGAAAGCGGCAGAAGGCCCAGACCTTGCGGTCCGGGCCTTCGGTCAATAGTGGCGGGGACAGGATTTGAACCTGTGACCTTCGGGTTATGAGACCACATCCGAACGATTGCTGCATACCTGATAGGAGGCTTTTCACCTGGTCAGAGCACATTTCGTGTTGACCGTTGTTCCCCTCTGTGTACCGCTGTTTACCGTTGTGTTGGTACATGGATGGTACATATTCTCATTGCCGAGGTCAGGCGGCGGAGGGCTTCAGTTCGGCGTGTTGGGCGACGGTCACGCCGAGGGCGTTGGCGATGTCGCACAGTCGGGCGAGGCTGGTCGCGCGGTAGTCGTTGGCTTCGTAGCGTTGGATCTGCTGTTCGGCCATCCCGAGCGCCTCAGCGAGGTGACGTTGTGTCCAGCCGCGAGCGATGCGTGCCTTGACGAGCACCGTGGACAGCTCCTCCAACGAGGCAGCATCGAATGTCGACAGTGTGCCGCCGCGGAGCTGATCGAAATCGGCCAGCTCGACGCGCAGGTCGTCGGCCTGAGCGCGCACGGCCGCGAGCTCTAGGCGTTCGAGCTTGGTTCGCTTGCCGGGGCGGGCCTCGATGTTGTCGGCAGCCTGCTCGAAGCGTTCGAGGTGTGCCTTAGTTGCTCGGTACTGCACTTCGTTCGTGATCATGATGGGTCTCCTTTCGAGAGGTCGATGACGACGATGCCCTTGCGGCTCGTGTCGCGTTCGTTCTGGAAGAACTCCGAGAACGACAGGCCCGATTGGATCTCGACGACGTTCGGGAACAACTCGCCGCCGAAGCGCGCCTTCTGCGCCTGTCGGTGGTTGGACAGGTCCAACAGCACTGGGTCGAGCGCGTCGAGATCAACATCGTCGGTGTCCCAGCAGGCGTCGAAATCGCCCGGCTCGTCCTTGGCGGTGACGAAGCTGCCGTTCAACCAGATCCTCCGGCAACCGACATCGGCGAGCAGCTCGATCGCTTCAGCGAGTCCGTCGAGGAGACGTCGGCGGCGTTCGGTCCACCCGAACCGTTCGGCTACCTCGTCCCACGACGCGACATGCTCACCTGGCGGGAGCCGGCCGCTGTCTGGATCGAACGCAGGAAGCACACCACAACACTATCATTGTGTTGGTTGGTCTGGGTGCGGACCACGCCGGTCGATCGGGGCCGTCGTCGGGCTCACCCTGAGCTGCGGGCTTGGCTTGACCGGAGGTAGTTTTCCGCTCGTGCCCCACAGCCCCCGCGAAGAACTGTCCGCCTTGCTGCGGGACCTCCGCAGCGACGGTTCGTTCTGCACGCGTCGGACCGCACCGGCCGACAATCTCGTGATCGACGTCAAGGGTGTCGGCAAGTTGCGGTTGCCGGTGACGGCTGCACAGGCGAAGGAACTGCGCCTCATCGCCCGTCCCGCGAGGTACGGCTACAGGGAGCAGACGATCCTCGATCGACGCGTTCGTGACACATGGGAGATCCCCAGGTCGCGGGTGCGAATCGACAACCGCCGGTGGAACCGCACGCTCCGCCCGATGCTCGACATACTCCGTGACGATCTCGGTCTTCCACCAGCGAGCTCGCTCGACGCTCAACTGCACTCGATGCTCCTGTACGAGACCGGGCAGTTCTTTGCCCCACACCAGGACTCGGAGAAGAACGACGAGATGATCGGCACACTGGTCGTGCTGCTGCCATCGAGGTCCACCGGCGGAGAGCTCGTGGTCGAGCACCGCTTGGAGTCGGTCCGCCATCAGGGGTCGGCGTCGGCGCTGACGTTCGTCGCCTTCTACGCCGACACACGGCACGAAGTGCTTCCCGTTGTGCTCGGCAATCGGGTGGTGGTCACGTACAACCTCCTGCTCGCCGGCGACACCACTGCAACCCGGACGGACCTCACATCTCTTGCGTCCACGGCAGCCGAGTTGCTCGACCGCCACTTCACGCACACCCCCGAACCTCGCTGGCACGGTGACCGGCAGACGCTCGAACCGCCCGATCGGCTGGTGGCGCTCCTCGATCACCAGTACACCGAACGGGGACTGCGCTGGTCACACCTCAAAGGCGGCGACGCAGCTCGCGCCGACATCCTCCGACACGCAGCCGAACACGCCAACTGCGAGATGGCACTCGCACAGGCTGAGATCCACGAGACCCGCGAGTGCTACGACGATGCACCACCGCGCAGGCGTCGCCGAGGACGGTCGAGGTGGGGCGACGAACCCGACGAAGCGCCCGACAGCGACCTCACCCTCGGCGAGATCCTCGACTCGGAGGTCACGATCTCCCCGACCGCTGGCGAACCGCACGGGCTCGACAGCGAGGTCAGCGCCGCTGAGCTCGCAGAGCTGACCCCAACCGTCGATCTCGCGCCGTACGACACCGAGTACACGGGATACATGGGCAACTGGGGCAACACGATGGACCGCTGGTACCGCCGCGCGGCCATCGTGACCTGGCCACGCGAACGAGCCTTCGCGATTCGAGCCAAAGGCGATCCCGTCGGCGCCCTCGACGACCTGCTCGCGTTTAGCGCCACCGACGAGTCGTCACCCCGGGCTCGGGCTGACGACGTCGCGACCCTCCTACGGTTCTGGCCGGAGGCCGCTCGTCGAGGCGACCAGCATCGACTCCTGCCCAAAACCTTGCGACTCTCCTGGGAACTGGGTGACGAGGACCTCGCCACGCGGCTCCTCCGGCCGTTCGCCATCGAAGCCGTCGCTCCCACCGATGCCACCGTTCTGGTCGCCCTCGCCGAGCAGCACGGTCTCGAGTGGTTCAAGCGGCAGATCTCGTCCTGGCTCGACCGTCGGCAAGCGTCGATCGCGAGCCCGGCACCGACACGTGCCTCATGGATCGAATGCCTACCGAACCTCTGCACCAACCTCGGCGCCGACCACCACGCCCCGGGCGGACTCGGGACCGAGCTCGCACGCGCTCTCACGAGTCGCATCGGTGATTGGCTGATCAGCGAAGTCGATCAAGCAGCCCTCATCACAACGCCATCGCGACGCCAGACCACCCTCGGAGCATTGGCTGCACCAACGCTCGCCGTCCTGCGCGCCGCCGGCATCGTCGACGATTCACGGCTACGCGACCGGATCGTCGGCACCGTCTGTGACCCAACGCTACGGACCACGCCGATGCACGTCGATGTGGTGCGGGCCTCCGCATCAGTGCCGCTCGTCGAGCGGGACGCGATCGGGGTCACCGCGATCGCACAGCATTGCCGGCGCGCCCTAGAGGCAGAACTCGCCCAACCGGCCCGCGCCCACGACGACTGGTCGATCACCGAGTTCCAGCCCGGCAACGGCTGCGCCGACTGCACAACGCTCGCCGCCTTCCTCACCGACCCCGCAAACCGACAGATCACCTGGCCGCTGGCGACGCCACGGCGACAACACATCCACCACCGCATCGACGAAGCCGAACTCCCCGTCACATACCACACGACCCGACAGGGCAGCCCCCACAAGCTCGTACTCACCAAGTCGCCCGACCTCCATCTTCGAGACACCGAGCGAAGACGAGCAAGCAAGAGATCGCTCGACACGATCCAGGAGTTCCTCAACGCCACCGAGTGACGAGCCGCGCACCGCACCCGTTTGCGGATGATCTTCGGGTTGGTCCCGAACGGGTCACCTGCCGATGACGTTGGTATGGCCTACATCGTCACTCGCAACAGCCGCTTCTACGTCGTCGCCTACGACGGCATCGACCCACTCACCAGCCGCCGCTGCATCGACCTCGACTCAACCACCGAAACAATCCTCGGCTGCTGGCGCAGGCTGCAACGACGAGACGGCCACCCAGTCGACCTCGGTGACCCGATCTTCACGAACCGCACCGGGCGCGCAGTGCACCCCGAATCGATCAGCCAACTCTTCGACCGACACCTGGCCCGCACCGACATCCCACGCATCCGCTTCCACGACCTGCGGCACACGCACGCCAGCCTCCTCGTCGCCACCGGAACACCCATAAAAGTCGTCTCCGAACGACTCGGCCACGCCCACCCCGGCTTCACGATGGCCACCTACCAACACCTCATCCCCGGCATGAACGCCACCGCCGCACACGACTTCGCCAACATGATCGCCGCAGCAACGAGTGACGATGGCCGGTAGACGTCTACCGGATCGCAGAGGCGAACCACCAGGTCACAGCCGTGCCATCTCCCGGGCCGGTAGACGACCCGGTAGATGGCCTCCGCGGCCGTAAACGAGAAAGTCCCGGCTTTTCGAGCCGGGACTTTCATTAGTGGCGGGGACAGGATTTGAACCTGTGACCTTCGGGTTATGAGCCCGACGAGCTACCGAACTGCTCCACCCCGCGTCGTGGTGTGCAACTACCGTACCTACCAGATCAGCGGCTCGCAACCCCCTATGATCGAGTGACCATGAGTCTGTTCAAGCGCAAGTCGTCCAAGGGCCCCAACGCCGTCGATGCGTTGCGCGCCGAGGTCGCTGAGATGCATCAGCAACTCGACGCATCCGAGCAATCACGCCGCCTCCTCGAGGCTCGCATCCAGTCGCTGGATGCCACCACCTTGTCCTTGGTCAGCCGCACCGGCGAGTTGGACGAGATCACCCAGCGCATGGCCGAGGTGGACGCCATCAAGCACCAGGTCGCGCAGATCGACGTGGTCAACGCAAAGCTTGCGTCGCTCGACAGTCTGAACAGCAAGCTCACCGAGCTGGCCGAGCGCGTCACCATCAGCTCCGACGACGCCCGCCAGGCCAAGGACCAGGCCGCCACCCTGCACGAGCACATCTCCAATGTTTCCATCGAACTCGCCAACCAGCTGGGCGAGCTGAGCCGCGAGATCGACGGGCTCAACAGCGTTGCAAACGCGCCCCGGCCATCGGCCATGCCACCGCCTGCGCCCGTGCTCGAGCCCACCCAGGCGCTGTCGAAGGACGTACTGGATCAACTGCGCACCAGCCAGGTGAAACTGGCCAACGAACAGGCCCGCTACGAGATTGCGTTCCGACAGGATCTGGCGATGCTGGCCGAACAGGTGAAGCGCAGCCTCACCGACACCGACGACCTCTAGCCCGAGGTCTTCAACGCCTTCAACGCCTGCTCGATCAGGGCACGTGCCTGGGCCTGCTTGGACTGGTAGGTGGCGAAGTCGGCCGGCTTCTGTGCCAGGGCGGCATCGGCCTCGTCGAACAGTTTCTGCGCTTTGTTGAGCAGATCGGCCGGCGTGTCGGTGGTGGTGTTGCCCGTATCGGTGGGCACCGTACTGCCGGTATCGCTCGGCGTGGTGCCGACCCGGTCGCCGACCTCGCCGCTGAACCCGGGGAACAGCTTCTTGAGCGCACCGGTCAGCGAAGAATCGATGACCGCACGGGCGTTGTACGACACGATCATGAAGCGGTACTCGGCCAGGTTGTCGCCCACGACGTAGAACGGGCGCACGTACAACAGGCCGCCGTCGACCGGCACCAGTTGCAGATCGCCGTAACGAACCGTGGAACCCTGCTGGTTCAGCTGGGTGATCGTCTGCGAGATGGTTCCATCGGTCTCGGCGTTGTTGGCCACCACCGTGGGGCCGTCGACCGTGGCCGTCAGCGAGTACGCGGTCAGCTGCCCATAGGTGGCGGGGTCGCTGGATGCCACCATGAACGATTGCAGTTCGGTACGGGTGTCGTCTTTCGAGTACGGAACGAACGGGCGCAGGATCGAGAACGTGGGAGCGACACTCGAACCCGGCGTATGGAACATGGTGTAGTACGGGATGAACCGCTGCGTGGTGCTCTCGGCGGACACGTTGCTGGCGGACTGCTGACCATCGGTGGTCACCGTGGCGGCGGCTGCGGCCTTCGCGTTCGGCTCGCTGGGTGGGCCCTGGGCAACGCTCCATGCACCGGTGCGCTCGAAGAACGCCGACGGGGCCAACTGATAGCGGGCGTAGGCGGCGGTCTGGATGCGGAACAGGTCTTCGGGGTAGCGCAAGTGGTCCTTGAGACCGTCGGGCATCTTCGAGGAATCCACGAACAAGTCGGGGAACGCGTTGCTCCATGCCTTCAGGATGGGATCGACCGTGTCCATTTTGTAGAACGTGATCGTGCCGTCGTAGGCGTCGATGACGACCTTCACGCTGTTGCGCACATAGTTGAACACGTGGTTGAGGCCGCTGGTGGAATCGAGCTGGCTGCGGTCGGCGTCTTGCGCATACGGGTACTGGTCGGTTGTTGTAAATGCATCGATGACCCACAACGCCTTGCCGTTCAGGGCAACGGCATAGGGATCGGTGTCGAAGTGCAGGAAGGGTGCAATCTTCTCGGCCCGATCGCGTACGTTGCGCACCCACTGGATGCGCGAGGTCTCGGTGATGGAGTTGGAGCCCCAGAGGTTGTAGTCGAAGAACGACAGCGCGAACGCGAAGCGGCGCATGGCGGAGTTCAGTTGGATGCCACCCGTGCCGGCGTATGGCGCCGTTTCCGAGCCCTGACACGGCTTCTCGGTGGTGTTGGTCTTCACCACGGCGAACCCGGTGATGGATGGGCTGTAGTACAGCTCGGGATGATCGAGCGGCAGCTCAGAATAGATGGGGCGATTGTTGCCCTGCACCTGGCTGGCCGGCGCAACCACCAGGCCACACCCGTGCGTAGCGATGAGGTGCGTACCCTGCCACGACGTGTTGGCCACGTTCTTCAGATCGAGCTCTCGGGCCGCTACCAAGGCCTGCTGCACCCGACCGTTGAGGTTGTAGCGATCGACATCGAGATCAGTGATGGCCAAACCGGCAACCTGGCCCTTGTCGAATGTGAACCGCCGCAGCATGACCGCCGGATCGAGCAAGCGCGTATCACGCACCGGGGAAAGATCGCCGGCGACCTTCTGGGCGGTGAGATCGCCGAACGTGATCGGCACCGTGGTGACCTTGCTGATGCCGAGGGCATCGCGGGTTGCCTCGATGTTGCGGGCGATATACGGGGCCTCACGCTCTTTTTCGTTGGGGTTGACCACCAGCGCCTGGATGACGGACGGGTACACGACCCCGCCGAACAGGGCGATCACCAGCCACAGGGCACATGCCACCAACGGCACGCGCCATGACCCCGTGCGGATGCTGTACAGGAACAGCGCTGCCACGAGCAACGAGATGAGCATCAGCAACAGCACCGCAGGCAACTGGGCCTTGAGCACCGCGTACAGCGCTCCCTGCACATAACCACGGCGCTCGGTGGTGAGCTGATACCGCTCGAGCCAGTAGCCACCGGCGCGCAGCAGCGCCAACACCGACAGCAGTATGGCGAAATGTGCCTTCGTGGCACGGCGCACCTTCGGCATGGGCGGCGTGATGACCACTCCACCGCTGAGCACATGGGCCGCAACGGTGATCACGAGCACCAACAGCACGGCGATGAACAGCCAGTCGAACAAGAAGACCAGGAACGGCAACCGGAACACGTAGAAGCCGATATCGGTGGAGAACTGCGGATCGTTCTTGCCGAAGTTCACGCTGTTGCGGAACAACAGCCATTCCTGCCAGTGCCCCGACGCCGGCACGGCAACCATCAGACCCAGGACTGCGCAAGCGACGACACGTACCAGACGCATGCGATGGCCGAACACCTCGTGAAAGCGGGTGACGGCCGGGTGGGTGTCGGTGCTGAGGGTGCTGGGCGCAAGACGATCGGCAATGAGCAGGTTCAGTACCGACAACAGGACGAACAGCAGCGCGAACAGGCCGAACAAGAACGCCTTCGAACCGAGCATGCCCCAGAACACATCGGTGCGACCCACGCTCTGGTGCCACAGGTAGTCCACGTAGAACCCGGCGATGGCCCGCGAGGCGAGCAGCAACACGACCAGGACGACAGCAACGATGATGAGCACCATTCGGCCACGATCGCTGACGCGGCGGGGGCGACGGAGGCGGCTGGGAAGGTCTGCAGGGTCTCGCACGAGGCGAGGCTAACGGGGAGCGACGGTGAGTGCGCCGCGGTCGTAGGCAAGACGAACGATCTCTTCGACGTGCTCGTCGATGCGATGCGTCTTCCATTCCCGGTACAGCGATCGGACCTCGGCAGCGAGGTCGCTGTTCTTGCCATCGGCTTTGTCGATACAGCGGGTCAACCGTTCGCGCAACGGCGCCACGATGCCGTTGGTGACAGCGTCCATGGCGGGGCGCACAATGGCTGGGTTGCGACCGTCCTCGCCGCCGCCCGCACCGGCCAGCGCCGCTGCGGCCAGGTCGGCCTCGACCGCTGCCGAGTAGCGGGCCGACTGATCGAGTTCCCAGGGCAACAGCGCATCCAGTGCACGCACTGGCTCCTTGCGACGCAACGCGTCGAGCAATTCGTTCTGCTCGTCGGCCAACACCCGCTTGAGCTTGCGCGACGCCGACAGGATCAGCGGCACCACGGCCTCGTCGACGGTGTCGACACCAACCTCTACAACCGATTCAACGTCGGCTTCGGCCACACCTGTTTCGGCCACACCTGTTTGATCCGTAGCTGTGGCGCCTGATGGCTGGATGGCATCGATGGCACGCAGTGCAATGGCATCGGCGCGCGCAGCGCGCAGGCGGGCAAAGAGATCGTCGACGGAGTGCTCGGGCTGCGCCTGGTCTGCAGAGCCCGAGAACGGATCGTGTCCGGCAACTGGCTTGGTGTCTCGCTGGCTGGACTCGTCGGCGAACAACGCCACCACCTGCGCCGGCTCGCGGTCATCGTCGTCGTTGGAGTCGTCGTAGGGCGCTGGCTCGGGCAGCGACACGACGGTGTCGTCGCGATCTTCGACCACATGCAGGCCAACGGCACCGGAATCATCGTCACGGTCGGATTCGGCCACGAACTCGGCTTCGTCCACGGATTCTGCTTCGTAGGCGGCGTCGGCTTCGTCAACCGCTTCGACGGTCTCGTCGAGCAGTTCTGCTTCGTCACGGTCGGGCTGCATGTACATGGTTGCCGATGGCACCATCACCGGCACCGGGCCCGTGGTGGGCTGCAGGTTGACGTATTCGCTGGGCTCACCCAACGGCGTGAGCTCGGCCATGACCTCGACCGCAGCGATGCGTGACCGCTCGAATGCCTGCAGCAGGCGATCGCGCCCGTGGATGAGTTGTTCGATCTGCTGGCGCGCCAGTTCGCGGCGCCGGGCGAGTTCGCTGAGCACACGCTCGCGGTAGGCGCGGGCCTCGTTGACCATGTCGCGGCCCTGCTGTTTGGCCATCTGCAGCTCGGCCTCGGCATCTGACGATGCATCCTGACGGCGGCGAGCGGATTCGATCTCGGCTTCCTCACGAAGGCGCTGGGCCTCGTCGGTTGCTTCGCGCAGCAGGCGCGCACTGCCGTCTTCGGCTCGGGTCTTGATCTGTGTCGCTGCCTCGCGCGCCGTTTGCAGGATGCGTGCGGCTTCCTCGCCGAGCAGTCGTGTGGCGGTGTCTTCGTCGATGGTGGCGACGTTGGAGGAGCGGGGCTGTTGAGCTGTGCGCAGCTCGCGCTCGAGGAAACGTTCGCGCTCTTGCAGGCGGGCGAGTTCTGCGGCGACCATGCGCAGGAAGTCGCGGACCTCTGCTTGTTCGTAGCCCCGCCTCGAGTTGGAGAACTGCGCGGACGAGACCGATGCCGCTGACGACGGGTCTGGGCGCGAGAAGGAAATGGCCATCACCGGGAATCGTAGGACGAATGGACGCGCAAGTGGTGGCAATCAGCCCGCAGCGCCAGCGCGCCGACCCGGCCGCACCACGGGGCTGTCGTCACTTGGCGGGAGTGAAGTCCTTGCCGGGCGTACCGAGCGCAGCGCTGTTGCCGCCCAGCTTGGCGAGCGCAGCGAGCGCTTCGTCGATGGTGGCGACCGGGATGATCTGCACGGCACCTCCCGCAACGGCACGAGCCTCTGCGATCTCTGCATCTGATTGCGCTGCCGGCACCAGGAAATACTTCGTACCGGTTTGCCTCACGGCTGAGGCTTTCTGCGCCAGACCACCGATGGCACCCACCTTGCCATCGACATCGATGGTGCCCGTGACCGCCACGCGCTGGCCACCCGTCAGCTCACCGGGGGTGAGCTCGTCGATCAAGGTGAGCGTGAAGGCCAGCCCAGCGGAGGGCCCGCCGATACCGGCGGTGTCAATGGACACCGGGAACGGTGAATCGCCGACCTCGGTGGTGTCGAAGGGGTAGAAGCCGACGATCACCTTCTTGTCGGCGTCGGGCGAAGCGGTCAGCTCGATGGAGCCCTTCTGTACGCCATCGACTCCCGGTCGCTTGTACTCCACATCGACCATGTCGCCGGCCTTGTGCCGGGCCAGGACGGAGCGGAGGTCATCGAGCACCTTCACTGGTGTGCCATCGATGCTGACCAGTTCGTCATCGGGCTTCAACACCTTGCCCGACGGCGCTTCCTCGACACAGGCGGTTCCAGCGGCGTTGGCCTTGAGACACACCATCTGGTCGATCACGATGTTGCCCGGCTTCATGTCGATGGGGAATCCGAGCTTTTTCAGTGCGACGTATTCGGCCGCCTGCTTGGCTGTGACCATCTGACGGCGCCCGCGGCTGGTCTGTTGCTGCGGTGTGCCGTTGCCGTTGATGTCGTTGTAGGTGAGCGGATGGATGTCGTTGTCGTGCCGGAACATGAACCACGACAGCAACGACAGCTGTGGCTCGCGGATGGTGACGAACAACAACTCGCCATCAGCGTGGTAACGGGTGACGCCCGAAAGCGTCAGCCGCGGTTCAACGCTCTGGGCGTCGGCGGGCACAATCGCGTACGGCCGTTTGATCGCCGAGATCCGCGAGGCCGTGAACGCTGCGGCAAGTACCACCGCAGCCAGCACGAGGAACCCAAGGCCCACAAGGGGTAGGGCCCATGCCCGATGGACCTTGCGGGGCGCGACTCCGTCAGTGGGTTGCGCGGGTACCATCTCGTCTTGCGTGTCGGTCACTGAATTCACCACCCGTGCAGCATGGCTCGTAGGACTTACCATGCTTGCACTCTTGAGCCTCGGATGGCGAAAGACTGCCAGAGCCGCGCCCAGACTTCAACGCGGGTTGCGCCCGCCACGCCCCGGCATTCCCGTGAGCGAGGTGGCCGTGCCCACCTACCGGCGCACGGCTCTCTGGAAGCGGGTCTGGGCTCTTGCGACGACGAGTTCGCTCGCCGTGCTCACCGGAACACTGATCGCCATTGTCGTTGCGGTTGGGGTGTCTTGGGGTGTCACCACACTGTCGGGCATGCTCAAGCGATGACCCCTGCCGCAGAAACGAACGCTGTTCGGCGCCGACGCACCATTGCGCTGGCGGGCCACACCGGCGACCCCGACACCGCACGCGGCGGCCTGGTCGACCCCGAACCCGCCGTGCGCGGCACCGCCCTGGGCGCGCTCCACCGACTTGGGGGGCTACGTGTACACGAGCTGCAGGCTGCCTTTCACGACGAATCGGCGCCCGTGCGCAGACGCGCCGCCGAGGTGGCCGCCAACTATCCAGCGCTTTCGCTGCTGGAGTTGCTCGACGACCCCGATGCCACGGTGGTCGAGGTGGCTGCATGGTCCTGCGGCGAACACGAGCAGGTCTCTGATGTTGTGCTGGAGCGCTTGATCCAGCTGGCCACCGATCACAGCGATGCCCTGGTACGCGAGGCCAGCGTTGCCGCTCTCGGAGCCATCGGTGACGAGCGCGGCGTGACGGCGATCCTTGCCGGTTGCACCGACAAGCCCGCTGTGCGACGCCGTGCCGTACTGGCTCTGGCTCCGTTCGACGGCGACGCAGTTGACGCAGCGTTGGCAGCAGCGCTGGTGGACCGCGACTGGCAGGTGCGTCAGGCCGCCGAGGACCTCATGCGCGAGGTCGGTCCGTGATGGCGGCACCGCACCTAGCGGGTCACTAGCCCCGGCGCTGATTCAGCCGACGGCCGCCGATGCCGCCTGAACCGAGCTGCGGTCGTCGAGTCGCCGGGCACGTACGACGACAAACGCCAGACCGCCCAGCACCAGCAGCGCACCGAGCACATCTACGACGAAAACCTGCTGGGCCTGAGTGTGCACGAGCTCGCATGGCTGGCGCGGGTAGGCAAGCGGCTTCACGATCGTGGGGAGCGGCGTGTTGTCGCGCGCTGAACCCTGGAACAACGTGTTGCACGTGACCGACTGGGAAACATGAACGCCGTCGGCGCTGATGCCAACGGGGACGACGTCGTGCAGCGGACGCAGCGCCCAGAAGAACAACACGCACAGGAACCAGGCCACGACCACGCCGGCCGTACTGAAGAGCAACCGCCGCGCTTTGTCCGACACGCCCGCCAGCATACGGTCTGAAGCCCATCGGCGGGTGGCAGGGCCTGCGTGCAACCGCCCTCCAATGATGCTCCCCAGAACCACGCCCGCGTTGTCTCCATGGTGTGTTTGTTGTCTCGTCTGTGTGATTATTGTTGCTTTGTTGTGTGATCAGCCGTACGGTCAGTTTGGGAGCGAGTCAGCGCTGCGATCGGAGATCAGCGATGAAGTCCTCGATCGGTTCACGCATTGCCGCAGGCGCCGGAGTCATTGCTGTGCTGGTGATCTTGGCCGTCGCCAGGCCGCCACTGGCGTCGAAGACCTACACGATGGTCGAGACCCCGCCCGCTTCAGCCGTCGACCCCGCAGCTGCCAACGGCAACAGCGCCATGGCGCCACCCACAACGATCACCGGCCCGACAACAGCGTCAGCGGCGGCCGTGGTGCGCGTTCGGGTATTGCCAGGCAGGGCCGAGTGGCGGGCCGACTCCACTCCACTTCCCAGCGGCGTGTTGGCCTCGGGTCGGTTCATGTACACGGTCGGCGACAACGCTGTCTGGCAATTGGTGGCCCACACGACCGGCATCACCGGACACCGGGTCACGCCAGAATGCACGTCGCTGTATCCGGGCGCGGTGGTGACCACCGGGCAAACCGTGGTCGCACAAGACGGAACGCCGATTGTGATGTGCCTCGGCGTAAACGGCCATTCGGGTGGCATCTTTGCTGCCCGCCTGCTGATCGAAAGCGGTGTGCCCGCTGACAGCGAGGTTCAGATCGACTTCACCCAGTGAAACCGGTGTTGCCCGTGGGACCGGTTGAACCGGTGCCACCCGCAGGGCCGGTGGAACCCGTATCGCCGGTGGAACCCGTATCGCCTGTGGGGCCGGTGGAACCCGTCTCACCCCGAGGGCCCGTGGCACCGGTCTCACCCGGAGCACCGTTCTGACCCGTGGCACCGGTCTCACCCGGAGCACCGGTCTGACCCGTGGCGCCGGTCTCACCCGGAGCACCGTTCTGACCCGTGGCACCGGTCTGACCCGTGGCACCGTTCT
>WLMZ01000120.1 GCA_009726095.1 Actinomycetota bacterium
CGCGACCGCGTCAGCGCTGGACCAGCGACCCGTTGCCCGACACCACCCCTTCACCGTCGCATGACCATCGATCGCGTACAAACCACGCCGATCGACCTCACCGACCACCATTGCCAAGCGGGCGTCGACCCGACGACGCTCCAACTCCAGCTCGGTGAACAACGCGGTGAGTTCACCCAGGTCGCGACCCGCTACCCGCACACCAACGTCCGCACACCCATCGGTGTCACGATCGGGACCACCCAGTTCAGCACCCAACGGCACGGCGAACATGACCCCACCATACGAAAAGGGTGTGACACTCACTGAAGAGAGGCGCCGAAGAGGTTGGCGGCGGTCCGTCGTCGGCCGAACGTGGCTCAACGCCGAGCCATCGCCGTCCACGAGTTCCTCGGGCGTTGACCCCATTGTTCGACTTGGCCTGCACAATCACGTGAGCTGAATCGACCAGCGCCAGAGGACACTGGTCGTACTCCATGACCAACGGGCCCTCAACGGGTAGATCCATGTGGTGGCGAGCGAGCAGAATCCGATGGCCGCCAACATCGGTTGGCCCGCCACCTACGCTGGCGGCGTGACCGACGTCCGCAGTGCCGACATCCACATCGACAAACTCCAGCCCGGTGAGGGACCCGAGGCGCTGGCCACACTCGCCCGCGCCTTCTGGCCCGATCCCCTGTTCGGGTTCTTCGCTCCCGATCCGCTGTGGGAACACCATGCCCTGGCGCATGGCTTCTCTGCGTTCATGGCCGACCTCGAGTCATTCGACCAGAGCTGGGTTGCCCGTGCGGGTTCTCGCGTTGTGGGCGCAGCCGTGTGGGCGCCACCCGGGGCCATGCCGCGTAGCCGCCGCCGTGAGGCCATGGTGCAGGCGCGCATGGCGCGCATCTTGCTGACCGGCCGCAACCGTCGACGTGGCATCGCCTTGCTCAACGCGGTCGACAAGGTGCACCCACACGAGCCGCACTGGTACCTGGCCCTGCTTGGTACCGATCCGCTCGTTCAGGGCCGCGGCGCTGGTGGGCGACTGCTCGGACCAGCGCTCGACCAGGCCGACAACGACGGAACCCCGGCATACCTCGAGACGCAAAAGGAACAGAACCTGGCGTTCTACGCCCGGCACGGGTTTGCTGTTGCCGAGGAGATCCGTCTTGCCGGCTCACCACCGGTGTGGACGATGCGGCGCGAGCCGCGCTGAACGCCCGGTACTGGGCGAGTTCAGTTGCTGCGAGCGCTACTCAGCGCATGATCCGCCACCAGCTGCACCCAGTCGTCCCACAGCTGGGGCGGGTAGTCGTGGCCCATGCCCTCGATCAGCTCGAAGCGCGCCCCGGCAATGAGTTCGGCCGTGCGCCGTCCGCCGCTGACATCGATGAGCGTGTCGCGGTCGCCGTGCATCACCAGCGTCGGCACCGTGACATGACGGAGCTTGTCGGCGCGCGGTCCTGATGCGCGTACGGCCAGCAACTGCCGTCCGGTTCCCGACGGATGGAAGCAGCGGTCGAAGGCACGCTCGGCATCGGCGCGCCAGCGGGCCTCGTCGGCAAACTCGGGGCTGCCCCATTCGCGAAGGCCGGCGATGTGGTTGGCGATGTACGACTCGCGGTCGATGGCCGGTGGTCCGGTGAGCAACGCCAACGCGTGTGCTGTGGGCTGGCCGTATTCGGGTTCGCCGGTGGTGGACATCACCGAGGTCATCGACAGCAGTCGTTCTGGGTGTTCGATGGCCAGCGTCTGCACGATCATCCCACCCATCGACAGGCCCATCGCATGCGCCTGCGAAATCCCTTCGGCGTCGAGCACGGCGATGGCGTCACGCGCCATGTCAGACAGCGTGTACGCCTCGCCCTTTGGCCCCCGCGGTGCGTCGTCGAACTTGGACGACAACCCGACATCGCGGTTGTCGAAGCGGATCACCGACAGGCCGCGGGCAGCAAACGTGCGGCACCACTGCTCGTGGTAGTTGATGCACTGGCCGCCGAGACCGTTGACCAACAGCAACGCGGGGTAACTGGAATCGCCGAAGGTCTCGTAGAAGATCTCGCAGTTGCCGTTGTGCGCAGTAGCCATGACCGAGACGGTAGCCGCGCTGGTACCGTGGTTACTTGCTGTGAGCAACCATCCGTTCCGCCCCCTACGCCGTCGATCGGTGCTGCTCATCTGGGGAGCCGGAGCCATCTCCGATACGGGTACGTGGATCCAGTTGGTGGTCGTGGGCAGCCTGGTGGCGTCGAACACCGGCAGTGCGCTGCAGACCGGACTGATTGCCTTGGCAACGTTCATGCCGCAGGGCATCGCCGCCCCGGTGGGTGGTCTGCTGGCCGATCGTTTCGACCGCGGCCGGGTGTTCATCGGCGGCCTCACCGGCCAGGCCCTGTTCACCACGGTGCTGGCAGTACTGCTCGGTCTTGGCGTGCGCGCCCCGCTCGCCCTTGCGGCGCTGATCATGTGTTCCAGCGCCATGGGCTCGCTCGGTGGGCCGTCATACGCAGCAATGCTCCCCGATCTCGTGCCGCCCGAGGAACTGATGGCGATGTCGGCGTTGGGCATCTACTCCTGGAACGCAGGCCGCATCGCAGGCCCTCTGCTGGCCACGGTCCTGGCCAGCACGCTCGGGCCGGCATGGACAGTGGGACTCAACGCGATGACCTTCGCCGGTCTTGCCCTCGCCGTGCTCGCCCTGCGGCGAACGTTCACCCCGCATGACACCGAACCCGGTTCGATTCGGGTTCGATTGGCCGAGGGTTGGACAGCGGCGCGCTCCGTACGGTCCTGCGCGTTCGGTATCGCTGCGGTCACGGTGCTGAACCTGTTCGTCGGGCCGTTCATGGGCCTCATCCCGGCGTATGTGCACGGTCAGTTCCACGGTGGGGTCAGGGTGATCGGCATGTTCAGCTCGATCCAGGGGTTGGGGGCCATCGCCGGCACCCTCGTCGTCACCGCGCTCACTCCCCGCTTCGGGCGGGCCCGCATCATGGTGGTGGTCGCTTCCGCGCTGGTGCTTGGCTACCTGGCCTACGCAGTTGCGCCGACCACGGCGACCGCAGCGGCATGCGTGGTGGTGCTCGGCGCCTGCACGTCCAGCACGTTCACCACGATGATGTACATCGTGCAGCGCGACGCCCCGCACGCCCAACGTGGTCGCGTGCTCTCGATCCTGCAGGCACTGGTCGGCTTCAGCTACGGCATCGGCATCCTCTGGCTCGGGGTGCTCGGCGACGCCACGAGCCTGCGCATTGCGTTTGCGACGTCGTCATCGCTGCTGACGGTCAGCATCCTGATCCTGGTGCGACGCATGCCCGATTGGCGGCACTCCATCGACGTCGGTTCAGCCCCGGTCCTCGAGGCCGCGCCCGCCTAGCCACGTTGCAGGACCCCGGCGCTACCTTGGTGGGTGATGGAGCCCCTCTCGTTCACCTGCCCGCGTTGTTCCACTGATGTCAACGCGCGCTTCTATGGCCCGTGCGATGACTGCCGCACGCAGCTGCGCGCAACCCTGCGCGGTGAGGCTCGCGAGATCGAGGTAGCCGAGTACGTGCCGAAGATGAACGTCACCCCCAACGCTGTTGCGTTGAAAGACGACTGATCAGCTCGAGGTGATCAGCTCGAGGTGATCAGCCCGGTGCCGGTGTCTCGGCCGGTACACCGGCGCCGGGACGGAACGTGGTCTCGCGCTTGTTCGAGCGTGCGGCCATCTGCTGCATGGTGGTGACCATGGCCTTTTGGGCGCCCTCGTGGGCCATGATCTTTTGCATCACGGCCGCACCGGCACTAGCCATCAGCTCGGCCTTGTGATCGTGCACGTAGTCGGCTGACGCCTGCATCGTGCGGACAGAGCCGTTGACGGCTGGCACCACATAGCGTGACACCAACTCCCATGAGCGCATGCTGGCTTCGCGGTTGGCCCAATCGTGGGCGAAGCCGAGCACGATGCCGAACCCACCGGTGATCTCCTGCAGGTGGTTGATCGCCGCGATGAGATCGTCGGGCGTACCGACCACTGCAGCGCCGGCACCCGCGGCCCCGGCCCCGGTGATCTCGTCGAGCAGCTCCCATTTGTCGTCGACATGGTTGGCGCCGGGCCGGCCGAGCACATGCACGTTGTATTCGTTGTGCCAGCGCTGCAGGCCGTCGACGGCTTCGTTGCGGGCCTGCTCGCGCGTCTCGGCGATGTGCCATGCCATCATCACGCGCCAGTCCTTGCGATGCACGGTCTGGCCGTGCGCAGCGGCGGACTCCTCGGCGAAACCCCACTGTGTGGGCAGCGCAGCGATGCCATCGGTGGAGTTGGAGGCGATGGACAGCACGCCCATGCCGTACTTGCCGGCCAACTGCATGCCGCTGGGCGAGATCGACGATGCGGTCACCATCGGCATGTTCTCCTGCAGCGGCAGGATCTGCAGCGCGGCGTCGTGCAGGGTGAACCAGTCGCTGTCGTGGCTGAAGCGGTCCTCGCCGCGCAACAACCGGGTGATGACACCGAGCGCCTCGTCCTGACGGTCGCGCTGCACGAGCGCGTCGATGCCGAGGGTACGTGCATCGGATGGCAACGCTCCCGGGCCACTGCCGAACATGGCGCGGCCGCCCGTCATGTGATCGAGCTGCACCATTCGCTGGGCCACGTTGAACGGATGGTGATACGGCAGCGACACCACACCGGTGCCGAGACGGATGTTGTGGGTGCGCTGCCCAGCGGCCGCCAGGAACATCTCGGGGGATGCGATCATCTCCCACCCGCTGCTGTGGTGCTCGCCGCACCAGAATTCCTCGAAGCCCCAGCGATCGAGGTGCTCGGCAAAGTCGAGGTCGCGCTGGAATTGGCGGGTGGGGCTCTCGCCGAGTGGATGGTGCGGTGCCAGGAAGGTGCCGAACTGAAGTCGTGCCATTTCCGCAGCCTACGAAGATGGAGGTTCTCCCGACGCAGTGGGGGCGCTAACCTAGGTCTTCCCGTAAGGGGGACGTAGCTCAGTTGGCAGAGCGCTACCTTTGCAAGGTAGATGTCGTGGGTTCGATTCCCATCGTCTCCACGAGAGAGGCGTTACACGAAATGCGGCCCTTCTTGACAGGAGATCCTGTCTCGGAGGGATCCGATTCGTGGCGAAGTCGGAGGTCCTCCGCGCGTCGTCACGAGACGATGGTCAGGATGAGGTCGTCGGTGCTCGACTCAGCGCTCGGTGTCCTCGCAAGAGTGGCGGAGACGGGGAAGCTGCCCGCCCTGCGTGCGGAGAATGTGCTGTCGGCGACGCCGTCGACCACCTCGACCGTGGCGATCCGCTTTCCACCGACCCGGAAGACCACGATGCCGCCGCTGGTCGAGACGGTCGCCCTCAGAGCGACCGGCGAGTTCCGCGCCGTTGTGAGGGTGTCGGCGGTCAGCACGGTCTGCGTGCCTGCCCGCGCTCTGAGCATCCCGGCGTAAATTCTCGGTCCGGCGCCGCCGGGGTTCACTGCCGCAACAGAGAAACGCTCGCGGACGCCGTTGGGAACGCTGACATCCATCGTCGTCGAGGTTGTGCTGAGCATGTTCCGACCCGCCGACCAGAACACGCGGTACCCCGTGGGCTCGGGACCGGTGGTCGGTGCGGACCACTCGAGATGCACCTGACCATCGCCGGCGGTGGCAGCCAGCGCGGCCACCGGGCCGGGAGGTGTCTGCGGGCTGGCGAGCGAGACGAAGCTCACCCTGTCGAACAGGAGCGCACCTCCGGTACCGCCGAAACCGAGGGCCGCACCGATCGCATCCGCGGGAGCGACGACGGAGATCTCCTGTTTGGCGAGGCCGGGACTCGAAACGATGATCGTTCCCGACTCGTGGCTCAGCGCCTCGCCAGATGGCCCGGTGAACGTGATCGACCAGTTGCAGGTTCCCTTGATCCAGAAGGTGAGGAGATGGGCACTGCCACCGAGGACGCCGATGACACTCTGGGTGGCCGTTGTGCCATCCCCGATCTCGAGCAGCTTCGAGCCGGACCCCAGTCGCGGAGACAGCGCCTGATCGGAGTACGAGGTGACGGTCGCGATCATCCCGCCTCTCAGTCGGAGCACCAGAAAGAGTGTGGATTCCTTCTGGATGTTGTAGTCCGAGAGCGTGCGGCCATCCTCGAGCTGCTTGCCGGCGTAGATCAGGCGCTGCTGGTCCGGGGGGATCCCCTCTTTGTCCTGGACCTTTGCCTTCACGTTGTCGATCGAGTCGGAGGGTTCGACCTCGAGGGTGATGGTCTTGCCAGTGAGGGTCTTCACGAAGATCTGCATCAATACCTCTCGGTCGGGTCGGTCGGGTCGGTCGGGTCGGCCGGTCGGCGGGTCGCCACCCGGCTACCACCTCGGCGATCATTGGCGACGGTACACGATCACCGTCACGTGATCTGCGCTGCGCAGTCCGGCCAGTGCTGCGCTGGAGCCGTCGCCCTCAAAGGAGAATGGGGCCACTTTCGGTGTGACGATCACCTCGGTCATGAACCCCTGTGCACGCAGGTGGCTCAAGGCGTCGTGCAGCGGCGCCCGGCCATCATCGAAACGGAGGTCAGCACACATCAGCACGAGGAGGCCGATGGGGGACAGCAGATCGATCCCCTCGGTGAGGAACCGCAGGGGCAGTTCGGATCCGGTCGGTCCGCCATCGGCGAACGTGTTGCCATGAGCCGAGGATGACGGCACCCACGGGGCATTGGCCGCCACGAGGTCGAAGGTCGAAGGACGCAGGCCCGCACCGACATCGGTCTGCACTACCGCGAGCCGCTCCCGGGCGAGCGGCTCGAGCAACTGCCGAGAGAGCGCAGCGGTGGCGACAGCTTCGTCGGTGATGTCGGTGCCGATCACGCTGCGGTAGCGGCTCGAGAGGAGAGCTGCCACCAGACCGGTGCCCGTGCCCATCTCGAGCGCGCGTTCACCACCCAGTCCGAATCTCCAGACATGTTCGAACAGGATCCACGTATCGGGACCGGCGTACACCCGCTCCCCCAGCAGTCCGGGCCGGGGGAGGATCGACAGGGCCCCGGAACCGGCCAGCACCTCGAAGCGCAGTGCGACCTTCCCCTCGTCGTCGATGTCGGCGGCGCCGGTGCCGATGAGTGCAGCCAGAGGTGTGGCGCCACCCACGATGCGCTGCACGATTCGGTGGTCGACCGCTGTGCCGAGGGCGAACCGTGCGGAGTCCGCATCGTCACTGTGTCCTTCGGGGTTGTTGCTGAAGCCCGATCGACGCAGTTCCTCGCCCAGGCTCCGCAGGGCGATCAGGGCATCGGGTTCGGCGAGGATCCGCGCCGGCTCCCAGGCGAGCGCCCGGAGGCCAGCCGGTGGGTTCCTGATGCTCAGGACAGGACCCAGCCCGGCGGGGCGGACCCGATCGCCACGTGCTCGAACGACCCGTTGAACATGAGGTTCGGTCCCGATGCCGGTGCGGGTGCCGCACGTGTCGATCCGAGGACTCGCGGTCCCGGGAGGACCAGAAGAGAAGCACCGGCGAGTCCGGTCACGCCGAGTCCGAGGAATCGGCGACGGTCGATCTCTGCTGACATCGAAATCATGGTACTCGTCGCCCGGAACGATGATTCAACTCATGCCACCCCAGGCCGTTCACGCGGGCGGCGGGGCCAGCTGAAAGCGCGCAACCGCGTCGATGCCACCGAGCGGGGTTTCACGCAGCTCGACGGAGCCGTTGCTGGCATCGGCCAACTGCTGCACGATGGCCAGGCCAAGACCCGTACCGGCGCGTTCTTGATCGGTGACCCGCCAGAAGCGATCGAAGGCGCGACCGCGATCCTCGGCGGAGAGCCCGGGGCCGTGGTCCACCACGCGCAGTTCGGCCATCTGCGCAACCCTACGGGCGTGCAGTTCGAGTGTTGACCCTTCGGGGGCGTGGTCCAGGGCGTTGTCGACGTAGTTGTCGATGACCTGTTCCACGCCACCATCAACCGCCATGGCCCATACGGGTGATGGTGCTTCAACGATCAGCTCGATCGAGCGTTCCGCAGCAAGCGGACCCCATTGCTCGGCGCGGGCCCGCAGCACTGCGGCGAGATCGACCGTGACGCGGGGCAGGTCGGCGCCATCGGCCCGGGCGAGCACCAGCAGGCCCTCCACGATTCGTTGTAGCCGGAACGATTCAGACAATGCAGCTTCCACGTTGGCCTGTGCCCCGGCGAGATCGTGCTGGCGATGCATCTGCTCGACAGCGGTTTCCAGGCGGAGGCGCAGGCTGGTGAGCGGCGTGCGGAGTTGATGCGATGCGTCGCCGGCAAAGGCGCGTTGGCGATCGACCAGGCGTTCCAGCCGGCCCCCCATGGTGTTGAACGACCGGGCCAGTTGGCGGACCTCGGGTGGCCCGTCGCCGTCTGGGACGCGTGAATGGAGATCGCCCTGGGCCATGCGATCGGTGGCGTGCTCGAGGCTGCGCAGTGGTTGGCTGAGGGTACGAGCGAGTACCAGACCGACTCCGGCGGCCAATGCCAGCGAGATCAGGGCCACCAGGCCCAGGCCCCATAGCCGTTTGTTGACGCGCTGGTCGATGGTGCTCTTGGGGAAGGTGATGCGCACCACGCCCACCGTGGCGTTGGCGTTGAAGATGGGTACCGCCACGTAGAGCAGGTCGTAACCGAGCGTTTCGGAGGATCGCGTACCGGTGCTCACCTGACCAGCCAGGGCCGTAGCGATCTCTGGCCGCGACGAGAAGCTCCTGCCGACGTCGGCATCGCTGTCAGAACTGGCCAGGGCGATACCGGTGCGGTTGGTGATGACCACCCGCGCACCGGCGCGGCCGCTATAGCCATCAATCAGCTGGGTCAGCGCCGTGTGGCCGCCCGTGGTGGTGAGCTCGAGGTTTTCCGATGCCACGCCCGAGATGGTGAAGGCGTCACGTTCGAGCGAGGTGACCAGCCGGTCACGTTCGACGGATCGCAGGTAGCCGGCCAGGGGAATGTCGTGCACGGCCAGCACCAGCATGGTGAGGCCGACGATCGCCAGCAGGAACCGACGACTCATTCAGGCTCCTGCAGCCGGAATCCGATGCCGCGCACCGCCTCGATCCACGCGGCGTTGCCGAGCTTCTTGCGCACCGAGGCAATGTGCACGTCGAGGGTCTTGGTGGGCCCGTACCAGTTGGTGTCCCACACGGCCTCCAGGATGTCCTGGCGGGTCAGGCATGCGCCGGGGTCTTGGGCGAGGAACGAGAGCAGGTCGAATTCCTTGGCCGTCAGCGCAACGGCCTCACCATCAAGGTTGACACGTCGCGTTCGGCGATCGATGTGCAACGCCCCGATGCGTTGCTCGGTTTCGGGGGTGACGACGTTGTTGGCCTGATCGGTCCGGCGGCTGACCGCACGGATGCGGGCGACGAGTTCTCTCGTGCTGAAGGGCTTCACGACATAGTCGTCTGCGCCGATTTCCAGACCCACGACCCGATCGATCTCGCCATCGCGCGCCGACACGATGATGATCGGTGCGGTGGTCTGCTGGCGCAGTTGCCGGCACACCTCGGTGCCATCCATGTCGGGAAGGCCGAGGTCGAGCAAGACCAGTTGGTAGTCGGTCGCAGCCAGCGCCGCTGCACCGGTGGACACATGGGTGACGTCGTATCCCGCGTATCGGAGAGCATCGCTGAGCGATGCGGCAATCGACGGATCGTCATCGACGAGAAGTATCTGCACGTGGCGATCCTCGCGTAGGGTGCGGATCGGCCCTTGGCTCATTATCGAACTTTGACGAGTCTTGGATGTTCCAGGGGCTGAAGATGGGTGAAGATTTCGTATGGTTGACCACCGGGAGTCGGTGTTCACGCAAAAGGGTGGGACAGATGAAGCATACGTGGGTGACCAGTCTGTCGGTCCTGTGCGTGGTTGGCGCTGGCACGGCAGCGGTGCTGGCCAACACCACCGTGTTCAAGAGCACGGGTAAGGCGGTCGGATCCATCACCGTAGACGCTTCGTCTTCGGTGCCAACGGTCAGCGAACCCGTCGTCCCTGCTGTCGAGACCTCGTCAACGCCGGCC
>WLMZ01000121.1 GCA_009726095.1 Actinomycetota bacterium
AACTCCAACGGTGAAGACCTGGGCTGTCAGGTGTTCTACGCCACTGCGCTGTCACGCTCGGGAACCTGTTTCGTTGGGCGGTTGAGTGTTGAAGGCAAGTACTTGGCGGTGAACAAGAAGTATCCGATCGTGGTGTCGTCTGATGGTTCTGATTCGAACGCGGCAACGAATGAGTTGACCGGCAGCGCCCAGAACGGTCGCGCGTATGGTGCGATCAAAGTCGACGCACCCGGTGCAGCCACCGACACCGGAACCGAGACGCTGGGCACAGCGAAGAGCCTGTGCACCGCGCACACTCAGGCCGGCATCAACGTCGCCATGGTGCAGCGCAGCTACTACGCCGGATGGCGCACGCTCTCCAATTGGTCCCAGGACCCCGGAACGCCGGCGATCGCGGTCGCCAGTGGCGATGACCATTCATGTGCGCTGATGGCAGACACCACCGTTCGGTGCTGGGGGTCCAACTGGCACGACCAACTGGGGAACAACTCCACCCCCGATTCGCTGGTGCCGATTCGGGTGTTCGAGTCGGGGACGACTCCGTTGAGCGGGGTGACCGCGATCAGCGCGAGCGGACACCACACATGTGCGTTGCTGCTCGACACCACCGTCAGGTGTTGGGGATCGAACGCCAACGGCGAGTTGGGTGACAACAGCACGACCGACTCCGTTGTGCCGGTGGTCGTGACCGGTTTGAGCGGAGTGACCGCAATCAGCTTGGGTAGCGAATACTCATGTGCGCTGCTGACCGACACGGTGCAGTGCTGGGGCGCCAACGGTCGCGGTCAGTTGGGGAACAACAGCACCGCAGAGTCGCACGTGCCGGTGGATGTGATCACCGCTCCCGGGGTGGCGCTGCAACATGTGACGGCGATCGGCGCTGGCGTGTACCACGCGTGTGCCCTCACGGATGCCCAAACCGTTTACTGCTGGGGATTCAACGTGGTCGGTCAGTTGGGCAACAACAGCACCGCAGAGTCGCACGTCCCCGTACAGGTGGTCGGTCCAGGCGGAGCGGGGTATCTGAGCGGGGTGGCAGCGATTGGTGCGGGTGGCTATCACTCATGTGCGCTGAGTGTTCTTGGCGCCATCCGATGCTGGGGGAGCAACGGGGAAGGCGAGCTGGGCGACGGCACGAACACCGATGCGAGCGTGCCGGTTCCACCTGGCGGGACCCCGACGGGTGGGGCGACCGCACTCAGCACGGGTGGCTTCCATTCGTGCGTGGTGATCGCAGGTGGCGTTGTGCAGTGCTGGGGTTATAACAGCTCTGGTCAATTGGGCAGCAACACCAGAACCAACTCGAACGTGCCCGTGGCGGTGGTTGGTCCGGGCGGGTCGGCGTTCAGCGGAGCGATCGCGATCAGCACCGGCAGTTATCACACGTGTGCGTTGATGGCGGGTGGCGCCGTCCAGTGTTGGGGCAGCAACGTGTACGGCGAGCTGGGTGACAACTCCACCGCCAACTCGTCCGTACCCGTCACGGTGCTCCTGTAGTCGGTGCTCGACACCTGCACATCTTCCGACATGTCGGGCCATCCGTGAGCGTGGAGCGAACACCGGACGTGTCACACTGTCTCGATGTCTGACAGCGCCGTACCGTTTGCCTCCCGATCCCTGCCCGAGTGGTATGACGATGCAAAGTTCGGGATCTTCATCCACTGGGGGCCATACGCAGTGCCGTGCTACGCGCCCCTTGATCACGACATGGGAGACCTGTTCGGATCTGGCAACTGGACCGAGGCGTTCCGCGCCAGCCCGTACTGTGAGTGGTATCTGAACTCGTGGGCGCTCGAGGGCAGTCCAACGGCCCGCCACCATGCGGCAACGTACGGCGAGCGCGGCTACGAAAGCTTCGTCGAGGAATTCCGTGACCGGTCGAGGGGCGTTGATGTCTCGCAGTGGGCTGACCTGTTCGCTGCTGCGGGGGCGCGCTACGTGGTGCCGGTGACCAAGCACCACGACGGGTTCCTGATGTGGCAGAGCGCGACACCGAATCCGAACCGCCAGGGTTGGATGGCCGAACGCGATCATGTCGGTGAGTTGGCCGAGGCATCGCGGAGCCGTGGCATGCGGTTCGGCACCTACTACTCCGGAGGGCTCGACTGGACGTTCAACGCACCCGGCTTCGACAGCATCATGGGCATGGTGCAGAACATCCCGATCACGCCGGAATACTGCGAGTACATCATCGCTCATGTGCGCGAGCTCACCGACCGCTACAGCCCGAGCCTGATGTGGAACGACATCGCCTGGCCATCGCCGCTCGACCCCAACGACATGTTCCGTTACTACTACGACCGCGTGCCCGACGGAATCGTGAACGACCGTTACGACATCATCGCGGTGGCACAGGGCAAGCTGCACGCCGACATCGCCACCCCCGAGTACTCGACCAAGGCATCAGCCGATCGTAAATGGGAGGTGTGTCGTGGGGTCGGGCGATCCTTCGGCTACAACCGCATGGAGACCGAGGCCACCATGCCCACCGTCGACGAGTTGGTGTGGATGCTCGTCGACATCGTGGCCCGTGGCGGCAACCTGTTGCTCAACGTCGGACCCACCGCTGACGGACAGATTCCGATGGCGCAGGCCTCGCGTCTCACCGCACTCGGTTGGTGGTTGCGGGTCAACGGTGACGCCATCTACGGCACCCGACCGTGGCGTATCCAGACCGCCGTCGCAGCTGATGGCCGCCAGGTGCGCTACACCAGCAAGGCGGATGTGGTCTATGCGATGGTCGAAGGTGGCCCCACCGGGCAGTTCCGCCTTGCCGACGTCTCCGTCGGTCAGGGCTCGTCGGTCCGGATGCTCGGCAACGATCGTGAGTTACCGCACCACGCTGACGGTGGCGACCTTGTCATCTCGCTGGTGGATCACCTACCCGCATCGCCGGCGACCGTGTTCGCCATCACGGGAGCGCGTTGACCCGTCGGGCCGATCGTGGCTCTCCTCGCGTTCAGGTGACCTAGGACCCTGTTCGCTGTCGTGGTGCGGTCGTACGTTGAGTACATGCCGGAGCGTCGTCGTTTGCTCGTGTCCTCAGTGCTCCTACTGGCGCTGGCGTGGCTCGAACCATCCGTGTCGAATGCCAGCGCGAGCGACGTCGTTCTGAACCTGGCGCCCGCAGCAGTGCACGTCGGCGAGCCGATTGATGTGTCGGCCCAGTTCTGTGGCGCAGGCCATCAGGTGAGCCGTGTGCAGACATGGCATTGGTACCCGAACACGAAGCTTCCACCGATCGAGATCCCCGTCGATGTGTCCACGCTGGCGATCAGCCAGCATGCCGATGGGTTCTCATTCGCGCTCGTGCCGACCGAGCGTGAGATCGGTCTCGGCGTGCGGGTCACGTGCGACGACGGCTCCAGCGCTGGCAGCGAAGCACAGCGGGTCTGGGTGTTCGGTGACTTCGGCGACTTCTTCTTTCTCGCTCCCTACGGGATCGTACGCGGCGATGCCGGTGCCACGGCCGTCATCACCGCTCGCACGATGGATTGTGTCGAGGGCACGACGGTGGATGCATCCCTGGCGTTCGGGTTGCCCCCGGCCATTGTGCATGGCCATGGGACGGTCGTCGCGGGCATCGTTGAACTGCAGATCGCGATACCTGCCGACGCTGGCGATGGTGTGTACGAGCTGACGGTGACCTGTCCCTCGGTGCGCGGCGGGGTCGTGGCGGACAGCCGTCCGTTCGTGGTCGGCACCGGTCAGGCGGCGATGCCAGCGACCGGCTCACCCAGCATGTTGTTGATCTGGGTTGGGTTGGCGTTGAGCTCTGCCGGATGCATGGCGATTGGTATTAGCCGCCGTCGCCTCGCCCCGGTGCGCGTGCGGGTGAATCAGCGCGGTGCGCCCACGAACCGCCCGGCCTGAGGCGGACGCGCCAGGGCCGCTTGGCCATCGGCGATCACCGCGATGCGGTCGATCATGTACTGCGGTGCGGGGACGGTGCGGCCCTCGTTGGTGTCGACATGCAGATACATGTGCTCGCCTGTGGCGATCAGGGTGTTGTCGTCGCTGCGGTGCATGCGATTGAACAGGTGTAGCCGCTTGGCGTCGTGGCTCAACACCTGTGACGTCACGTAGACCACGTCGCCGGCGTGTGACTGGGCGAGATAGGAGATGTGGCTCTCGACGGTGTAATAGCTGTGCCCGCCGCGCAGGTAGTCGGCATCGACGCCGATGTAGCGCAGGAATGCGTCGGCGGCATCGCCCGACAGTTGGGCGTAGCGGCTGTCGTTGGTGTGGCCGTTGTAGTCCACCCAATCAGTGGGAATGCGGATCTCGTGCACCTTGAACGGCTGTGTCAGGTCGCCGACGGCAACAGGAGCCGGGGCGCGATCGAACAGTGCGCGTTCGTAGTCGGCCAGCACCTCACCGGCGCCGTAGCCAACGGTACGCAGGCCCTGCATCACCGCGACGAGGCAGTCGTCGCGTAGCGCCTCGAGCTCGCGGATGGATTGACCGGCGGCCTGATCGTCGGACTGCGCGACCAGGCGATCGAGCAGATCCTCGGTGAGCTCGGGTACATCCATCAGTTTCGTCCACGGCCACTGCAGAGCTGGTCCGAACTGGGCCATGAAGTGGCGCATACCGGCCTCGCCGCCAGCGATTCGGTACACGAGGAAGGTGCCCATGAAGCTCCAGCGCAGGCCTGCCCCAAACCGGATTGCGTCATCGATCTGCTCGGTGGTGGCGACACCGTCGTTCACCAGCCAGAGGGCCTCGCGCCAGAGCGCCTCCAACAGCCTGTCAGCGACGAAGCCGTCGATCTCCTTGCCGAGCACCAGCGGCCGCATGCCGATGGCGGTGTACACCTCGGCGGCGCGGGTCTTGGCTGCCTCGGAGGTGGCCTCGCCGCCACAGATCTCGACCAGCGGCAGGAGGTACACGGGGTTGAACGGATGGCCCACGACGAGACGCTCGGGGTGGTGCATGCCGGTCTGGATCTGGGTGGGCAGCAGGCCCGAGGTGGATGATCCGAACACCACCGACGGGTCGGCCGCAGCACTGGCGCGCATCAGGATCGACTGCTTCAGGTCGAGTCGTTCCGGAGCGCTCTCCTGCACGAAGTCCACGCCGACGACGGCTTCCTCGGGGGTGGCAACGAAGCGGAGGGAACCCTCCGCCGGAAGGGGTGCCATGGTCAGCGATGCATACGCCCGGCGGGCGTTCGCGATGACCTCGCCGACCTTGCGCGGCGCCTCTGGGTCGGGGTCGTACAGGGTGACGTCGACGCCGTTGAGCAGGAACCGTGCCGCCCATCCGCCGCCGATCACGCCGCCGCCGAGTAGTCCGACGTCGGCGAGACCCGGAATCGGGCTCACCGCTTCACCAACTGCAGCTTGTCGCGCACGGCCTGGGCCGACATCACCTTCACGTTCATGCCGGTCAGGATGTCGACGGCGCGTGTGACCAGCTCGGCGTTGGTCGCCAACTTGCCGGCGCCGAGGTACAGGTTGTCCTCCAGGCCGACGCGTACGTTGCCACCGGCGAGCGCAGCCATCGCCACATAGGGGATCTGCATGCGGCCGATGGAGAACGCCGAGAACACGCTGCCCGGGGGCAGCAGGTTGACCATCGCCATCAACGACGTGACATCGTCTGGTGCGCCGTAGGCAATACCCATGCAGAGTTGCACCATCACGGGATCGTCGAGCAGGCCGTCGCGGATCATTTCTTTGACCATCACGAGGTGGCCGGTATCGAACACCTCGAGCTCTGGGCGTACGCCGAGTGCCTGAACCTGGCGCGCCATCTCGCGCAAGATGGTGGGGGTGTTCACCATGATGTAGTCGCCGCCGGAGGCAAAGTTCATCGTGCCGCAATCCAGTGTGCAGATCTCGGGCAGGATCGCGCGCACGTGCTTGAGCCGTTCGGTGGCACCAGCCATGTCGGTGCCGTCGGGGTTCGGGGGCAGCGGTTGCTCGCCGCCGCCGAGCACGAGGTCGCCTCCCATGCCAGCAGTGAGGTTGATCACCACATCCACGTCGGCTGCTCGCACGCGATCGACGACCTCGGCGTACAGGTCGGTGTCGCGCGCACCGACACCGGTGGCGGGGTTGCGGACGTGGAGGTGCACCACCGCAGCTCCGGCGCGGGCTGCGTCGATGGCGGATTGCGCGATCTGCTGCGGGGTCACCGGTACGTGGGGGCTCTTGCCGGTGGTGTCACCCGCTCCGGTGATTGCGCAGGTAACGAATACATCCCAATTCATCGTTCACGTCCTTGTTTCGGAAAGATTCCGTCTGGCGGAAATCACAATACACACCGTCGAAAACCGGGGCGCTATGGTCGAGGAGGTGACGACCCCCGATTTCGACACCTACATCGCCGAGCAGTCCATCGATGCCGTCGAGATCTGCCCGGGCTGGGTCGAGCTGATCTGGTCCGACGGACAAATCAGCCGGTTCCACCACATCTGGTTGCGCGACAACTGTCCGTGCGCCGATTGCGTGCATCAGGGCACCAAAGAGCAGATGTTCGAGCTGGTCGCCGTACCGGCCGACATTCATCCGTTGCGGGCGGGCGTCACCGCAGCAGGCTCGCTGGCGGTCAACTGGTCATCCGGTGATCACACCAGCGAGTTCGAGGCCGCATGGCTGCGTGCCAACTGCTATCGCGACCAGGCACGTCGTGATCGCGTGCACCAACAGATCACATGGGACGCCAACACGTGGTCGGTGCCGCCCACCTTCGATGGCCTGGCGGTGCTGGCCGACGATGCAGCGCTGTACGAGTGGCTGATCGCACTGCGTACCTACGGTGCCACACGGCTGCGCAACGTACCGTGCACCGATATAGCGATCGGCGATATCGCCGGGCGTATCGGCATCGTGCGCGAAACCAACTTCGGCGTGTTGTGGGACGTGTGGAGCGAACCCAATCCGGTGACCAACGCCAACACGGCCCTCCCGCTTCCGCCACACGTGGATCTGCCCACCCGCGAATACCAGCCGGGTTTGCAGTTCCTGCACTGTCTCGAGAACGAGGCCATCGGCGGCGACAGCATCTTGGTCGATGGCTTCCGCATTGCCGAGCTGATGCGCGACGAGCACCCCGAGCATTACCTCACGCTCACCACTGTTCCGTGGAGCTGGGCCAATCGGGCAACGACAACCGATTACCGCTGGCGTTCGCCGCTCATCGTGACCAACGGCGACGGGGTTGTCACCGAGGTGCGGGTCGGCAATTGGCTACGCGCCCCACTCGACGTGCCCTTCGACGATGTCGAGCGTGTGTACGCCGCGTACCGCGTGTGGTTCGAGATGTCCTACCGGCCCGAACTGCAGTTGCGCTTCCGTTTCCAGCCCGGCGACCTCATTGCCTTCGACAATCGTCGCGCCCTGCACGGTCGCAGCGAGTTCACCGATGTCGGCGGTCGCCGTCACCTGCGTGGTTGCTACACCGAACGCGACGAACTGCATTCGCGGTTGCGCATGCTCGAACGCGACATGCGTCGCCGCGCCGTCGCCGCCGCCGGCATCTGAGCCGCCACCTTCGAGTGCAGAAGCGCTACCGTAAGGCGGATGAAACCATCGACGGCCCAGGTTCTATGACCCCCCTTGGCACCACGGTCACCGTTGTTGTTCCCGGTTCACATCTGATGTCGTCACTCGTGGGGCCACGCGACGAATTCGTTCGCCAGATCGAGCAGGCCTTCCCGGGCGCCAGCGTGATCATCCGTGGCAACGAGATCAGCCTCGCCGGTGACCACGCCGAGCAGGTTGGTCGGTTGTTCGAGGAGCTCGTCTTGGTGCTGCAGCGCGGACAACACCTCGATCCAACCATGGTGTCGCGCTCCATCGACATGGTGAAGCAGGACGAGCTACCCAGCAGGGTGCTCACCGACGACATCCTGCGCGGGGCCAAGGGTCGCTCCATCCGCCCGAAGACCGCTGGCCAGAAGCGCTACATCGATGCCATCCGCGAGAACGTCATCACGTTCGGTATCGGCCCCGCAGGCACCGGCAAGAGTTGGCTCGCCATTGCGATGGCGGTGCAGGCCCTGCAGACCAAGCAGGTCCAGCGCATCATTCTCACCCGGCCCGCTGTCGAGGCGGGGGAGCGGCTCGGCTTCCTGCCCGGCGACCTGATGGCCAAGATCGATCCCTATCTGCGGCCGCTCTACGACGCGCTGTACGACATGGTCGAGGCCGAGGGCACACAGAAGCTCATCGAGCGTCAGGCCATCGAGGTGGCGCCGCTCGCGTTCATGCGCGGACGCACGTTGAACAACAGCTTCATCATTCTCGACGAGGCCCAGAACACCACGCCCGAACAGATGAAGATGTTCCTCACCCGTATCGGGTTCGGCTCCAAGGTCGTCGTCACCGGTGACACCACCCAGGTCGACGTGCCCGATGGGCGCAGCGGCCTGTCGGGTCTCGAGCGCCTGCTCACCGACATCGAAGGCCTCGCCTTCGTCCACCTGGGGCAGGGCGATGTGGTGCGTCACCGCATCGTTGGCGACATCGTCGCCGCGTACGAGCGTGCGGCGCCCGCGCCCGTCGCACCCACCCCGGCAGGCCGTCGTGGGTGATTCGTTGCGGCCGCGCATCGGGAGCCGGCCAAAGGTGGGCGGAGATGTCGACCCAGAGGTCTTCTGTTCCGACGAACAGGACGTCATCGAGATCGATCTCATGCGTTGGCAGAACCTGGCCGAGGGCATCCTTGCCGCCGAAGACATTCGTGGTGGCACCGAGCTGTCCATCATCTTTGTCGCCGAGCAGGACATCGCCGAGCTGAACGAGTCGTTCCTGGGGGCCAAGGGTCCCACCGACGTGCTGTCCTTTCCCATCGACGCAGCTGATCTCGATCTGTCGCCCATCGGTTCTGGGGCAACGCGCGGCCCCGACCGTGCGCCGCTCGATCCCTCCGATCTGCCGATGCTGCTGGGCGACGTCGTGATCTGCCCAACGGTCGCAGCGAGCCAGGCACCGACCCACGCCGGCACGCTTGATGACGAACTGGCGCTGCTGGTTGTGCATGGCATCCTGCACATCCTCGGCCACGATCACGCCGAACCGGAAGAGACCGCAGTGATGCGCCGCCGCGAACTCGAACTGCTCGAGCAGTTGCATTGGAAGGGACCCGCACCGGCGGCGTTCCGACAGGAGCTGCCCCCGTCATGATCGCGAACAACTTCCACAACACTGATGTTTGGATGCTCCTAGCAATCGCGTTCCTCCTGTTGGTGCTGGCCTTCTGCTCGGTTGCCGAGATGGGCCTGTCGCGCATGACCCGACCCAAGGCGGCCTCGTTGGTCGACAAGGGGCACCGTTCTGCGAAGGTACTGGTGAAGCTGGTCAGCGAACCCGAGCGGTGGATCAACCCGCTGTTACTCACGGTCTTCATCTGCCAGATCGTGCAGTCCACGCTGACGGCGATCGTGTTCGATGACCTGCTCGGCACCTGGGGCGTGGTGTTCGGCGTGTTCATCAACGTGCTCGTGTTCTTCGTCTTCGCCGAGGC
>WLMZ01000122.1 GCA_009726095.1 Actinomycetota bacterium
CAGTGAGCTCGACAACTATCCGCCGGAAAAGGTGTGCATCATCTCCACTGGTTCGCAGGGCGAGCCGATGTCGGCGCTCAGCCTGTTGGCGCGCGGCGAGAACCGCTGGGTCAAGGTCGGCGAGAACGACACGGTCATCTTGTCCAGCCATGCCATTCCCGGCAACGAGAGCAATGTGAACCGGGTCATCGAGGGCCTGCTGCGGCTCGGTGTCGACGTGATCCACAGCGGTATCGCCGATGTGCACGCCACCGGCCACGCCCAGGCCGAGGAATTGAAGACGTATCTCTCGATCGTGAACCCTGAGTACTATGTGCCGATCCACGGCGAGTACCGCCATCTGGTGGCCAACTCAAAGTTGGGCCTCATCATGGGCGTGGCCCGCGACAAGGTGTTGTTGTGCGAGGACGGCGATGTGCTGCAACTCAGCGACGACGGTCTTGCCCGTGCTGGCCGGGTGCCGGCCGGGTACCTGTACGTCGACGGCATCGTCGGCGACGTTGGTCAGGGCGTGCTGCGCGACCGCAAGGTGTTGGCCGAGGAGGGCGTGGTGGTGGTCGTGGTCACCGTCGACATCACCTCCGGCAAGGTCCTGGTCGGCCCCGAGATCATCACCCGCGGGTGGGTCTACGCTCCCGAGGCCGAAGACCTGCTCGATGAGGCCTGCGATCGCATCGCCGAGGTCGTGGAGGCGTCGTTGGCCAAGGGCGAACGCAACGTCGATGCACTCGAACGCGATGTTCGTCGTGCTGCTGGCAAGTTCGTGAGCGAGCGCACCAAGCGCCGCCCCATGATCGTTCCCGTGGTGATGGAGGCCTAGCCTCCATCGGTTGGGTCTGCCCGGGTCATCGACATGCGACGAATGCCGCGGATATCCCTGTTTGTTGCTGCCTTGGGCCTGGTCGCCGGCTGTTCCGACGCAGCTGCCCCATCGAGTTCCCCTTCGGTGGTCTCGGTGGCAGCGGCGGCGTCGTCGGCGAGTGCTGGCAGCGAATTGCCGCTGCGGGTCGAGCAGATCCGCCCCGCCGTGGCGGCGCTCGAGGCCAAGCTGGGCGGCGCACAGCAGTACCTCGAGGTCAACGCCACGCCCACGCTGGTGAACCTGTTCGTGGCCACAGACAACGCGACGCACGCGGTCGCGTACGTGTACGCACAGGGAACGCTCAGCGAGCCCGCAGCACCCGAGGTCGTGAAGGCCGGCGCTCCCACGTTCGGCGCCGCCGACATCGCCTTCGATGCGGCGCGGGTGTTGGCCCCGCTGCTGGTGCAGTTGCCCAATTCGCAGTACCGGGTGTTCTCGGTGGTGGGCGTGGCTGGTGGGGGAGTGTCGTATCTGGTGACGGTCGGGTCGGCTCAGGGTGGCCAGCTCGAGGTGCCCGTGGGTGCCGACGGCAGCATTACCGGCGCTGTTCAGAACTGAGGATGCTGCAACCTGCGGTCACCCCCTTGGTACGTTGAACACCTATGGCAACCGGGGGCAACAAGGCCCGCAGCACAGGAACCACACGATCGGGCAGTACGTCGGGGTCGTCAGCGTCGCGCAAGGCCCCGGCGCGGGCCGCCACCACCCGCTCCACCCCGGCGGCGGCTGCGCGGGAACGCAGCGAGCTGCGCTCGGCATTCGACGGTCGCGAGCACGAGTTCCTCGGCATCGCCCTGATCGCGGGCGGCGTACTGGTGGGTTTGGCCATCTACGCCAAGTTGGCCGGCGTGGTCGGCAGGGGGCTCAACACCGGTCTCGGTTGGTTCTGTGGCCTTGGCCGGTTCGCCGTGCCCGTGGTGCTGGTCGCGGCGGGTGTCGCCCTGCTGCGCCCCGGGCAGAACGATCGTCGTGTCCGCTCGGCCATTGGCTGGGGCGTGTTGGCGCTGACCGTGCTGGCCATGCTGCACGTGTTCATCGTGCCCGCCAGCAGGTGGTCAGATCTCGGCCCGCTCGGTGGTGCCGGCGGCTGGATCGGTGCCCTCGTGGGGGTGCCCGTCCGCTCGCTCATCGGCGACATCGCCGCGGTCGTGCTGCTCATCGCCATTGCGTTCGCTGCGCTGCTGCTCGTCACCGGCCTGACAGCTGGCGCCATGGCGGCAAAGGCAAAACGTTCGGCTGGCGTGGTCGCGGTGCCGTTGGGCCGCGCGGCCAAGCGGGCGCTGGGCGGCATGTCCACCCTGTCGAGCGAACGCGGCGAACACGACGGTCAGACCCGTGGGCTGCCGGCACCGCAGATCTACGACATCGATGCTGAGGAAGCCGAAGCGCCCGCACCCCGCCAACGCTCGAAGAAGCCGGTGGTGCCCAGCCACGCCGATCCGCTCATCGCAATGCCCGTCGAACAGGGCGAGCTCGATCTCGGCCCCGGCGCCAAGAAGGGCCAGTGGGTCCTGCCGCCGGCGTCATTTCTCACCCGCTCGGGAGTGCAGACCATCAACAAAGCCGAGGTCGAGGCCCGCGGACGCACCCTGGTCGATTCGCTGAATTCGCACGGGGTCGAGGTCAAGCTGGTCGGCATGACGGTGGGCCCCACCGTCACGCGCTACGAGCTCGAACTCGGCAGCGGCGTGAAGGTGGCCCGAGTCACCACGCTCAATCGCGACATCGCGTACGCCATGGCCGCCATCGACGTACGCATCCTTGCGCCCATCCCCGGTCGCTCCGCCATCGGTGTCGAGGTACCGAACCACACCCGCCAGCTCGTGTCGTTGGGCGACATCATGTCGTCGGCCGAGGCCAAGGCGGCCACCCACCCCCTCGATGTCGCCATCGGCAAGGACATCGCCGGTCGGTCGGTGTTCCTCAACCTGGCCACCACGCCGCACCTGCTCATCGCGGGTGCCACCGGCGCCGGCAAGTCCAGCGGCATCAACTGCATCATCACCTCGTTGCTCATGCGCAGCACGCCCGACCAGGTGCGGCTCATTCTCATCGACCCCAAGCAGGTCGAGATGGGCCAGTACAACCGGCTGCCGCACCTACTCACCCAACCGGTCACCAACCCGAAGAAGGCAGCAAATGCGCTCGGCTGGGCCTGCAAGGAAATGGACCGCCGCTACGACATCTTGTCCGAGGTGGGCTTTCGCGACATCGGTGGCTACAACGCCGCGTTCGATCGTGGCGAGCTGCAGGCAGAGCCGGGCACCGAGCGCGAATTCGAGCGCCTGCCGTACATCGTGGTGGTCGTCGACGAGCTGAACGACCTGATGATGGTGGCCGCACGCGATGTCGAAGAGAGCATCACGCGCATCGCCCAGAAGGCACGTGCCATCGGCATTCACCTCATCGTCGCCACGCAGCGCCCCAGCGTCAACGTGATCACCGGCGTCATCAAGGCCAACGTGCCGGCGCGCATGGCCTACGCCGTGAGCAGCCTCACCGACAGTCGCGTCATCCTCGACCAGCCAGGCGCCGAGAAGCTGGTGGGCAAGGGCGACATGCTGTTGCTTCCCGGCAGCAGCAACGTTGCCCAACGCATCCAGGGCTCCTTCGTCAGCGAGGAAGAGGTCCGCAAGGTGGTCGGGCACTGGCGCCGCCAGTCACCCGAGGTCACCTATGTCGCCGGCGTGGAGGGCGACGACAACGACAACGGCGCAAGTGGTGGCCTGTTCGGTATGTCCACCACTTCGGGCATGGGCAGCAGCGACTCCGACGATGACGACGAGCTCATGCGCCAGGCGATGGAACTGGTGGTGCGCAGCCAGCTCGGTTCCACCTCGATGCTGCAACGCAAGTTGAAGGTCGGCTTCGCTCGTGCCGGGCGGATCATGGACCTGCTCGAGCAGGGCGGTGTGGTCGGCCCCAGCGAGGGCAGCAAGGCCCGCTCGGTGCTGATGACCGTGGAGGAGTTCGAGCTGCTCCAGGAAGCCGAGCGCAACCGCCGCTGAGCGTTCGCGAGCAGCTGTGCCGTCCGATCAGATTGGCTTGCAGCGGGGTATCTCAGGGCGAAGTGCTCTAGCGGGGGATCGCAGGCTGCGACGATGATGAAGGCGCACGAGGAGGTCGCACCATGAGCGTTCGTAGGTTCCTGCCCCTGCTGGTCGCGGTTGGGTTCATCGCTGCGGGCTGTGGTGACGACAAGTCGTCGACCGCGCCGACGATGTCGCCGGGCACATCAACGCCGGTGTCGAGCACCGAGACCGTCACCACGGCGCCAGCGACCACAGCGCCGGTTGCCACTGCGCCCACGTCGACGTCCCCGGCTGCGAAGAACTCGGTGCTGGTGTACTTCCTGCTCGCCGAACAGCTGCACGTAGCCGGTCGGCTGGTCGACACGGCCAGTCCAGCGGCTGCTGTCGAAGCGCTGCTGGCGGGCCCGACGGCCGACGAGGTCAAGGCGGGCATGGTCTCGCTGATCCCCGCAGGCACGAAGCTGCTCGGCGTCGATGTGCAGGGTCACGAAATCCGCGTCGATCTCTCCGGTGAGTTCGGTACCGGTGGCGGCAGCCTGTCGGTGATGGCCCGGGTGGCGCAGGTGGTGTTCACCGCCACCCAGTTCCCCGGTATCGACACGGTGCGGTTCAGCCTTGATGGGTCGCCGATCACCGAACTCACCGGCGAGGGCTACATGGTCGACGGCGCAAAGCGGCTCCAGTCCGTTGCGGTCCTGCCGCTCGTGCTGCTGGAGCACCCGTATCAGGGTGAGACGGTCGGACAGCCGATTCGTATCTCGGGTGTGTCGAACACGTTCGAGGCAACGGTGTACTACGAGGTCCTCGGCCGCGATCGGGCCGTGCTTGCCAGCGGCAGCATCATGGCGACGTCGGGCAGCGGCACGTGGGGCACCTTCGATGCCGAACTGCCGGCGCTGCCTGCCGGAACCACCGGTACGGTCATCGTGCGGGTGTTCGACCGTTCGTCAGAAAATGGCGATCCGGTTGCGGTCAACGAGGTGACAGTGCAACTCTGATCCGCCTCCCCGATCGTCGCGGGCTCATGCCATGATGGGTGCACGCAGTACGGAGAGGGGAATCGTCATGTCGGGTCTGGAACTGGTCGAGGTCACATCGGGTTTGCGGTTCCCCGAGGGGCCGATTGCGATGCCCGATGGATCGGTGATCCTGGTCGAGATGTTCGGCCCGCGCGTCACCCGGGTGCACCCTGATGGCACCAAGGAAACCATTGCCGAGATTCCCGGTGGCCCCAACGGTGCGGCCATCGGCCCCGACGGTGCGTTGTATCTCTGCAACAACGGCGGCTGCTTCTCGCCGGTGGATCTGGGTGAATTCCTGTTCCCCGGGCCATTTGATCCCGCCCGGTACATCGGCGGCCGCGTGCAGCGCCTCGACCTGACAACGGGCGAGGTCACCGATCTTTACACCGAGTGCGACGGCCACCCGCTGCGTGCCCCCAACGACATCGTGTTCGATACCCACGGCGGCATGTGGATCACCGACCACGGAATCCACGACACCGCTGCCCGCACGGCCGATCTCACCAGCATCTACTACGCGTTGCTCGATGGCTCGTCCATCACCGAGGTCGTGCACCCGGTCGACAGCCCCAACGGCATCGGCCTGTCACCCGATGGCACCCATGTGTACTGGGCCGAAACGCACCACGGCCGGGTCATGCAGCGTGTCGTCACCGCCCCCGGGGTTGTCGAGCCACCGAGTCCGCTCGACTTCTCCGCCTGCCTGCACGGCCTGGTTGGTTACCAGTTGCTCGACTCGCTGGCTGTCGATGGTGAGGGCAACGTGTGCGTGGCAACCCTAGCCAATGGCGGTATCACGGTGATCTCGCCCGACGGCACGAGTGTCGAGCATTTCGCCACCGGCGATCCGCTGACCACCAACATCTGCTTCGGTGACGACGACGGCAGTGGCGAGTACCGCACCGCCTACATCACCCTGTCCGGCACCGGAAAGCTGGTCAAGGCGCGCTGGCCGTATCGCGGTCTGCGCCTCAACTATCTCTGAGCCGACCGCACATCGGGTGATCAGCGCATCCAATCCGATGTCGGGAATCAGTCGGCGAGCACGCCCCACTCGGTAGGCTCGGTGGCCGTGGCACAACGGTTCTATATCGAGACACTCGGTTGTCCCAAGAACCAGGTCGATTCGGACAAACTCATCGGCACCCTGCTGGCCGATGGCATGGTGGCCACCGACGATCCCGGCAAGGCCGATCTCGTCGTCGTCAACACCTGTGCCTTCATCGACGAGGCCCGCAAGGAGTCCATCGACACCATCTTGGCGCTCGACGACCAGCGTCGTGCCGGTGCCCGACTGGTGGTGACCGGGTGCATGGCCGAGCGGTACGGGGCCGAACTGGCCGAGGCGTTGCCCGAGGTCGATCAGGTCGCAGGCTTCGGTGTCTCGGTCAACGTGCTGGCTGCTCCGAAGCGCAAGCTCATCCCGGTTGGTTCTGCGCCGGTTCCCACGCTCGACCTGCTCAACCTGCCCCGACCGAAGTCCACCTCGCCGTGGGCGTACGTGAAGATTGCCGAAGGGTGCGACCGCTCGTGCGGCTTCTGCGCCATCCCGTCGTTCCGTGGCCCGCAACGCAGCCGCGATGTCAGCTCCATCCTTGCCGAGGTGGAGTCGCTGGAAGCCCGCGAGATCGTGCTGATCGCCCAGGACCTGGCCAGCTATGGCAAGGACCGCCCCGACGAACTCGGTGCCGGTTCGATCGTGCCGTTGGTGAAGGCCGTAGCGGCCGCCACCGATTGGGTGCGCCTGCTGTATCTCTACCCCAGCGATCTCAGCGACGAACTCATCGATGCCATCTGCGACACCGGCGTGCCGTACTTCGATCTCTCGCTGCAGCACGTCAGCAAGCCGCTGCTGCGCCGGATGCGCCGGTGGGGCGACGGCACCCGGTTCCTGAAGCGCATCAACGACATCCGCGACCGCGAGCCCATGGCCGCGTTCCGCAGCAACTTCATCGTCGGGTATCCCGGCGAGACCGAGGACGACCACGATCAGCTGCTCGAGTTCGTCGAGCAGGCGCAGCTCGACTGGTGTGGCTTCTTTGCGTACAGCCCCGAAGAGGGCACCTATGCAATGGGTCTCGACGGCATGGTCGAGCGCAGCTTGATGAACGAGCGCCTGGCCGAATTGCGCGAGATGCAAGACGCCATCACGGCGTCGCGTCGGGACGCGCTGATCGGCGAGACGTTGCGCGTGCTGGTCGACGAGCGTGGCGTGGGGCGCAGCCACCACGAGGCCCCCGAGATCGATGGCGTCATTCACGTGGCCGACCATCTGGGCGTGGGAGAGTTCCACGATGTCCACATCGTGAACGCACTGGGGCCCGATCTGATTGCCGACGGCGCGGCTGACGACGCTGGTCAGGCGAGCTGATGCCCGTCGACCCAACCTCCATCGCCACCTGGGCCAACCTGGTCACGGTCGGGCGCATGTTCGTTTCGCCGATCATGTTCATCGTCATCCCCGACCACGCGGCGGGCAGCTGGGTGGCGTTCCTCACCTGGTTCGTCCTGTGCGCCAGCGACGGCATCGACGGGTTCCTGGCGCGGCGTCACGGCAGCACCAACTTCGGGGCCTTCCTCGATCCCCTCGCCGACAAGTTCCTGGTGCTGGTTGCGATGATCACGCTCATCGACCGCCACGTGTTCTGGTGGGTGCCGGTGGCCATCATCTTCGCCCGTGAGCTCACGATGAGCCTGTACCGCGTGTTCGTGGGTACCCGCGGTGTCAGCGTGCCGGCCAGCAAGATCGCCAAGTGGAAGACCATCGCGCAACAGTTCGCCGTGGCGTTCGCCATCGCACCGTGGACCGCGGTCGACGCGACGTGGCTGTGGAAGGGCACGTTGTGGCTCGCCGTGGCGCTGACGATGATCAGCTTCTTCCAGTACATGTGGCGGGCCCATCGCCACAATCTGGACGCACGGTTGTCCAATGCGGGTTGACGTCGTCGCAGTCGGTACCGAGCTGCTGCTCGGCCAGATCGTGGACACCAACTCGTCATGGATCGGCGAGCAACTGGCGGCACACGGGTTCGATTCACTGCTGCAGGTGAAGGTGGGCGACAACCTGGGCCGTGTGGAGTCAGCGTTCCGCCGTGCGCTTGCCGACGCCGACGCGGTCATCGTGTGCGGCGGCCTCGGCCCCACGCACGACGACCTCACCCGCGAGGCAATTGCCGCTGTGATGGGCGTGTCGCTGCACATGCGCGACGACATCGGCGACCGCATCCGCGAGATGTTCAGCGCGCGTGGCCGCTACATGGCCGACAACAACCTGCGCCAGGCCCTGGTGCCCGAGGGCGCCGAGGTCATCGTGCAGACACGTGGCACCGCACCCGGGCTGATCTGCCCGGTGCGGATCGACGGCGTCGACAAGGTGCTGTATGCCGTGCCCGGTGTGCCGCATGAGATGAAGGAGATGATGGAGCGGGCCATCCTGCCCGATCTGCATCGCCGCAGTGGCGAGGTGGCCGTGATCGCCAGCCGTGTGCTGCGCACCTGGGGCGAGAGCGAGAGCGGTCTCAACGAACGGCTCGATCCGATCATCGCCGAGCTCGAAGGCGTCGGGAACCCGACATTGGCATTCCTGGCCAGCGGCTGGGAGGGAATCAAGGTGCGCCTCACTGCGAAGGCGCCCACCACCGAGGCCGCCAACGAGCTGCTCGACATGTGGGCCGGCCGCGTGCTCGAGGTGGTTGGTACACAGGTGTTCGGGTTCGATGACGACACCATGGAATCGGTGGTGTTGCAGATGCTGCGCGAGCGTGGGCTCACGCTGGGCCTGGCCGAGTCCGTCACCGGCGGTCTGGTGGGCGCTCGCCTTACAGGCATCGCCGGAGCCAGCGACGTGCTGCGCGGGGGCATCGTGTCCTACGCCAGCGAGGTGAAGTTCGATCTGTTGGGCGTGCCCGAGGGTCCGGTGGTCAGCGAGGCCGCTGCGGCGGCGATGGCCTCGGGTGCACGCCGGGCGTTGGGCGCCGATGTCGGCCTGGCGCTCACCGGTGTGGCGGGACCCGCCGAGCAGGACGGCATGCCCGTGGGCACGTTGTGTATCGGCATCGCCATTGGCGACGATGTCCACACCGCGATGGCGCGCCTTCCCGGCCAGCGCGAGCAGATGCGCCAGATGAGCGTGATCACCGCGCTCGACTTCTTGAGACGCACGCTCGCCACGCCCGGCGCGTAGCCCGTCTCGTCGTCTCGTCGCGTACTCGCCGTGCCGGCGGTCGCTCGCACTCGTTGGTGTGTCTCGTCGATGGTGTCCGATTCAGCGCCGAAACTGCGAGACTCGTTCACCGTAAGGCCCCTGTAGCTCAGCTGGACAGAGCACCGGACTTCTAATCCGATGGTCGCAGGTTCGAATCCTGCCGGGGGCGATGAAAAAGTGGCGAAGTTGCGTCTCTCAGGCCCGTCTTGGGCCTGAGAGACGCAACCTCGGCAGGGAAGCACGCAGGCCGGGA
>WLMZ01000123.1 GCA_009726095.1 Actinomycetota bacterium
CTCGCAACGGCCATCCAGACGTTCGTGCTGTATCAGAACAACGATGTGATCCGCGAGGTGTACAGCTGGATCCTCGGACGGCTCAACACGGCAACGTGGCGCGACGTGCGTCTGGTCGCCCCCTACATCGTGGTCAGCTCGATCGTGTTGTTGTTGCACCGTCGTCAGCTCGACGTACTTCGGGTCGGCGATGACGAGGCTGCGTCGCTGGGCATGCAGGTGGGACGGGTGCGCCTCGTCGTGGTGGTGGCGGCCACGCTGGGAACCGCTGCGGCGGTGTCGGTGAGTGGGCTGATCGGGTTCGTCGGCATCGTGGTGCCACACGCAGTGCGAATGATGGCCGGGGCGAGCTACCGGCGCCTGCTGCCGCTGACCGTGGTGCTTGGTGCGGCATTCCTGATCCTGACCGATATCCCCGGCCGTGTGCTCACGCACGGCGCAGAGACTCCCATCGGCGTGGTCACGGCGTTCTTCGGAGCGCCGTTCTTCATCATCGTGCTGATGAACAAGCGGTTGGTGCGATGAGCTCGGTCTCGTTCTCCCACCTGCGTGTCAGCTATGGCAAGCGCGATGTGGTGCACGACTTCTCCGACACGGTGAAGCCTGGTGATTGGCTGTGCCTCATTGGGCCCAATGGCGCAGGCAAGTCGTCGATCCTGCGGGCCGTGGCGGGGCTGGCGGCGCACACCGGCGATATCAGCGTTGATGGCTCGCCACTGCGGCTGCGCTCGCCGCGTCGGCGCGCCGAACTGGTGGCGTATGTGCCGCAATCGCCGGTCCTGCCCGACGAGATGACGGCGTTCGAGTACGTGCTGTTGGGTCGTAGTCCGTATGTCAGCTACTTCGGCGTTGAGTCGAACCATGATCGGGCGATGGTGCACAACGTGCTGCAGCGCCTCGACCTCGAGCCCTTCGCGAGCCGTCAGCTCGGCTCGTTGAGCGGCGGTGAACAGCAGCGCCTGGTGATCGCCCGCGCACTGGCACAGGAGGCGCCGATCCTGCTCCTCGACGAGCCCACCAGCGCCCTCGATATCGGCCATCAGCAACAGGCGCTCGAGCTGGTCGACCGCCTGCGCCGCGAGCATGGGCTCACGGTGATCTCGGCAATGCACGATCTCACGCTGGCCGGGTTGTACGCCGACCGCCTCGCCCTGCTGCACGAGGGGCATCTTGTGGTGGCTGGCTCGGCCTCACAGGTGCTGCGCGCCGAGACCCTGGCCGAGTTCTACGGTGTCAGCGTGACGGTGCATCACGAGCCCGATGGCACCGTGGTCGTGGTGCCGCGCCGCGTCAGCTGAGTGCCGACCCGCCGCAGCCCGCATACTGGTTCGTGGTCACAACGACAGTGGTAGCCAGGTGTCACCGTTCAGGATGCGGTCGGCTTCTGAAGGGCCCCACGATCCGCGAAAGTACGGGTGCACCGGGCCGGGGGTGTCGAGCGCCGGCTGGATGATGCGCCATGTCTGCTCCACCACGTCTTGACGAGCGAACCGGCGTGGCAGCCCGGCGATGGCGTCGTCGAGCAGGCGTTCGTAGGCGCCGCGTCGCCGTCCGAGCGCCGCTGCGAAGTCGACCGCAACGTCGACGTTCTGGCTGTCCAGGTCCTGTCCCGGTGTCTTGGCCTGCAATGTGAAGGTGACACCATCGCGCTGGCCGAGACGGAAGCGAACCAGGTTGCGCCCGGGTGGTGGTCCACCCGCTTCGTCGAACAACATGCTGGGAGGCTCGCGGAACTCCACCACCACCTCGGTTGCAGCAGCGGTCAGGCCCTTGCCGGCGCGGATGTACCAGGGCACGCCGGCCCACCGCCACGAATCGATCTCGAGTCGCGCCGCTGCGAAGGTCTCGACGGAGGAGTTCTTGTCGACGCCGTCCTCGTCGCGGTAGCCGACGTACTGCCCGCGCACGAGATGTGCAGGATCGAGCGGTCGCATCGCGGCGAACACCTTGGCCTTTTCGTCCTGCAGGAAGCTGCTGGCGGCGCCCGCTGGCGGCTCCATCGCGCACAGCGCCAGAACCTGCAGCAGGTGGTTCTGCATGATGTCGCGGATGGCACCGACGCTGTCGTAAAAGCTGCCGCGACCCTCGACGCCGATGGTCTCGCTCATCGTGATCTGCACACTGCGCACATAGTTGCGATTCCACACCGGCTCGAGCAAGGTGTTGGAGAAGCGGAACACCAACAGGTCTTCAACGCTTTCCTTACCGAGGTAGTGATCGATACGGAAGATCTTCTCCTCGGGGAACACCTGGTGCAACACGGTGTTGAGCTCGCGGGCCGAGGCGAGGTCGCGCCCGAACGGCTTCTCGACCACGATGCGGCCGCGTTGGTTGAGCCCCACCGAAGCCAGTGCCTCGGCCACCTCGGGAAACATCGTGGGCGGGATTGCCATGTAGAACACGGCCTGCTTGGAGTGGTGCTTGTCGAGCAACTTGGCCAGGGTGTGCCATGTCCTGGGGTCGGAGTAGTCGCCCTGGATCAGGTCGAGCCGACCCTGCAGCGCCTCGATCGTGGCAGCGGCCGCCTCGGGATCGGCGGCGATGATGGAGTCGTGCGCATGTTGGCGGAATCCATCGTCGGTCCAGTCGCTGCGCGCCACGCCGATGACGGGGATGTTGAGCCGGCCGGTGTGCTCGAGTTCGTACAGCGCAGGGAACAGCTTGCGTTTGCTCAGATCGCCGGTGGCGCCGAAGAGCACCAGTGCATCGGCCTCGGGTTGGGTGGTCATCGCGTTCCGTTCCCTTCTCGGTGGATGTGCTCAGCGTGGCTTCTCAGCATGCCCGCCGAATTGCGCGCGCATCGCCGACAACACCTTGTCGGCCAGATCGGCGTGACCGCGCGAGCTGAACCGCTGGAAGAGCGCCGCCGACAACACCGGCACGGGAACGCCCTCGTCGATGGCGGCGTGCAGCGTCCAGCGGCCCTCGCCGCTGTCGCTCACCTGGCCTTCGAACGCACGCAACTGAGGGTCGTCGTGCAGCGCCGTTGCGGTCAGGTCGAGCAGCCAACTGGCCACCACGCTGCCGCGCCGCCAGACCTCGGTGATCTCGGCGAGGTTCAGATCGAAGCGGTAGTACTGGGGGTCGGCCAGAGGTGCCGTCTCGGCGTCGCTGGCATGGTCGAGGGCACCGACGTTGGCATTGGCCAGCACGTTGAGGCCCTCTGCGTACGAAGCCATCAGCCCGTATTCGATGCCGTTGTGCACCATCTTCACGAAGTGTCCGGCGCCGTTGGGGCCACAGTGCAGCCAGCCCTGCTCGGCAGGGGTGGGCTCGCCGGTGCGTCCGGGCGTGCGCTCTGCCGTGCCCATGCCAGGGGCCAGCGAGGCAAAGATCGGGGCCATTCGGGCCACGGCACCGTCGGGTCCACCAATCATGAGGCAAAAGCCGCGGTCGAGTCCGAAGACGCCGCCGCTGGTGCCGACGTCGAGGTAGTCGATGCCGCGTGCGGCCAACGGTGCGGCGCGGTCGATGTCGTCGCGGTACCAACTGTTGCCGCCGTCGATAATGGTGTCGCCCGCAGACAACAGCGGGGCGAGCTTGGCGATGGTGTCATCGACGTAGGCGGCCGGCACCATGATCCACAGGTGGCGTGGGGCCGCGAGCTGCCCGACGAGATCTGCGAGCGATGCTGCGCCGGCGAAACCCTCGGACTGCAGGTTGGTTACCGCTGTAGCGCTCACGTCGTACACGACGCATTCGTGCCCCGCCCGCTGCAGGCGACGCGCCATGTTCGCGCCCATCCGTCCCAAACCGATCATCGCGAGTTGCATAGCTGTCAGGTTGCCACGTTCCGGGGCCACTACGGTGACGGCTTGTGAATTCACGAGACCTCGATCGAGACGTTGCTGGCTGCGCGTCGGCACATCAGCGGCTGCTGGCTGCACTGGATGCGCTCACCGATGATCAGGCCCGTCAGGCATCGTTGCTCCCCGGATGGACGGCGGGCCATGTGCTCACCCACCTCGCCCGGAATGCCGAGAGTCATGTGCGCATGCTCGGCGGTGCAGACCGTGGCGAAGTGCTGACGCAGTACGCCGACGGGGTAGCCGGGCGCAATGCCGACATCGAGCAGGGCGCCGGTCGAACCGCTGCGGCGCTGGTTGGCGATGTCCGCGCCACGATCTACCAGCTGGAGTCAGCGTGGGTGCACACCACGGCACAGGGTTGGCAGGGCCGGGGGCTGTCGCTGATGGGCGAGACCCCGATGAGCGATCTGGTCTTTCGGCGTTGGCGCGAGACCGAGATCCATCATGCCGATCTGGGTCTGGGATATTCCTTTGCCGACTGGCCGGCTGACTATGTGCGGATCGACCTCGGTCGCATGACCGCGCAATGGGCCAGTCGCAAGCCGATGGGCCTCACCGACCTGCCCTCGGCGGCGTTGGCCGTCGGCCCGAACCAGCGCCTCGCCTGGCTCTGGGGTCGAGTGGATATCGCCGGGCTGGCGCCCGCGGGCATGTCCTGAAGCAGAATCAGACGATGAGACCGAGGGTGTTGTGAAGTCAAACGTGTTCAGGCGTGTCGGTTCGGCCGCTGTCATCGCCCTGCTGGGCTCCATTGCAGGGGTAGCGATGTTCGGCGTTGGGCGCGCCGATGCCCACGCCGGGCTCGAGGCCAGCACGCCGGCAGCGTCGTCGGTGCTCGATTCGTCGCCCCCGCTCATCGCCCTGAACTTCGACGAGGACATCGAGGTGCCGCTCGCCTCGATCACGCTCTACGACCAGAACGGCACGCTGTTGCCGCTCGGATCCCCCAGAGCTGGTACCGATGGATCGATCGTCGAGGCGTCGGTGCCCACCGTCGGTGATGGCACCTACGCAGTGGTGTGGCGCGTCACCTCGGCCGACGGCCATGTGGTCAATGGCGCCTTCAGCTTCCAGATCGGTACGGGCGGGGGAGTCGATTCCGCACAGCTCATCAACTCGGTGCTCAACGGTGCCCGTGCAGAACCGGGCGTCGGGCGAGGCCTCGGCTTTGCCCGGTTCGCTTCGTTCCTCGGTGCTGCGTTGTTGATCGGTGGCCTGTTCATGGTGATGACGGCCGATGTCGATGCCGAACACGCCCGGCCCACCCGCCGTTTGCTGTGGTGCGGGTGGGTGCTACTCGGCGTCGCTGCGTTCGCCAACTTCGCCCTACTCGGCGCGAATTCGCAGGCCGGGTCCATCAGCGACATGTTCAACACCTCGGTGTGGGGTGATGTCGCCGGCACGCGCACCGGTGGGCTGCTGCTGATGCGCCTGGGCCTCGTGGTGGCGTTCATCCCGGTCCTGCTGTTCGTCAATCGCAGCCAGCGCACCTGGTGGCCCCTCAGCGTGCCGTTGCTCGGGCTGCTGACCGTGTTCACCTTCAGCGGCGCTGGCCACCCCAGCGTCACCACGCCACCTGCACTGTGGATGGGAGTCGATGCTGTCCACTTCGGCGCGATCGCGGTCTGGATCGGAGCGCTGGCGATGATGGCCTTCGGTGGTCGAGCGTGGTTGCGTGACGAACATCTGGTGCGGTCCGTGAAGGCCTTCTCGCGCATGGCGACCATTGGTATTCCGCTGATCGTGATCTCCGGCGTGGTGCAGACCTGGAAGCTGGCAGGCGGTTTCGGCAACCTCACCGACACCACCTGGGGCCGGATCCTGCTGGCCAAGAGCGCCGTTGCGGTGTTGCTCGTCACCCTCGGTGGTGCGTCGCGCTGGCTCCTGAAACACGAGGGTCCCGGTGGCCTGCGACGAATGGTCATCACGGAGACACTCTGTGGACTTGCGGTGCTCGGTCTTGCGGCTGGGCTGGTGGCCCAGCCGCCCACGCTGGCAGAGCGCTCGAAGGTGTTCACCGCCTCGTTGACCGAGGCCGGTGTCATCGTGGACGTCTCCATCACCCCCGGCCGAGTGGGCAGCAACGAGGTGCACCTGGTGATCACGCCGCCGGGTGGAAACCTGACGCCGGTGGTGGGCACCACGGCCCGCATGAGCCTTCCGGCACGCGGCATCCCCAGCGTGCCCGTCACCCTTCAGGCGAGCGGATCGAATCACTACACCGGAAGCATCACGCTGCCGTTCGCTGGCGAGTGGACGCTGGAGATCGTGGTCGAGCCGAAAGCGAACCAGACGGTGCTGCTGAGCAGCGCCGTGCCGATTCCGTAGGGCGCTCGCGCCCTGGCGATCTGGCAGTAGATTTCCGCCCTGCAGGGCTCACTGCTACTGACAGTTTGGTGTGTGAGGTGCCCGCGCTCAGCCCGCCGTCAGTTCGACAGCGTTGCGTTCGGCCTCATGCGTGCTCATGATGGTCTGCTTCAGCCCATCGAGCACCAGCGCCTGCTCGCCGATCGAGACGTGATCGAGCCATGCGCCGAATGCTGCTGAATAGGCAGCGCCCGGTGCCGGGGTGGTTGGGTCGGGAAGTGGGGGAGTCGGAGTACCCGCCGCAACTCGGCCATCAGCCACCATCTGATCGAACACAGCGCACACGACGGTTGCTGCGGCCACAGCCGTCATCCAGTCGAGTGCGAACAGGGTGTCGTGGGTGACGGCGCCGCTGCTCTTGGGCGCTATGCCCTGTGCGGTCAGCACGGCACGTAGCCCGTTCAGGGCCACACCCGAGCCCACGGTCGTGGTCAGGCCACCGGGGATGAACGATGCTGCTGCTGAGATCAGGCTGAACCCGGTGTCCCAGAGTTCGTTCGAGCCGACAGTGTTGGTGATGGCCTGTCGGCGGGCCAGCGTGTCGATCAGCCCCAGAACCGCCGCAAGGTCCTGACCGGCGTGCCTGGACTGCTCGGCCAGCGACACGTCCGACGTTCGGCCTGCGATGGCTGTAGCGAGGCCCGTCGCGATGAGCTCGCGGCGTGCCATCAGCTCAGTGAACGCAGCGTTGTCGATGATGACGGAACCGAGCAGGGTTGCGCCCTCGCCCGGCTGCAGGGCCCAGTCGGACGAGTGGGCGGCGGTGAACTGCAGCAGCCAGGGGGCGATGAGGTCGATGGTGAATGTGCTGGTGTTCACGTCGTGCTGGCCGTAGAAGCCGGCCTGGTTGTTGTATCGGTCGCGGAGGTACAGAACGAGGGCCGGAACGATGGCTCCGGCCTCGACGATGCTGATGGCCGCCGGGTTGGTGCCTGCCAGAACGAACCGTTCCGTGAGCACTGCGCTGTGCGCGGCGTCGAAGACGAGGGCCGGATCCTGCGCCGCGCGACGGAGGAATGCTGCGGCTGCGCCGGGGGTGTCGAGCATGGTCTGCATCAGCAGATCGGCCGTGCCCGGCCCGCTGCGTTGAACATCAGCCCAGCCTCCTCGGCGATATCGCTGGATCAACGTGGTTGCGGTTGCAACAAGATCATCACGCTCGAGCCTCAGTGACTGGATCAACAGAGCGGAGGCGTACGGGCTCATCGACTCATCGAGCCAGACCGGTTCGGCTGAATGATGGGGGCCGTGATCGCCGGCCAGGATGGCGCCGAGTGAGCGGAACACCGCATCGATGTCGGCGAGCCGATCGTGATTGGCGTCGTTCAATCGGCCGGTGATGGCCTGATCGGCGAGTAGGGCAATGCGGTCGTCGCCGAGCCGGGTGCACAGCCGGGACCAGCCGACCCTCGTCATGTTCGCCATGAACGCCGCGCTCAGCGCCGGTGAGGCTTCGATGGCCGACATCGTGCGATCCAGCCATGCCAGCTCGACATCGCTGACCAGGTCGGCGATGTCGCGGTGCGAGAGGACCCAGCCGAGGGCCTGCGCCTGATCGGTGGTCACGGCCGTGGTGACACCAGCGATGGGGTCGGTGACGACGGTCCATCCGTACAGCGACTGGATGACCCCGAGCCGGCTGGTGACGAGATCGCCGAGGCCGAGCTGCACGGGTACGTAGCCGGTCATCGCGCGGCATTCCATCATCGAACTGATGAGAGGGACCCAGCGTTCGGCCAACTGCTGCTGCACTCGACGGATCGTGCCGACCGCTGCGGTGGCCTCGATGTCGTTGCAGGAGATGGTGCCGAGATGCAGTGCTGACCGCTGCATGGCATCCCGCAGCATCAGGAGTTGCTGCGGGTCGAAACCCAGATAGCCGGTCACGTCGGTAGGCCTCTGGCCGTCGTCAGGCGGGTGAGGGCATCTGCCTGATCCGCGCGCTGATCGAGCTGGCGCGCTGTCCTGCGGAGTGCTTCGGCAGCCTCGTGCAGTTGACGGCGTGCCGTGGTGAGTTCGTCGAGACAGCGTGCGGCCGTCGGACCCATCCATGTGTCGACACCCGCCCGCCGATACAGGCCATCTGCCCCGCTGTCGTCGATCGCGCCAGCGGTCCGCCGCAGCTGGTGGGCACGTCCGCGCAGGTCGTCGCCGGGTCTCGATGTGATGGGCATCGCGTCTCCTCGGGGCCACTGTGTGAGTACGGCGGCGACGGGTGGAAAACGCTCAGCTCCTGAGGTGGCGCACGACGATGTGGTGGGGGAGCTGGGTGGCGTCCTCGATGAAGCCCTCGCCGAGCACCTCGCAATGATGGCGGAGATAGAAGCCCATCGCAGCGTCGCGAGCCTTTGCCCACATCAACTCGAAGCCGGCCTCGGTGTGGCGCTGCACGCCGGCCTCCAGCAGTAGGCCACCCACACCGTTGCTCTGAAGGTCTTTCGAGGTGGCCATTCCGCGTAGCTGGACACCGCGCCGGCCGGGGTGTTCGGCGCATTCGCGCGGCACCCACGACGACGTGGCGACAATGGCACCTGCGAGATCGACCACACCCAGGTGCGTCACCCCGGGCCAGTCGTCCTCGGGGAACGACACGTTCGTCGTCGGCGTGTTCTCGCGTAGCACCGCCAGCCGAAGGGCATAGGTGTCGGTGGTGGAGATCTCGATGATGTGCATCACGCGTCGCCGGATCTCACGAGATGAGGCTGACGGCCGTGCCGCCACCACGCGCGGACTCGTACATCGCCTCGACGACGCGATGTGCGTACACCGCCGTATCGAACGTGGGCCATGACGCCAGCCCCGATGTGGCGGCGCGTACGAACTCGCCGTCAGGGTTGAGGCTGCCATCGACGAGCGGTGATGCAGCGGCCTCGAGCGCCTCGCCCTGCAGCGTGTGTTCGGCGCCGTCGGTGTCGGTCCAGTGCACCGGGCCGTGCCAATCGTCGCCCTCGATGGCGATGAAGCGGCGCTCGCAGAAGATCTCCACCCGCCGCAGGCTGGGTCGGGCGAGATTGTCGTGCCACACCGTGGTCAGTGTTCCGGTGGCTCCATTGGTGAACGCCAGGGTTGCAGTGACCACGTCCTCGATGCCATCGATACGGTGGAAGTTCGCCAGGTTGGCACTGACCCGGGCGATGTCGCCGACCACGAACCGCAACATGTCGAC
>WLMZ01000124.1 GCA_009726095.1 Actinomycetota bacterium
GGCTCGATGGAGGGCAAGCAAATCCCCGATGAAGTGCGCGGGCCCCTTGTCGCCTACAACACCGACATCCACGAGATCGCGAGTCAGTACCAGATGGACGATCGGGAACGGGCCATGATCCGGCGCGCAAAGGATCTGGGCATCTACGAATGGCTGCTGACCCGCAGCGCTGGCTTCTGGGGCACGCCGGAGGACATCGCCGCTCGGCTCAAGGCCCACGAGGCCGCAGGGCTCGACAAGTGGATGTTCTACATCGGCCGCGATGAGGCAACTCGCGAGGCCGAAGTGCGCGTGATCACCGACGAGATCATGCCGCTGTTGGCAAAGGCGTGACGTGAGAGCCCCCCGCGACTTCTTCCGACCGCTCGCATTCGGCGCCCCGCAGCCGTTGTATGAGATCCCCCGGCTTCCCAGTCGCGTTCTTCACTGCTTCGATCCGAGCAACCCCCGGATGGTCGACCGGATCCCCGACCTCGCCCGTCGGGCCGACATACTCCTCGGCAACCTTGAGGACGCGATCCCGCCGGGCCGTAAGCAGGCTGCCAGGATCGGGCTCGAGAAGGTTGCCCTGTCGGACCTCGGGGACGCGCAGCTCTGGACGCGGATGAACGGCCTCGACTCGCCGTGGGCGCTGGACGATCTCGTCCAACTCGTGCCAGCTATCGGCCACCGTCTCGATGTCATCATGATCCCCAAGGTCGAGGGACCGGAGGACATCCACTACATCGACCGGCTCCTGGCCCAGCTCGAAGCCGCAGCGGGGCTCGAACGACCCATCCTCGTCCACGCGTTGATCGAGACCGCCCGGGGTGTGGCCCGTATCGAAGAAATCTGTGCTGCCAGCCCACGCCTGCAGGGTGTGTCGCTCGGGCCAGCCGACCTGGCAGCAGACCGGGGCATGAAGACCACCCGGGTCGGCGGCGGGCACCCGGACTATCTGGTTCGCGCCGACCCCGACGACTCTGATCCCGGGCGTGCCCGCCCGACCTATCAGCAGGACCTGTGGCACTACACACTGGCTCGTATCGTCGATGCATGCGTCACCAACGGGATTCTCCCGTTCGCCGGACCGTTCGGCGATATCGGCGACCCGCTCGGCTGCGAGGACGCGTTCCGTAACGCGTACCTCCTCGGTTGTGTCGGGGCGTGGAGCCTGCATCCGTCGCAGATCGACATCGCCCGCAAGGTCTTCAGCCCCGCACCGGCCGAGGTGGCCTGGGCCTGTCGTGTCATTGAGGAGATGGGCGACGGAACCGGTGCCATCATGATCGAAGGCAAAATGCAGGACGACGCAACAGTCAAGCAGTGCCACGTGGTCGTCGCTCTCGCCAGCGCCCTCGCCGCCCGTGACTCTGAGCTCGCCACCGCCTACGGGTTCTCCGTCGAGCTCAACCAGCCCGGGTCCTGACGTCACGGCCAGTAATGCGGCTCACTGGCGGTCAACACCGAAACCCGCCGAGCCGGACATATCCGCTGGCGGCGGTGGAACTTGCAGAGCGCCCTCGGAGAGATTCGAACTCCCGCACATGGTTCCGGAAACCAATGCTCTATCCCCTGAGCTACGAGGGCTGGATAAACGCATGTGCACGTTAGCGCCCAGCGGATTCGAATCGGCAACGCGTTCGGACGGCTGACTTGGCAGAATGTGTGTCCCATGGCCGATCCCGTCGTCACCGTCTCCACCCTGCTCGCTCCTGCGTTCGCTGCCGTTGGTGGCGAGGGTGCCGATCCTGTGGTGCGGCCCAGCGATCGGGCCGATGCGCAGGCCAACGGCGCACTGGCCATTGCCAAGCAGGTCGGCAAGAACCCCCGGCAGGTGGCCGAGGAAGTGCTGGCCATCGCCAGAGAACAACTGGCCGATGTCTGCTCCACCATCGAGATCGCCGGTCCCGGCTTTTTGAACCTCACGTTCAGCGACAGTTTCCTGGCTCAGCAGCTCGCCGAGGCAGCGGCCGATCCCCGACTGGGTGTGCGTACCGCCACGTTGGCCGAGCACATCATCGTCGATTATTCGCACCCCAATGTGGCCAAGGAGATGCATGTGGGGCACCTGCGCACCACGGTCATCGGCGACTCGCTGGTCCGCATGCTGCAACTCGTGGGCCATCGCGTCACGAAAGAGAACCACATCGGCGATTGGGGCACGCCGTTCGGCATGCTCATCGAGCACATGCTCGACCTCGGCGAGACCACGGCCGCCAACGACTTGTCCGTCGGCGATCTTGCCGGTTTCTACAAGGGCGCACGCGCCAAGTTCGACGCCGACGAGGTGTTCCAGGACCGTGCCCGACAGCGGGTGGTGTTGCTGCAGGGCGGCGATGCCGAGACGTTGCGCCTCTGGGGCATTCTCGTGGCCGAGAGCACGCGCTACTTCAATGGCGTGTACGCAACACTCGGCGTGCTGCTGACGGACGAAGACCTCGCCCCGGAGAGCATGTACAACCCGATGCTGCCGGTGGTGGTGGACCGTCTGCGCGAGTCCGGTCTGCTGCTGGAGAGCGATGGTGCCCAGGTGGTGTTTCCTCCCGGCTACCTCAACCGCGAGGGCGAGCCGCTGCCGCTGATCGTGCAGAACTCGGTGGGCGGTTACAACTACGCCACCACCGATCTCGCCTGTGTCATCGATCGCGTCGAGCGACTGCATGCCGACCGCATGGTGTACGTGGTGGGCGCGCCGCAGGCACAGCACCTGGCCATGGTGTTCGCCGTGGCCGAGATGGCCGGTTGGCTGCAGCCCGGCGTGGCCGTGCACGTGTCGTTCGGCAACGTGTTGGGTGCCGACCGCAAGATGCTCAAGAGCCGTAGCGGCGAGTCGTTGAAGCTCAGCGAACTGCTTGACGAAGCCATTGAACGCGCCGAGCAGGCTGTTGCCGAGAAGAACCCCGACCTGCCCGCCGCCGAGCGCAGCGTCGTGGCCCACGCCATTGGCATGGGTGCCGTGAAGTACGCCGACCTCAGCACCGACCGCATCAAGGACTACGTCTTCGAATGGGATCGCATGCTGTCCTTCGACGGCAACACGGCGCCGTATCTGCAGTACGCGCACGCGCGCATCTGCAGCATCTTTCGTCGCGCCGGCGTGAGCCGTGAGACCGTGCGCAGCACCACGCCGGTGCTCGGCACCCTGCAGGAGCGGTCGCTCGCACTGCGTCTGCTGGCATTCGACACCGCCGTCTGGGACACCATCGATCGCTACAGCCCGCACCGCCTGTGCACCTACCTGTTCGATCTCGCCCAGGATTTCACCGCCTTCTACGAGCACTGCCCGGTACTGAAGGCCGCCGACGAGGCAACCATGCAGAGCCGTCTGGCGTTGTGCGATGTGACGGCGCGGGTGATGGGCAAGGGCCTTGACCTGTTGGGCATCGTTGCCCCGGAGCGGATGTAACCATGAGCACCGCCGTCCCGTTGTCGTTGCTGTCTGATACCGCCACTGTGGCCGCCGATGGATCGCTGACCATCGGTGGATGCTCGTTGGCTGAACTCGGTGCCACCTACGGCACGCCGCTGTTCGTCTACGACGAAACGCATCTTCGGGCGCGCTGCCGCGAGGCCGTGCAAGCGTTCGGTCACCAGAATGTTGTCTATGCAACAAAGGCCTTCCTGTGCCGGGCGATGGCCAAGTTGGCCTACGACGAAGGTCTGTTGCTCGATGTCGCCACCGGTGGCGAACTGCACGTTGCGCTGGCGGCCGGCGTGCCCGCCGATGCCTGTGTCATGCACGGCAGCAACAAGAGCATCGACGAACTCCGCGCCGCGATGACGGTCGGCGTGCGCCACATCGTGGTCGACAGCTTCGACGAGATGGATCGCATCGATGCGCTGCACGCTGCTGGCGCACCGTGCCCGCAGGTGTTGCTGCGCATCACGCCAGGGGTGCACGCACACACCCACGAGTTCATCGCCACCGGCCAGGACGACAGCAAGTTCGGCTTCAACCTGGGTAACGGCGATGCGCTGCTCGCCGTCGAGCGGGCCCGCGGGTCGTCCGCCATGCAGCTCGTCGGCCTGCACTGCCACATCGGCTCCAATGTGTTCGCGGCGGCCAACTTCGCCAAGGCCGCCGAGGTCATGGCGAAGTTCGCCGCGTCCTTCGATCTCCCCGAACTCGTGCTCGGTGGTGGACTCGGCGTCGCCTACACCAGCGGCGAGGAAGCCCCCACGATCGGGCAGTGGGGCAGCGTGCTGCTCGATGCCTGCGCGGCACTCGGTGTGCGTGCCCGCGTCAGCGTCGAGCCGGGTCGCTCCATTGTGGCGTCGGCGGCGCTCACGCTCTACACCGTGGGCACCGTGAAGCACATCCCCGGCGTGCGTACCTACATCTCGGTTGATGGTGGCATGAGCGACAACCCGCGGCCGGTGCTGTACGGCAGCGGCTACGAGGCGTTCCTGCCGCGAGATGTCGCTGCGCCGCGTGATGCCTCGGCCCGGCTGGTGGGCAAGCACTGCGAGAGCGGCGATGTGCTCATCTTCGATGCGGCGGTGCCGGCCGACATCGTGGTGGGCGACCTCATCGCCACCCCGGTCACCGGTGCCTACGGGCACAGCATGGGCAGCAACTACAACAAGGTCACGCGGCCGGCTGTGGTGTTCGTGGCCGACGGCGCAGCGCGCCTGGTCGTGCGACGCGAGACCTACGACGACCTGCTCGCCTGCGACCTCGGCTGAGCCGTACCAGGCGTCGCCGCCGGAGATGGCCTGCGCCGGGTGCTCCCTCGGGTTGCAATGTTAGGTCTACCTAACATATGCTCAATCCTGTTGTAACCACCGTGTGCGACCGGGTTGACCCGGCCGCCACTCTCTCCAGAGGGTAGACCAATGTTGCAAACCTTCCTCACCGGTCTTCGCGAGGGGCTCGAGGCAGCCCTCATCGTCGGAATCCTGGTTGCGTACCTGCGCAAGTCGGGTCGAGCGGATCAGCTCAGCGCGTTGTGGGCCGGCGTCGCCGTTGCCGTGGTGATGTGCCTGGGCGTCGGTGCGGCGCTCACGTTCACCTCAAATGAGCTGAGCGACTCAGCCGAGCCAGCGTTCGCCGGCATCATGTCGGTGCTCGCCGTGGGGTTGGTCACCTGGATGGTGTTCTGGATGCGCACGCAGGCGCACATGATGAAGCGCGACCTGCATTCCAAGCTGGACAGGGCGGTTGAGGTCGGCTGGTGGGCCGTTGCCCTGGCCGCATTCTTGGCCGTCGGACGCGAGGGGTTCGAATTGGCATTGTTCCTGTGGCCCACCGTGCAGGCGGCTGGATCCGAAACGGGTGCGCTGCTGGGCGTGTTGCTCGGCCTCGGTTCGGCCGTCCTCGTCGGCTACCTGATCTACCGGCGTGCGGTCACGCTGAACCTCGGCGTGTTCTTCCGCATCACGGGCTGCGCACTGATCGTGATCGCCTCCGGCGTACTGGCCTACGGCATCAGCGATCTGCAAGAGGCGGGCATGCTGCCCGGAGAGCACAGCATCGCCTTCGATGTTTCCTCGCACATTTCTCCCGACGGATGGCTGGGCACACTGCTGAAGGGCACGCTCAGCTTCAGCACCACCACGACATGGTTGCAACTCGTGGTCTACATCACCTACCTCGTCACGGTGATGGCGTTGTTCCTGAGGCCGCAGCGCCCGTCCGAGTCGGTGCCCACGGCACGGCCAGCGGCCCACGCCCAGGTCTGATCGAACAGGTTCCTCTTCGTCCGGATCGCGCCATAGGTTTCGCAGTACGCCCACGCACGCGTAGCCTGCTGGCGTGGCTATGAACGGTGCTCGTGTTCGAATTGGTGTGTTGGGGTGCGGCAACGTTGGCGCGGCCTTCGTGCAGTTGGTGGCGCAACAGGCGTCGTCTATCGAAGCGCGCACGGGTATTCGCCTCGAGGTCACGCGCGTTGCCGTTCGCAACGTGTCGCGCGAGCGCGAGGTCGATCTGGCCCCCGGCGTGCTTGTGCGCGATGCGTATGCGGTGATCGACGATCCCGAGGTAGATCTGGTCGTCGAGGTGATCGGTGGCATCGAGCCGGCACGCGAGCTCATTGTCACGGCGCTGGGCAAGGGCAAGCCGGTGGTCACCGCCAACAAGGAACTGCTCGCCAACGTGGGCACCGAGCTGTATGCCGCCGCCGACGCGGCCGGTGTCGACCTGCTGTTCGAGGCCGCCGTGGCCGGCGGCATCCCGCTGGTCCGGGCATTGCGCGAGAGCCTGCGCGGCGAGCCGATTCGCCGCGTGCTCGGCATCGTCAACGGCACCACCAACTTCATCCTCACGAAGATGACCGAAGAGGGCGCTGATTACTCGGCGGCGCTCTCAGAGGCGCAGCGCCTCGGCTTTGCCGAGCGTGACCCAACAGCCGATGTCGAGGGCTTCGACGCCGGCGCCAAGGCCGCCATCATCGCCACCATCTCCTTTGGCGTGAAGATCGTTGCCGGCGATGTGTATCACGAGGGCATCAGCGGGGTCACCGCTGCTGATATCGCCATGGCCACCCGCCTGGGGTACGTGGTGAAGCTGCTGGCCATCTGCGAACAGGATGCCGCCACGGGCGAGGTCGCGGTGCGTGTGCACCCGGCGATGGTGCCCAAGCAGCACCCCCTTGCCAGCGTGCGCGAGAGCTACAACGCAGTCTTCGTCGAGGGCGGCGCTGTCGGCTCGCTCATGTTCTATGGCCGCGGTGCCGGCGGCATGCCCACGGCCAGTGCGGTGCTGGGCGACGTCATTGATGCCGCCGTCAACCTTCGCCAGGGCACCCATGGTTCGCTTGGTTCGTTCGGCCGTGCAGTCATCCGTCCCATCGACGAAACCACGTCGGAATTCCTGCTCAGCCTGGATGTTGCCGATCGGCCGGGCGTGCTGCATTCGGTCACGGGGGTCTTTGCCCGCAACGACGTGAGCATCCGTGCAGCCGAGCAGGAGGGCCTGCGCGACGACGCCCGGCTGGTGTTCATCACCCATACGGCACGTGAGTCGTCGATCCAGGCCTGCGTGCGCGAGCTGCGCGACCTGGACACCGTCAAGCGGGTCGGCAGCCTGCTGCGCGTCATCGGCGCCTGATCGCCATGCGCTACGTCTCCACCCGCGGCGCAGCCCCCGAACTCGGGTTCTGCGATGTCCTGCTCGCAGGTCTGGCCAACGACGGAGGGCTGTACATGCCCACCGAGTGGCCGAGCCTGCCCGATCTCAGCGGCACGCGCAGCTATGCCGAAGCCGCTGCAGCGATCATGTCGCCGTTCGTCAGCGACGACATCCCGGCCGATGTGTTCGCGCAGCTCTGCACCGAGGCATACGCCACGTTCCGCCATGACGCCGTGGTGCCGCTGGTACAGATCGGGGCCGACGAATGGCTGCTCGAGCAGTTCCATGGGCCCACCCTGGCGTTCAAGGATGTCGCGCTGCAGTTGGTTGGGCGGTTGTTCGATTACGTCCTGGCCGAGCGCGGTCAGCGCGTCACGATCGTGGGCGCCACCAGTGGTGACACGGGCAGCGCAGCGATCGACGGGGTGAAGTCGTGCAGCAACGTCGACATCGTCATCCTCTATCCGCAGGGTCGCACCAGCGACGTGCAGCGACGCCAGATGACCACGGTCGATTCCCCCAACGTGCACACGGTGGCCGTTGAGGGCACGTTCGACGACTGCCAGGATCTCGTGAAGGCGATGTTCAACGACGCCCCGTTCCGTGAGCGCATGAACCTGTCGGCCGTGAACAGCATCAACTGGGCGCGCGTGATGGCCCAGATCGTGTACTACGTGACGGCCAGTCGCTCGCTCGGCGCAACCGCTGACCACGGCGCCACGTTCAGCGTGCCCACCGGCAACTTCGGCAACGTGCTCAGCGGATGGATCGCGCGCACCATGGGTGCACCCATCAACGACTTCATCGTGGCGTCCAACTCGAACGACATCCTCACCCGGTTCATCAACGCCAACGACATGACGGCGCGCGAGGTCATGCCCACCTTGAGCCCATCGATGGACATCCAGGTGTCGTCCAACTTCGAGCGGTTGCTGTTCGAGATGAACGGCCGTGATGGTGGGCAGACCGCCGAGCAATTGCAGCGGTTCCGGCACACCGGATCGCTGCAGGTGGAACCCGACCAGGTGTCTGCATGGATCACCCCGATGTTTCGTGCCGCCCGCATCGACGACACCCAGACACTGGCCGAGATCCGCCGGGTCTACCGGGCCAGCGGCGAGCTGATCGACCCGCACACGGCCACCGGCACGGCGGCAGTGCACAGCCTGCGCGCCACAGACGCAGGTCGCCCGGTGATCACGCTGGCCACAGCCCATCCCGCCAAGTTCCCCGACGCCGTGCAGCGCGCCACCGGCGTGTACCCGGCGTTACCAGCGCACCTGGCCGACCTGTTCGAGCGTCCCGAGCGCACGAACCTGGTGGCCAACGATCTGGCCGATGTTGAGCGCTTCGTCGAACGGGCCGTTGCCCGCTGACCTCGGTCCGACGCCTGGGTTGTTGCATCGCGACAACGCGTCTGTATAGGGTGCGGGTGCCCGCTTCGGGCCGCACTTTTCGATGCGCCCCGCGACGTCTGTTCATCACCGTTCGCTGGCGGAACCGTGATCGTGTGAATCCCTTGCTGGTGGCGGGTACACCGGCGTCCGTTGTGCGCTTGCACGCCGCACGCCTCCCGCAGTAGCAGCACTCTGCCCCGTGAGGGGCACTCCCCTGGAAAGTAGGACCCCGTGGCTGCGGATGCCCTCGAACTGTCAATGCTCGAATCAAAAGATCGCGAACAGTTGGTCGCCATCGCCTCGGCGCTGGGCGTGAAGACCACCTCGCGTGCCAAGAAGGCCGATGTCATCCAAAAGATCCTCGAGCAGACGGGGGCCATTCCCGTTGCCAATGGTCAGGGCTCTGCAGCGTCTGCAGCGTCGTCGGGCGAACCAGCCGCCGCCAGTGTGTCTCCTGGCCGTTCGCCGCAGGCCCGGGCCGGTGCACCGCGTCCGGCGGCCCGCAGGTCGGCTTCGGCCCCCTCGGGTGACGCAACGCCCGCAGCCGATGCGGTCATCCTCGGCCCCGATGGCGAGCCGCTTCCCGATTGGGAGGTCGAGCTGATCCGTCAGGGAATCAGCACCGACAGCGCACCGGCGGCACGCGCCACCGCACCCGCACCCGCACCC
>WLMZ01000125.1 GCA_009726095.1 Actinomycetota bacterium
CCGACTGGAGCACGATCAACGACATCTACGAAGCCGTGCTGCCACGCATCCGGGCCGAGATGAAGGGCATCACCCTGCTCGGCGGTCACTCGTCGCACAGCTACATCAACGGTACGAACATGTACTTCAACTACTTCTACGACCTCATCGATTGTGAGCCCGAGGAAGAGAACGACAAGTACTACTTCCCGATCATCGCGATCATCTGCGAGGAGACGCTGCGCCACGGCGGATCAATCGTGCACCACCACGGCATCGGCAAGGCCCGGGCGCGGTGGGTGAAGGACGAATACGGATCGTCGTATCCCATGCTGGTTGCGTTGAAGCAGGCCTTCGACCCCAACGGCATCATGAACATGGGCACCATCATCCCGCGCTGAGCGATCACCGATACAAGCTCACGTACGACGGGATGAGCGCGTAGCCGTACAACAGCACGATCACGTCCTCCTGGAACAGCCAGAAGGCCTCGAGTTCGTCGGCGCTCTCGGACTCGAGCGTCCACAACGGCTTCATGTCGCTCAATGAGTACGCAGTGAGACCGACCGATTGCTTCGCTCCCGCGCCAGTGATGTGCGTGGTGAGGTAGAGGGCATTGTCCACAAAGGTGGCTTGTTCGGCGGAGTCGTTCTCAGGGTCGACTTCCTCAGCCGCGAAGCTGCCGACGGTGTCGAAACCGGTGGGGGTGAGCCGGACGACGCTGCCACGGCCCTCGTGATACCAGACCAGATGTGCGGTGCCGTCGATGACTGCAGTCGGGCCGAGGCGCCCGGTCCCCATTTGCGAAGCAACGGAGGTGGCAGCATTCGCGCTGAGCAGGAAGAGTTCGAGACCTGTCGACCCTGCCACCAGCACGTGGTCGACGTCGGGCGACCAGATTGCCGTGACCGTGCCGACGTCTGCCTTTGCAGACCATCGCGGCTGACCGTCAGGGCCGATGCCCGACAACGCACCCGACGAGTCTGAGTGAATCAACGTGTCGCCCGCTGTGGTCGGTGACACCAGGTTCGGGGAAGCGCTGGAGCCCGACGCCCATTCCTGCGATGTCATCGAGCCGATCGAGATCAGCATTGTGCGGGAGCCGTTCCATGCCAAGAGTCCCTGGTCGACGCGTTCGTACGTGTCGCTGTGTGGGAACCTGATGGTCGTACCGACGGCAAACGTGGTCGGGTCGACGCGGGCGACTGTCAGGGCCTCGCTGGAGTCGTCGATCAGGAGTACGTCCGATCCTGCCTGTTGGACCATGTAGTAGCCATCGAGATGGGTGGTGAAGCGGATGGATCCGTCGTCGGCCGAGATGCCGATCAGATCTACCCCGTCGGGTGCTTCGTCGGAGTTGACCGTCACCAGCACGACGCCGTTGAGCACGGCGAGGCCCATCGTTTCACTGACCGCTGTCTTCCACTGTTCACCGTGCTCGCTGACCGCAGTGACCCAGGAATTGCCGTTGTCGTCGCCCTGCAGCATGACGTAATCGGAGCCGATACCGAGCAGCGCCCAGAACCACAGCCGCTCCGGTGAGAACGACACCTTCACCGTTGGCGTGTGCTCGACGAGGAGGGGTAACCAGACCCCGGAGGAGTCGGTGCTGGTTGGACGTGTACTCGTGGGGTTTGTGTTCACAGCCTGTGTGCCCGGCGGCTGTGTGTTCAGGGCCTGGGTGTTGGCGGACTCTGTGCTGGTGGAGCCACCGCCGCACGAAAGCAGGAGGGTGATCGAGGCGAGCAGTGCGTGACGCGTGGTCCGGGTTCTGCGCATGGCCGCCTCCCTGAACATTGCTCCGAAGGTGATTCATCCGGGCAGGTTCATGGTGCGCCCGGCCTGCGCGGTCGGGGAAGGGTCCAAGGTCCCAATTGTGCGAGGTTGCGTTCTGGGGGTACGTGAGCGGCCGGTGGAACGCTCGTTCAGAGGGTCAGGCGGCGTCGCGGCCAGCGGCGTGCACGAGATCGGCGAAACCGCGGTCGATACCACGGATGAGTACGTCGATGTCACCTGCGCCATCGCGGTCTCCGGTGACGCCGATGTACAGCGTGCCGCAGTAGGACCAGATTGCCACGGCAATCTGGATGCGGCCGGCGATCGGAGCAAAGGGGTATGCCATGAGCATTCGGCGACCGCAGAGGTAGAGCGGTTGCCGGGGGCCGGGCACATTGGTGACGATGGTCTCGATGTTCTGCTGTGCGCGCACCACCGCGCGGGCGATGACCGCTGCGACTGCGTGGGGGACAAGGTCGCCGGAATGCAGCAGCACCGTTGATGCATCGGTCTCGTGCGAGGCCTTCACGATCACCATCTCGGCGCGCACTGCCCGGTGGGTGTCGGCGGCATCGTCGATGGCGACCGGGAGCAGGGCATGGGTGACGGCGACGCGGTTGTCGAGGCGACCATGATCATCGGCCCCGCGCATCGACACCGGCACGAGCGCCATCACGTCAGGCGTGCGCACGGTTGCCTTGCGCTCATGGATCAGCTCGCGAAGACCCCGCGTCACAGCGGTGAGCACGACATCGTTCACGGTGCCTCCCAGCCCGCGCCGAACGCTCGCCACGTGATCGAGCGGGATCGACGTATGCATCCATCGCCGCTGTGTCCCGAGCGGCCCGGTGAGCGGCGAGTCGCGTCGGCTCGGTTGCAGCCACAGTCCTCGGGCTCCGCTGGCGATGTGGTGGAGCCGTCGGCAGGTGCGCAGCGGGTGGCGCAGCATGCGGGCCAGGTGTCGCAGGTGCGTTCTGAACGATGCGGCACTCGCTGCAACGGTGAACCGGGCGAGGTCCCACCACGACGGCTTGCGTTCGGGTGCCCACGGCAGCGGCTCGGCGTGGCGTGCATCGGGCTCGGCATCGAGTATCACGGCGAGCAGGTCGGTGCCGGCCACGCCATCGACCATGCAATGGTGCATCGTCGACACGACCGCCCAACGCTGGTCGTCCAGCCCATCGACGACCAGCATCTGCCACAGCGAACGACGGCGGTCGAGCGGCTCGACCATCACTTGCTCGACGACTTCCTCGAGCGTCGACGCGCCGCCGGCGCACAGCGTGGTGGCGCGCACATGGTTGGCGAGGTCGAAGTCGGCATCGTCGATCCAGACGGGCCGTGTCGCCTGCAACCACATGAAGTGGGCGCGTTGCCGGCAACGCGGCACGGACGCAAGCTTGGCGGCGACGAACTCGCGGACCGTCTCCAGCGTGGGTGCCGGACCATCGAAGACGCTGACCGACCCGATGTTCATCGGGCTCGTCGGTTGTTCGATCGCCAAGAACACCGCATCGAGACTGCCCATACGCTGCATCGGTCACCTCCAACGACTGCGATCAGTCTCGCGCCGCAGCGGGTCTGGCGAAAGCGCCGGTATCAATGACGCCGACGGTCCCGGGCGCGGGCTCGTGCGGGTGGACCTACCTGATGACGGTGATCAGCTTGAACATCGGCAGGTACAGCGCCACCATGACCACGCCGATCAATGCGCCGAGGCCCACGATCATGAACGGCTCCAGCGCCTTGCCGAAACCTTCGCCATCGGTCTTGAGGTCTTCCTCGACATCGGCGGCGTAGCGCAGCAGCACACCCGAGACATCGCCGGCGGCGTCGCCGACAGCGGCAAGGTCGCGCAGTACAAGGGGCAGCTGATCGGCGCTGGCGAACGCGACGCTGAACGAATCGCCGAGCGCAATGGCGTGGCGAACCTCGGTGAACGAGGCCTCGAAGACGGCGTTACCGGCAACCCGCCCGGTCAGCTCGAGGGCATCGAGCATTGGCACCCGGCTCTGCAACAGTGCACCCAGCGTCTTGACGCACCGTGCGGTGATCGAGCGGTAGGCGAGGGGACCGATGCGGGGCAGCTTCAGCACGAGGCGGTCGAGGATCAGCCTGCCCGCCGGAAGGCGGCGTATCAGCACGACCAACGACACGATCAACGCAATCGATGCCGGGATGGCCCAGGCCTGGCGGGTGACGGTGATGCTCAGGTTGAGCACGGTGGTGGTCAGGCTCGGCAGTGGGGCGCCGAGGTCTGCGTACAGCTTCTCGAACCGTGGCACCACGAAGTAGATCATGCCGAACAACAACAACCCGGTGGTGACCGCCACCGTGATCGGGTAGCTGATGGCCCGGCGCAGGTTGGTGCGCAGGCGCACCTGGGCGTCGCACAGCGACGAGATGCCGGTGAAGGTGGGCAGCAGGGTGCCGGTTGCCGCGCCCGCTTCGATCATTGATACGGCCACGTCGCCGAGGCGGCGGCCCTGATGGCCAAATGCTTCGCCGACGTCCTGTCCCGCTTCGAGGTCGGTCTGGATGGCGGTCAGTGCCCGGCCGGCACGTTTGCCCGGCCGCTGATCGGCGAGCAGCTCGCATGCAGCGGGCAAGGTGACGCCGTTGCGCAGCAGGCTTGCCAGGTTGCGGCACACCCAGGACACCTCGGTGAGGGGCAGCTTGGGCCTGACGAACCCGGCGTCGTGGGAGAAGAGGTCGGGCAGCACCCGACGGCGAAGGCGCGACACCTCGATGCCGCGTCGATGCAGCTTGACCTCGGCGGTACGGCGGTCCATGGCCACGATCCGGCCAGAGCGGCGCTCGCCGCGCTGATCCACACCGCGGAAGCTGTACGTGCTCGACATCTCAGCTCACCTCGTCCCGATGACGCGGGAGATTTCCTCGAGTGAGGTCGCGCCCTGACGGGCGAGCTGCAGGGCGTCGTGGCGGATGGGAACCATGCCCTGGCGGATGGCGATGGCCTCGATCTCGCTCGGGTCGGCGTTGTCGATGATGGCGGCGCGCAGGACATCGTCCATCGCGATCACCTCGGCCACCACAGCGCGACCGCGGTAGCCCGTACCGTTGCAGGCGTCGCAACCGCCAGCACGAGCACCCCACAGGCGCTCGGGGCGGGCGAAGGGCCAGCCGGCGTCGTCGAGCTGCGAGCGGCGCGGGGCGTAGGGCACGCGACACCGTCGGCACAGCCGACGCAACAGGCGCTGGTTGATGACGCCGCGGACGGCGGCGGCCACCATGAAACGCTCGATACCGAGGTCGATGAGCCGGATCGGCGCCGCAGCGGCGCTGACGGCGTGCAACGACGCCAGCACGACTTGGCCGGTCAGTGCTGCACCAAGGGCGGTGCGGGCGGTCTCTGCGTCGCGGACCTCGCCGACCAGGAGCACATCGGGGTCGGCGCGCAGGATGGCGCGCAGCGCGGTGGCGAAGTCGAACTCTGCGGCCCGGTTGACCTGCACCTGCAGCATGCCCGGGAGCCGGTATTCCACCGGGTCTTCCACCGTGATGGTCTTGATCGCTGGTGTGGTCATCTGCTGCAGTGCGCTGTAGAGCGTGGTGGTCTTGCCCGAGCCCGTGGGGCCGGTGGCCAGCACGACGCCGCCCTGCAGCGACAACAGCTTGTCGAACTGGGCGGTGTTGTGGCGGCTGAAACCGAGCGCCGAGAACCTCGCCCTGACCCGGGACTGGTCGAGCAGACGGATGACGCAGGACTCAGGTCCCCACGCCGATGGGATGGTGACGACGCGCAGGTCGACGGTGCGCCCGCCGTAGATGGCCGTCGCGCGTCCGTCCTGGGGCGTGCGGCGATCGCCGACATCGAGCTGCGCCATGATCTTGATGCGGTTGACCAGGGTCTGGCAGTACGCCGCCGGGTGCGAGCCGGCAGCAGTCAACATGCCGTCGAGCCGGAAACGGATCTGGCAGCGATCGCCGTCGGGTTCGATGTGGATGTCGGAGGCGCCGCTCATGATGGCCAGTTCAATGAGCACGTCGGCGAGTTCGGCGACCCGGCCGGTGGACGTGAGCTGATCCTGCATGGCGCGTAGCTGTGCAGCGCGAGCGAGCGCTTCTTCGTCGACGAAGTCATCGGCGAGCTCGGCGTCTTCTTGGTTGTTGGCCGCAGCTTCGAGCGCTGGGCGGTTGGTCACCACGATCTCGACGGTGTATTCGGGGAACCGAGACCGAATTTCGGTCATCAACTCGGTATCGAGCGGGTCGACCACGGCGACGGTGACGGTGTCGTCGGCCCGGCCGACGGGGAAGACACCCAGATCGACGGCCTCGTGCGGCGGGATACGACCGAGCAGGTCGGGGGAGACCAGTTCAGGGAGCTCGGCCATGTAGTCGAAGCCCTGCAGGGTCCAGATACACAGTTCGAGCTGGGCGATGTCGAGCCCGGCATCAACGATGGAACGAATCGGGCGTACGCCACGTTGCCAGCCGTTCTCGGCGGCGGCGCGCAGGTTGTGCAGGGCGTGCACCAGATCGGGCCGGGAGCGAGCGATGACGTCGAGCGCCTGGCTCAGCTGCGGGAGTTCGTCGAGGTTGGTGATGCTCATGGGGTCCCGTTCGTGGTTGAGCGGCCGGCCCGGGCAACGGCCTGTTCGGGGCTGTCGGCGGTGAACTGCAGGCCAGCGAGGGCGAAGGTCGCAACGAAGGCATCGCTGTCGAAGGTGAACTCGACCGTCGAACGCACCACGAGCAGTGCGCTGCGGTCGACCTGCTCGAGGAAGTCGCTGATCTGGTGAAAGTCGCCTTGTACGGCAAGCACGGTGGACACCGGCGTGAGGGCCTGACCCGGGGTGGCGCCGCCGCCCGGCAAGCTGGCCAGCAACTGGGCCGACAGTGCTGCCCCGACGGTGGGATCGGGCGCCACCATGGTCAAACCAACGGAAGCCGCCACGGTGGTGGCGTGGTCGATCAGATCCTGCTGGGTGAGGGTGAGCGGGACGGCCGTTTTGACGCGGGCCAGGTCGTCGTCAAAGGTGGCGGGGAGATTGGCGAGAAGCATCTTGGTGTCAGAGCGCAGCGCCGTGGCCTTGTCGGAGCGCGAATGGGCCAGCGAGAAACGGCCGCTGATGGCGTTGACCGCAGCAACCGATCCGATGGCCAGCGCGATCACGAGCAGGCCGATGGTGAGACGATTGCGGCTCATGGGTTGACCGTTCCAGTGCCAGCAGCATCAGCGCCGGTGGCGACGGTGCTGATCGCCGGTGGTGGAAAGGTGACCACGAACACCTCGGTGTCGCCGTTCGGGGTGCTCTGCACCGTGGGCTCGGCGACGGTGCCGATGTTCTCGAGGGCGGTGCGCCATGCGGCGACGGTCTCAGCGGTCATGGGCAGCGGCGCAGCGACGGTGGCTTCGAGGGCCTCGCCGTTGGTGGCCATGCGGATCGAAGCGACCTTGGGGTCTGCGGGCAGGTAGGTCATCAGCGTGCTCAGGGCGCTGTTCCAGCCAGGGGAGCCCTTCGGCGACAGCCGGCGCACCTCGGAGGCGGCCTGCGCCACGGCGGACGCATAGTCATTGCGCGCCTGGCCGACTTGTACCGAGCGCGCAGCCGCGGTGAGCTCGGAGTTGGCGTTGTCGAGGGCGCGGGTGGCGTTCCACCAAGCGCCCAGACCGAACACTGCCGTGATGGCACAGGCGATCAGCACGGTGCCCAGGCCCTGCGGCAGGGAGTTGTCGCTGGAACGTCCCAGCACCGGGCTGGAAAAGCCACGCGTGCCGTTGCCGCTCATCACGCCCTCGAACCCGGCGAAGGGGTCGCTGGGGCCACTCGTGCGCGACCCGCCGGAGCCCAGGCGGCCGCGTGTGGCACGGGTGAGGTCGATCAGCGGCTGCTCATCGATCGGTGCCGTGGCGGCAGCGATGGCACCATAGGCAGCCAGTCGTTCGTCGGGTGGGATCACTGACAGATCGAGTTCCTCGCTCACCGGCGCCTGACGGGCGGTCAGGCCCACGCTGGTGATGAACGACGGCAGATGCGGCAACGTGGCCCCGGCTCCGTACACCCACAACGAACGCGGGCAGGTCTCGCCGCTCCATTCCCAGTGTTCGATCGTGCGGTGGATCTCGCGAGCCAGCGACGCCACATACCGGCGGGCGGCGAGCAACAGCGTCGGGTCGGTGGTGTCTCCGGCGGCCACGAGCTCGAGGCTTCGCGGTGGCAACGAGAGCCCGAGCGTATCGTTCTGGGTGCCGGCGATCAGTCCACCGCAACGGAGCTGGCGGGTGACATGGGCAATGCCGTCCTGCACGAGCGTCAGTTCGGCGCACGAGCTGCGCAGCGCCAGATACAGGCCATCGTGACTGAGCGTGAACGGCGCGACGACCAGCGAGCAGGCGGTGTTACCCAGACCATCGCGCAGCGCCAACCCGGCGTCAGCGGTGATGACCCCGATGGTGGCCAGCGAACGCGCCGAGTCCTGCAGGGGGCGTACCAGACCTGCTCCGGGCAGCGCGCCGCCACCGGGCAGGTGCCGATCGAGCACATCGCGTACCGCTGACGCAACCTGGCGATCGGGGACCGATGGCAGCGGCGAGCGCCGCAATGCGATGCCGGGTGATGCCCAGGCCAGTACGCCCGTTCCGCGACGGCCGAGATGATGACGCATGATCCGCGCCGCTGAGTTCTGGCCGGTGATCGTGACCTGCTCGTAGGCAGTCACGCGGGAACCCTCGACCCGCACCAAACGCAGGGTGGTGCCGTCGAGCTCTGCCCCGAACATCGTCGATGGTCGGCGGCTCATGGGGTCCCCGGTTGTTCTTGCGGCATTGGCACAGTGGTTAGTGTCGGCAACTTTTGTGCCGAATGCAACGCGAGCTCCTCAGGGGGTGGTGAGGTTCGCGAAACAAAGTGCTGCATTCGTGCCGACACATAACTTTGTCTGCGTATACGGCGTGGGCGGTGTCCGGTGTAGCCGGGGCACTGAATCAACATGGAGGAACTCGTGAGGGTTGCTATGAAGAAGTTGTTCCGGCGTGATGCCGGTTTCACATTGACCGAGCTTGCTGTGGCAATGCTCATTATCGGCATCCTGGCTGCGATTGCGGTTCCCAGCTTCTTGGGTTCGCGTA
>WLMZ01000126.1 GCA_009726095.1 Actinomycetota bacterium
CGGGCGCATCACCACACGTGCTGTCGAGGACGGGTCGGGAGGCTGGATCATCACCGGTCGCAAGATCTGGACATCGAAGGCCCTCGAGTCCGAGGTGGTGCTGTTGCTTGTGCGCACCGATCACGATCCAGCGAACCGGCTCAATGGGCTCAGCCTGTTCTTGGCGGATCTCGATCCCGCATACGTGGATATCCGCCCCATCCCCAAGCTCGGCCGTAATGCTGTTGCGTCCTGCGAGGTGGCCTATGACCGCCTGCCGGTGCCGGGCTGGCGCCTGGTCGGCGAGCGCGGACGTGGCTTCCAGCACATCCTGCATGGCATCAACCCCGAACGCATCCTGCTGTCAGCGATGGCGTGTGGCATCGGCGAGGTCGCAATCCGCCGGGCCGTGCAGTACGCGAAGGACCGGGTGGTGTTCGATCGCCCGATCGGGGCGAATCAGGCCATCGCCCATCCGCTGGCGAAGGCGCATATGGAACTCGGTGCCGCCTCTCAGATGATGCGTCTCGCAGCGTGGAAGTACGACAACGGGCTGAACTGCGCCGAAGAGGCAAACACGGCCAAGTACCTCGCGGCAGAAGCGAGCTACTTCGCGGCCGATCAGGCGGTGCAGACCCTGGGGGGTCTTGGTTACGCCACCGAGTATCACGTCGAGCGTTACTGGCGTGAGGCCCGTCTCCAGCGGTTGGCGCCGGTGAGCCAGGAAATGACGTGCAACTTCATCGCCCAGCACGTGCTGGGGCTGCCGCGCAGCTACTGAGCCGATTGCGGCGGGCTACATTGCGCCGATGGCCCTGTCTGTTGCCTTGCTGCGCGCCGTGAATGTGGGCACGGCGAATCGCATACGTATGGACGCACTCGCCACCGTGATGCGCAACGCCGGATTCACCGACGCCGTCACGTGCATCCAGACCGGGAATGTGATCTTCACGCCGCGCGGCGACGAAGCCTCGACCCGTGTGGCGATCGAGGCGCAGCTCACCGCCGATCTGGGATTGGCCATCACTGCCATCGTGCGCTCGGCGGGAGAACTTGCCGCCGTGGCCGACGGGCATCCCTTGGCTGAAGCCGGCGTCGATCCGTCTCAGTTGTACGTGGTGTTCCTGGAAGATCGGCCCCTTGCCGAGCATGTCGTTGCGCTTGCAGCGATGGACTTCGGCGCCGACTCCTTTGCGGTGATCGGCCGCGAGCTGTTCGTGCGGTACGCCCATGGAGCCGGCACGACCAAGCTCACGAATGCGGTGATCGAGAGGAAGCTGAAGCAGGCGGCCACCACCCGCAACTGGAAGGTGACGACCAAGCTGGCCGAGCTCGCGCAATCGTCGAGCGAACTAGACGGCGGGTGAACCGACCAGTTGACGAATGGCCTGCACCAGCAGCGCATGCTCGGCAGCGTGAACGCGCTGCTCGAGCGACGCCAACGTGTCGTCGGGCTGGATGGGTACCTCGACGGTGGCAATGACCGGACCATCGTCGACGCCTTCGTCGGGCACGAAGTGCACCATCACGCCTGTTCGGTCGAGCCCGACCCGCTGATGCGCCTGCAGTGCGCGCTCGATGGCGTGCGTGCCGGGAAATTCTCCGGGGAGCGCAGGGTGCAGGTTGACCACCCGCTGCGAATGGTGCGACAGGAACGACATGGTGAGCAGACGCATCCAACCGACCAACACCACGAAGTCGGGGGCGAACCCGGCCGTGAACTGGGCGAGCCGTGCGTCGTAGTCGGCGCGCGCTTCGCTCGCCTCGATGGGCAGCGCCACGGCGGGTATCCCCGCGTCGGTGGCTCGGGCCAGCGCGCGGGCGGTGGGTCGATCGGAGATGACGCCGACCACTTCGGCGTTCAGCGAACCGCTGCGTATGGCGTCGAGCAGCGCCTGCAGATTGCTACCGTTCCCAGATGCCAGCACGACGATGCGTGCGGTCACGTCAGCTGAACCCGCTTGGTGCCGGCCACGATCGTGCCGATGACCCAGGTCGGCTCGGCGATGGCGGTCTGCAGTTCGCCGACCCGGCCAGCATCGACGACCACGACCATGCCGATGCCCATGTTGAGCGTGCGATAGAGCTCGTCGATGGGCAGGCCGGTGGCGACGTCGCTCACCAACTGGAACAGCGGTGGCATCGGCCACGAGCCCAGCTGGATCGAGGCGTCGCAAGTGGCGGGCAGGATGCGCGGCACGTTGTCGATCAGGCCACCGCCGGTGATGTGGGCAAGGCCCTTGATCAAACCGTGATCGGCGAGCGGACCCTCGAGTGAGCGAAGGTAGCTGCGATGCGGTTCGAGCAGGGCGTCGCCGATGGGCCGGTCGAGCGGGTCGGGTTGCGCATCGAGCGGCAGCCAGTCGAACAACTTGCGCAGCAGCGAGTACCCGTTGGTGTGCGGGCCCGAGGAACCCATACCCAGCAACACGTCGCCGGGAGCGATCGTGGTGAGTGGCAGCAACCGGTCACGCTCGACCACGCCCACCAGGGTGCCCGCAACGTCGAAGGCGCCGGGCATGTAGACGCCGGGCATCTCGGCGGTCTCGCCGCCGAGGAGCACGCAGCCGGAGGCGCCGCACGCGATGGACATGCCATTCACCACGGCGGCGACCTGCTCGGCGCGGATGGTCGACGACGCGAAGTAGTCGAGGAAGAACAGTGGGCGCGCACCCTGCACCAGCACGTCGTTGATGCAATGGTTCACGATGTCTTGACCGGGCACGTCGTAGCGCCCGGCGCGGGCGGCGAGTTCGACCTTGGTGCCCACGCCGTCGGTGGACGCAACGAGCACGGGCGTGCGCATACCCATGATCTCGGTGAGATCGAAGGTGCCGCCGAATGCGCCGATGCCACCGAGGACCGAACTGCTGTGGGTCTTCTCGACGCTCTGTTTCAGTTGGTCGACCGCTCGCGTGCCTTCGTCGATGTCGACACCTGCTGCGGCGTACGACGACAGCGTGGCGCCGTGCGCCCGCCAGCCGATGTCGCGGCGATAACGCGCTCCGGCTGGTGCCATCGCGTTGACCAGGGCGTACGCCGCGTCGCGTGCCTTGCCCAGGCTTGGGGCCACGCCGACGGCGGTGTACTCGCGACCGCCGGGCGAACCACGGAACAACAACTGGTCATCGGTCAGGGCGATATCGACGCCTGGCGCGCCGAGGGCCGGTCCGTTGGAGGGGTAGTTGTGCGCTGCGATGACAACACCGATGGCCGTGGCGTCGCGCAACCGGATGGGCGTGGTGGCCAGCGTGCCGCTACAGCAGGCCAGGAACAGCTCGACGATGTCGGACGCGATGAGTGGCAGCAGTACCTGTGCCTCGGGGTCGCCGAAGCGGCAGTTGAACTCGAGCAGCCGGGGGCCGTCGGCGGTCAGCATCAGACCGGCGTAGAGCATGCCCACGTAGGGCGTGCCGAGCGAGCGCATGTGGTCGACCACCGGCTGGATGAATTGTGCGGTCAGCGCCTCGGTGTCGTACGGCACGGGTGCCGGCGCGTACGCACCCATCCCGCCGGTGTTCGGACCGGTGTCGCCCTCGCCGAGTCGCTTGTGGTCCTGGGCGAACGGCAACGGTCGCGCCGTGGTGCCGTCGCAGAACGCCAACAGCGAGCATTCCGGGCCGCGTAGGCGTTGCTCGAGCACCACGGGTCCGGTGGTGAAGAACGACCGGATTGCAGCTTCGCAGCTGGCGTCGTCGACCGGTACGACCACGCCCTTTCCCCCGGCGAGTCCGGCCTGTTTGACGACGATCTTGTCGCCGAGGTTGCGCCACCACGCCAGCGCCGCGTCGATGTCGGCGCTGGTGTCGAACGATGCCCATGCGGGCGATGGCAGATGCAGCTCTGCGGCCACGCGACGCGTGAACGACTTGGACCACTCGAGCTCGGCGGCCGCGCGTGTCGGCCCGAACACAGCGATGCCCACCAGCGCGAGTTCGTCGGCAAGGCCTGCGGCCAGCGCGATCTCGGGGCCGATCACGACCAGGCCGATGTGGTGATCGACAGCGAAGGCGGTGAGCGCCTCGATGTGATCGGCAGCGATGTCGACCCGTTCGCCCGGCGTGGCGTCGTTGCCGGGGGCCACGAACAGCCGGCCGCACAGGGGCGAGCGTTGTACGGCCCATGCGAGAGCGTGTTCGCGCGCACCGCCGCCCACGATGAGAATGTCGATCGGCGTGCTCATGCCAACACGCCCTCGAGCTTGAGCTTGCCCTGGGACTCGCCGACCTCGATGGGATAGCGGCCGGTGAAACAGGCGTTGCAGTAGCCGTCTTGGCGGCCGATTGCCCGCATCATCCGATCGAGCGACAAGAACGCCAGCGAGTCGGCGCCGATGTGGTCGCGGATCTCATCGACGGACAGTTGCGCTGCGATCAGCTCGTTCTCATGGCCCATGTCGACACCGAAGTGGCAGGCGTGGGTGATGGGTGGGCAGGTGATGCGCATGTGCACCTCGCTGGCACCGGCATCGCGCAGCAGCGCAACGAGTGGTCCGGCCGTGGTACCACGCACCAACGAATCGTCGATGAGCACCACGCGCTGGCCGGCCAGATTGGCGCCGAGCGCGTTGAACTTCAGGGCCACGCCACGTTCGCGCATGGCCTGGGTGGGCTCGATGAACGTACGGCCGATGTAGCGGTTCTTGATGAGCCCGTCGTTGTAGGGCAGGCCGATCCGGCGCGAGTACCCGATGGCTGCGGGGATCGACGAGTCGGGTACGGGCACCACGACATCGGCTTCGGCGGGCCATTCCTCGGCCAGTTCCTCGCCCAGGCGTTGGCGGACCTGATGCACGTTGCGCTGATCCCATTCGCTATCGGGACGGCTGAAGTAGACGAACTCGAACGAGCACAGGGCGCGCTTGACGGCAGGGGCGATGGCCTGACGGCGGTGCAGTTCGGCGCCGATGAGTGTGACGATCTCTCCCGGCTCGACCTCGCTGATCTCGGAGCAGCCGAGTGTTGTGAGCGCACATGTTTCCGATGCAACTGCATAGCCACCGCGGGGCAGGCGCCCGACCGACAGCGGTCGGAAGCCCCAGGGATCGCGCGCTGCGAGCACGCGGTCGTTGGCCAGGATGACCATCGAGTAGGCGCCCTTCCAGGCAGGCATGGTGCGTTCGATGCGCTCCTCCCACGTGCGTCCACCGGCGGCGGCGAGCATGAGCGTGAGCACCTCGGTGTCGCTGGTGGCAGTGAGCCCAAAACCTCGATTGAGCAGTTCGTCGCGTAGCTCGGAGGCGTTGACCAGATTGCCGTTGTGCGCCACAGCCAGTGTGCCGTGCATGGTCTCCACCAGAAACGGCTGGATGTTGCGCTGGTTCGAGCTGCCGGTGGTGCTGTAGCGGGTGTGGCCGATGGCGTGATAGCCCGAGAGTGGGGCCAGGTTCTCGGGGGTGAAGACCGTGGACACCAGGCCAGCGTCTTTGTGGACGCGGGCGCGCTGGCCGTCGCTTACGGCGATGCCGGCAGCCTCCTGGCCACGGTGCTGCAACGCGAACAGCCCGAAGAACGCCAGTTGCGCCACGCCCTCGCCGTGTGGCGTGGAGATGCCCAGCACGCCACACTCCTCCTTGGGGGTGTCGTCATCATCGGCGATGTGTGGGTTCCGGGTGTTCATAACACTCCTGCTCGCTGCAGCGACTCGGTGAGCCGCGGCTCTACGGGATAGCTGCCCGGTTGAAAGGGACGACATGTGAGCCGTTCGAAGGCATGGACGTAACGAGCGCTGGTCTCGCCAACGACCTCGTGGCCGAGGTCGGGGGACGGACCGTGACCGTCGTATCCGGCGGCGATGAGGGCCCGCCGGATCGGTTCCTTGTCGAGGCTCTCGGGATCGGTGCCCTCGGCGAGTCGCTGCTCGTAGGTGCCGCTGACCCACAGGCGCGATGAGTCGGGTGTGTGCATCTCGTCGATCAGGATCAGCGCACCATCGGGATCGATGCCGAACTCGTATTTGGTGTCGGCCAGGATCAGGCCGGCTGCAGCAGCGATGCGCTGTCCCCGGGCGAACAGCGCCAGCGCCGCCGCCATGACCTGATCCCATACGCCAGCATCGACATGGCCGCCCTGCACCACCTCGGCACAGGTGATTGGCTCGTCGTGGGCGCCATCGTGGGCCTTGGTGGTGGGCGTGATGATGGGCGTGCTGAGCGGCTGGTGTTGGCGCATGCCCTCCGGGAGGTGGTAGCCGTAGATGACCCGCTCGCCCTCGCTGTAACGGCGCCACAGCGAGGTGGAGGTGACGCCGGTGATGTACCCGCGGACCACCACCTCGACCGGTAGCGGTGTGGCTTCGACGCCGATGGTCGCGTTGGGGTCGGGCACGCCGCGCACATGGTTGGGCACGATGTCGGCGGTGTTGGCGAACCACCACGCGGCGAGTTCGTTGAGCACCTGGCCCTTGTAGGGCACCGCAGCAACGACCCGGTCGAACGCCGAGAGGCGGTCGGTGGTGATGAACAGGCGTTCATTGTCGGGCAGGCCGTACGAGACGCGCACCTTGCCCACCCGACGGTCGGGGAGGGGTAGATGGGCATCGGTGAACGGTGCGGGCAGGGTGGCGGGCAGGGGCGGCTGCATCAGAGCTCCCGGGCGTGGCGGACGCCTGCTGCGAACAACCCGAGCCCAAGGCCACCGCGATGGCCGCGCAGGAACTGCGGGTGTTGACGGGACAGCACGTGGTCCTCGGGGTGGGGCATCAGGCCGAGCACCACGCCGGTGGTGTCGCAGATGCCGGCAATGTTGTCGAGGGAACCATTGGGGTTCGGGCTGGTGTAGCGGAGTGCGATCTGATCGCCCGCAGCGAGTGCTGCGAGCGTGGCATCGTCGCAGACGAAGCGCCCCTCGCCGTGGGCAATCGGGCATTCGATGCGATCAGCGAGCCCGGCGGTCCAGACGCACTTCTGCGACACGGGCGCCAGCTCGACCCAGTCGCACACGAACCGGCCGTGGTCGTTGGCGCCCAGCGCAACAGTGCGGTCAGCGCCGGGGAGCAGCCCGGTGCGGATGAGCGCCTGGAAGCCGTTGCAGATGCCGATCACCGGTTTGCCGGCGGCGACGAAACTGGTGAGTTCGTCGCGCAGCCGGGTGAGGAGTTCGAGGCCGAACAGGCGTCCGGCGCCGAGCGCATCGGCGAACGAGAAGCCGCCGGGCAGCAGCAGCAGCTGCGAGCGATGGAGCAGTGACGGATCGGCGAGCACCTCGCTGAGCAATACGACATGCGGATCGGCGCCGGCACAATCGAGGGCAAGGGCAGCGTCGCTGTCGCGGTTGGTGCCGGGGGCGCGCACGATGAGGGCGCGCGGGCGGCTGCCCGGGGCGGCGGCGGCGGCCGGCCGGGTCATCGTTGGGCCCCGGTGAATGCCTGGACCAGTGCCGGTACCGGTAGATCGAAGTGGCCGGCGATGCGCAACATCGGGATGCCGTCGGTGCCGGTGCCAGCAACGGCGCCGATCACGGTGGCGCACTGGGCGGACCCGCCGAGGGCGGTCATGAAATGGGGGAGATGATCGGGTCGGACCTCGCAGATGATCCTGCCCGAGGACTCGCTGAACAGCGCAGTGATCGCGTCGTCGTGGATCGACGACGGGTCGATCTCGGCACCGAGGCGGCCGCCAATGGCCATCTCGGCCAGCGCTACAGCCACCCCACCCTCGCTGCAGTCGTGGGCCGAGACGACCAGTGAGTGACGCATTGCCTCGTGCACGCCACGGTAGATCGCTGGCGACTGCGTGTCGGGACAGGGGACCGCCCGCGCGGCCGTGTCGCCGAGCACTTTCGACAGGTGGCTGCCGCCGAACTCGGGCAGGGTGCGCCCGAGCAGTACCAGTACATTGCCGGCAGCTTTGAGATCGGGGGTCACGGCCAGCTCGGCTCGGGGTACCGGCGCAACGGCGGTGATGACCAGCGTGGGTGGGATGGCGTGACGCGTGCCGTCGGCGGTGAGGTACTCGTTGTTGAGCGAGTCCTTGCCCGACACGAACGGCGCACGGTAGGCCAGTGCTGCAGCGCAGCATCCGCGCACCGCCACCACGAGCTCGCCGAACGTGGTGGCCCGGGTGGGGTTACCCCACGAGAAGTTGTCCATCAGCGCAACTGCTGACGGATCGCCGCCGGCCACGACCACGTTGCGGATGGCTTCATCGACCACGGCCCACGCCATGTATTCGGGATCGAGCTGACCGAACCACGGGTTCACGCCGATACCGATGGCGATGCCGTCGTCGTCGTCGTCGGTGGGATGGGCCAGCACCACGCCGTCCGCAGGACCATCGTTGTGTACCCCGGTGAGCGGCCGGATGACCGTGGAGCCGAGCACCTCGTGGTCGTAGCGCCGCACGACATGTGCCTTGCTGGCGATGTTGGGGTGTGCGAGCAAACCCAGCAGGGCTGCACGTGCATCGGTGCAGTCCGGCACGGTCGGGCTGCGCTCGGGCTGCGGCAGCGTGGCCTGCAGTCGGCGGCGCGGGCGACCCTTGTGGAGGAAGGCGGTGGAGAGATCGACCACGGGAGCTCCGGCGTGACGGACCACGAGCTGCGCGTCGCCGGTGAACGACCCGAGGTCGCTCATCTCCACGCCGTGGTGTTGAGACATTGTTGCAAGTGCATCGAGCTGGTGCGGTGCGACGGCGACGACCATGCGCTCCTGGGCCTCGCTGAGCCAGATCTCCCAAGGCGCCAGGCCGGCGTATTTCAGTGGTACGTGTGCCAGGTCCACA
>WLMZ01000127.1 GCA_009726095.1 Actinomycetota bacterium
AGTTGGTAGCCGTCTCCGATGGCCTCAAGGGTCTCTTTCAGCGCATCGTGGTCCCACTCGGCATGCAGATACGTCTCGATCACCTCAGCCAACAGCGCCGTGGCATTCGGGCCGGCCATGGTCTTGGCAAACGCTGCCTCGTCGATGGGCGCATCGGCAAGGAACAAGAAGTCCACCATCGCCGCAACCTCGTCAAGGCGGGTGATGCGGGTCTGCACCAGCGGCGCCATCGCCGAGAACACCACGGGATTGAACTGCTCGGGGTTCCATGGCACCTCGGGTGCCAATACGAAGGGGGCGCACGCCTCGACGAACGCCTCGGGGCTGAGCGCTCTGATGTACTCGCCGTTGAACGCAGCGAGCTTTTTGAGGTCGAAGAAGGCGGGCGAATGATTCACGTCTTCAAGACGGAACTCTTGGACCATGTGTGACCACGGGGCGATCTCGGTGTCGCCGCTGGGCGCCCACCCCAGTGTCATCAGGTAATTGACCAGCGCATCGGACAGGTATCCCTCGGCCCGGTACTGCTCGACAGCCACCTTGTCGCGGCGCTTCGACAGCTTCTTCCGTTGTTCGTTGACGAGCACGGGCACGTGGGCCCACACCGGCGCTTCGGCACCGAGCGCTTCCCACAGCATCTGTTGCTTGGGGGTGTTCGGCAGGTGCTCCTCGGCACGCACCACATGGCTGATGCGCATTGCGATGTCGTCGACCACGTTCGCCAACAAGAACATGGGCGAGCCGTTGCCGCGCAGTAGCACGAAGTCCTCGATGTTGGCATTGTCGAACGTGACCTCGCCGCGCACCAGATCGTGCACCACGGTTGTTCCCTCGGGGACTCGAAAGCGCAGCACCCGACCCGGCGCGGGCTCGAGGCCGCGATCGCGCGAGTGCCCGTCGTAACCAGGGGTGCCACTGGCCTTGGCGCGAGCCTGTACCTCGTCGCCGGACAGATCGCAGTAGTACGCCACACCAGCGTCGTAGAGGCGTTGTGCTGCAGCGACATGGGCATCGGCGAACGAACTCTGGAAGTACGGGCCCTCGAAATGCTCGTCGTCGGCGTGAACGCCGATCCACGCCAGCGCATCGATGATGCCCTGCGTCCACTCAGGCTGATTGCGTGCTTCGTCGGTGTCCTCGATCCGCAGGACGAACGTGCCGCCCTGGCGTAGAGCGAGGGCCCAGTTGTACAACGCGGTACGAGCGCCACCAACGTGGAAGAAGCCGGTGGGCGAGGGGGCAAATCGAAGACGGAGCGGGCGATCAGACATGGCCCGGTCAGGCTACCTGCACCATGCAACGAGGTTCCGGCAGACGCAAGCCTTGCGCTCGCGCGACCGATGGCCCATGCTGGTTCCCGTGCCCCGACCCGACCCGATCCAACTGCCGCTCCCGCGGCCCATCGGGTTCGTGCTCGGCGGTGGCGGCACGCTGGGCTCGGTACAGGTCGGCATGATGCGAGCCCTGCTCGAGCGGGGGATTTCACCCGACCTCGTGGTCGGCACCTCCATTGGGGCATTCAACGGTGCGGTGCTCGCCGCCGATCCCGGTTCAGCGGTGGAGACACTGCTGCATTTCTGGGCCAACGCATCGCGCTCCGATGTCTTGCCGCTACGCGGGTTGCGGCCCCTACTGCACTGGCGACGCACGCGCCAGAGCCTGTACCCCAGCGACGGCGCCGCCCGCGGTATCCGCTCGGTACTGGGCGCATATCCCCGTATCGAGGACCTCGCTCTGCCGTTCGGCGCCGTGGCGGTCAACGCACGGACCGGGCTTGCCGAACTCTTGAGCGATGGCCCGCTCGAGAGCGCGCTGTTGGCCAGCAGTGCCATTCCTGCGTTCTTTGCTCCGGTGAGCCGCGCTGGCAACCTGTACTACGACGGCGGCCTCGGTGACGCCGTGCCCATGGGGCAGGCGGTCGCCATGGGGGCCAAGTCGTTGGTGGTGCTCGACACCACCAACCCGATGGTCGATCTCGACCGCCCCAGCAGCATCGGCGAGTTCGCCGCGTTCGTCACCGAGGTCTACTCGCGCCAGGGGGTGCTGCGTCACCTTCATGATCTGGCCGACATCCCCACGCTGTACCCGCGCAGCCCGGCCACCGGGATCATGTCAACATTCAGCCTTGATCACACCGACGAACTGCTCACGTCGAGCTACGCCGATACCTGCACCTACCTCGATCAGGTGCTGATCACCGGCTAGTTGTACGCGGCCGTTCGGCCCACGCCCCCGTTTGTGCGACATACTGGCGGGCGTGACGAGTTCACCGACGATACGCCCCGTGGCCCCCGCGTGTGGCGCAGAAGCACTCGGCTTCGACCTACGCGACGCCAGCCCGGAGACCATCGAGGTGCTCTCCGGCGCCCTCGCCGACCACGCCGTGTTGTTCGTGCGCGATCAGCACCTGACGCCCCCGCAACAGGTCGCCCTGACGGCACGCCTGGGCACCGTGTTGCGCGTGCCGTACATCAGGGCATTGAGCGATCACCCCGATGTGATCGCAGTGCTCAAGGAGGCCGACGAGCGCAACATCTCCACGTTCGGGGGCACCTGGCACTCGGACTTCTCGTTCCTCGACGAGCCGCCCAGCCTCACCCTGCTGTACGCGGTGGAGGTGCCCGATGTCGGCGGCGACACGCTGTGGTCCAGCCAATACGCTGCCTACGAGGCGCTCTCGCCCGGCATGCAGCGTCTGCTCGGGACACTCCGGGCGGTCCAGACCGCGTGGCCGCACGGCACCAGAGGACCCGACGCCACGGTCGCCGTCAGCCGGTCCGTCGTCATGACCCGCAACGATCCATCGGCTGACCGCGAGGTCCTCCACCCGGTCGTTCGGCTGCACCCCGTCACGGGACGCAAAGCCCTGTTCGTCAACCCGGTGTACACGCAGCGCTTCGAGGGCATGACCACTGAGGAGTCGCGGCCCTTGCTGCAGTATCTGTTCGATCACGCAACGCGAGCCGAGTTCACCTGTCGGCTGCACTGGACCCCGGGGACCCTCGCGATCTGGGACAACCGGTGCCTGCTGCATCTGGCGATCAACGACTACGACGGCAGCCGACGACTGCTGCACCGGACCACAACTGCAGGGTAAGCCTAGAACGGGCTCGTGTTGAGATGCGTGCTCAGGTTGCCCGTGAGCTCGATGTGCATGCGCCGTTCGGCGAACTGCCATACGCCATCGACCACGTGCACATGATCGTGGTAGGTGCCCGCCACGATCGGCGCCAGCGGGCCATCGGGTGCCTGATGCACCACCTGCACGTACGAACGGGCCCGACCTGTGACCGCCCCATCGTCAACATCGATCACCACATTGGTCACGATGTGACGGGTGCGCGGCACGCCGTCGTATACCTGCACGCTGCCGCGCAGCGTGGCCAGTATCTGCACAGCGCCTTTGGCCGCACCGGAGCCGACCAGGCCATAGAGGCCCTCGTCCCCGAACATCGCTGCGGTTGCCTCGAAGTCGCCGCGGTCGATGGTGTCGCTGTACGCGTACAGCAATCGCTCGATACCTTCACGTGGGTTCATGGTTGAGGGCCTTTCAAGACGTTGCCAACGCCAAGTTACGCAACTGGCGCAAGCCGACCGTCAGCGTGGTGATGTCGAACGTGTCGCTGCGCCGCACATCGTTGAACATGGCCGTCACACGGGCGACCGAGCGCTCGTTCTGGCCCAGCCAGGTCTCGACATCGGCCCCGGCGCGCAGCACGTCACCGGTGAGGTCGGCGAGGGCCATCAACAGGTCGTCGCGCAACGCCGAACGCGCCTGCGTTTCCCAACGTGTGGATCGCGACAACGCACCGATGCCCTCCCACAGCCACAGCACATCAAGTGCTTCGAACAGGTGCCAGTACATCGATGCCACCGCACGCGGGGCATGATCGTGGCGGGCGGCGATGTCGATCACGTCGAACGCCGTGTGCAGCAGCGGCCACACCGATGATCGCTCGGCCAACGAGTCGGGCACACCGGCAGCGAGCCGGCCCGCCCATGCGGAATGGGTCATCGCCGCCATCTGGCCACGAAGGAACTCGTCGTAGTGCTGCGACAGCGCTCGCATCGGCACGGCCAGGTCGCTGATCGTCGCTGCCAGATCAATGGGTGGTCGACGATGACGAAGCAGCCACAACACCGAGCGCTCGGTCATCTGGCGTGCCTCCAACAACAAGTCGAGTTGCACATCCAGCTTCACGCCCCCATCGAGCGCACCGATCTCTTCCCATAGCTGCGGGAGCTGCGTCACCTCGCGTGCAGCCACCCAGGCACGCACGATGTCGGCGGTACCGGCGCCGGTCTGTTCGGTCATGCGATGGTCGAACGAGATGCCCGAGAGGTTCACCATCTGGTTCACGACAGCCGTCGCCACGATCTCGCGGCGCAGCTGATGATCGAGGATTTCCGTGGCGAAACGCTCGCGCATCGGACGCGGGAAATAGCTCAGCAGATCGTCGCGCAGGAACGGGTCATCGGGTAGGTCGCTCTGGTGCAATTCAGCCACATTGGCGTTTTTGGTATAGGCGAGCAACACCGAGAACTCGGGCGTGGTGAGCCCCTGCCCGGCGGCCTGTCGCTCGGCGATCTGACGGTCGGTAGGGAGGAACTCGAGCGACCGATTGAGCCAACCCTCGGTCTCGAGCGCCTGGAGGTAGCGGGTGTGCACGTTGACCATCGCAACCGACTGTCGGCGGGCAATGGCCAGCGCCAACGTCTGTGCCCGGTTGTCGTCGAGGACCAGTTCGCCCACCTCATCGGTCATCTCCGCCAGCAACGCATTGCGGGCCTCCAGGGTGAGTTCGCCACGCTGCACGCAGCCGTTGAGGAGGATCTTGATGTTGACCTCGTGGTCGCTGCAATCGACCCCAGCCGAGTTGTCGATGGCGTCGGTGTTGATCAGCCCGCCGGCCAGCGCGTACTCCACCCGTCCGCGCTGGGTGAAGCCCAGGTTGCCGCCCTCGCCCACCATCCGGCAGCGCAGTTCGGCACCGTTGACCCGGACACCATCGTTGGCCCGGTCGCCGACATCAGCGTGGCTCTCGGTGGCGGCCTTCACGTAGGTACCGATGCCACCGTTCCACAACAGGTCCACCGGTGCTCGCAACAAGGCGGCGATCAGCTGGTTCGGCGCCATCTCGGCCTGGTCGACCCCCAGCCGCTGACGAACCTGGGCAGAGAGCGGGATCGACTTGTCGCTCCGGGCAAAGACCCCTCCACCCGCACTGATGAACGCCGTGTTGTAATCGGCCCAACTGCTGCGCTCGAGGCCGAACAGCCGTTTGCGTTCCTCGAACGACTGCTGGCCATCGGGGTCGGGGTCGAGGAACACATGGCGATGGTCGAACGCGGCGAGCAGCTTCACGTGGGGCGAGCACAGCAGGCCGTTCCCGAATACGTCGCCGGACATGTCGCCGACGCCGACAACGGTGAGCGGATCGGTGTCGGCGTTGCGGCCGAGCACCTGCGCGTGGCGGCGCACGCTCTCCCACGCGCCATGCGCGGTGATGCCCATCATCTTGTGGTCGTAGCCGACGCTGCCGCCAGAGGCGAAGGCATCGCCGAGCCAGAAGTTGTACGACGCCGAGATCTGGTTGGCGATGTCGCTGAACGATGCAGTGCCCTTGTCGGCGGCGACCACGAGGTATGGGTCGTCGTCGTCGTAGCGCACCGTGTCGGGTGGCGGTTGCAGGTGACCACCAACGATGTTGTCGGTGAGGTCGAGCAGACCGGCGATGAACTCGCGGTAGCAACCAACGACCTCGCTGCGCAGCGACTCGGCATCACCCGGAGGATGCTTCACCACGAACCCGCCCTTGGCCCCCACGGGCACAATCACAGCGTTCTTCACCATCTGAGCCTTCATCAGGCCCAGCACCTCGGTGCGGAAGTCCTCGCGGCGATCGCTCCACCGGATGCCACCGCGGGCGATGCGCCCGCCGCGCAGGTGGACACCCTCGACGCGCGGCGAGCACACCCAGATTTCGAACATCGGACGCGGCAGCGGCAGGTCGAGCACCTTGGCGGGCTCGAGCTTCAGCGCGATGACGGGCCGCAGACCGCCGTCGGCAGAGGGACGGAACGCGTTGGTACGCAACGTCGCAGCCACCAGATCGACCAACGTACGGCAGATGCGGTCTTCATCGAGGCTCGGGATTGCCGCCAGCTCGGCATTGAGCTCGGCTCGAATGGTTGCCACGGCCGCATCACGTTCTGCCGCCGGGCGCTTGGTGCTCGCCGGGTGGAACCGCTCGTGGAACAACGCCACGAGACGTTGCGCCACACCTGGGTACCGCACGAGCGTGCCCTCGATGTATTGCTGGCTGAACGGGAACGTCGTCTGGCGCAAGTACCGCGCGTAGGTGCGCACGATCTCCACGTCGCGGGCGGTCAGCCCCGCTGCAAGAACGAGCCGGTTGAAGCCGTCGCTCTCCACCTGTCCGGTGAGCAATTGGCGGAAGGTGGACTGGAGCTCATCGACAATTGCGTCGGTGAGCGTTGCCTTCTCGGGCAGACGAACGCCCACGTCGTACAGCGACACCGTGTCGCCATCGACCTGCAGTGTGAACGGGCGCTCGTCGATGGCCTGCAGGCCGAGCTGATCGAGGTACGGCAACAGCTCGGCAAGGGTGAGCGGGCTATTGCGGCGATACAGACGGAAGCGACGCTCGTTCGGGGCCAGTTGCGGCAGCGACACGAACGCCGTCGCTGTGGCATCACCACCCGAGAGCAGGGCATCGATGTGTTGCACATCGAGCACAGCGAGATCTACAGGTGTGATCGATGTGTACTCGCGCGACAACTGCGACAGATACCGGTGGGCGAGCTGCATGCCACGTTGCTCGCCGACCGCGTTGGTGAGTGCCGCCCGGAGCTGATCGTCCCATCGTTGCGTGAACTGGTCGATCTCTGCGCTCAGCCGCTCGAGTTCAGCCGGCGTCACGGCCTCGCCACGGCGGATCTGTACCGTGATCCGCGCCAACGCGCCGGTGCCGACGTAGGTGTCGAACTCCACTCGTTCGGCGCGCGTTGCAGCAGCAATACGCTGCGCGACCCGCTCGGGCATCTCCGGCGTCAACCGGATGCGGGGCAGGTAGACGGCGAGTGTCTGCCAACCGCTCGCCGGTGAGCGCAATTCGAGCACCCGCACCAGGGACCGGTCCTGCAGGGCGACGATGTCAGCGGCCACCTCGGCCAGTTCGTCACGACCGATCTCGAAGAGTTCATCGCGCGGAAACGTCTCGAGCACCGTACGCAGCGCCCGACCCGTGTGACTGGCGGGATCGACCTTGCTGCGCCCGAGTACCCATGCAACGCGTTCACGGATGAGCGGGATGGTGCTCGCCTCGGCACGGTATGCGGCGGCGGAGAACAGGCCCATGAAGCGTTCCTCACCTGCCACCGCGCCGCTGTCGCTGAACCGGCGGACGGCGACACAGACCGGGCGTGCGTGGCGGTGCACATCCACCTCGGAATCGGCACGCGCGATCGACACCAGTTGCTCCCCGCCGGCGAACATCGGGTCCACGGTGTCGACAGCGCGTAGTAGCCCGAGCTGCGACCCGGGCGTGACCCGCAGTCCGCCATCGTGGGTCGAGTACGACGCGGCGCCGAGGAAGACGAAGTGTTGGCGAACGAGCCACTCGAGCAGCTTGGACACCTGCTCGGACTCCGCCGCGGTGTGGGCCCCACCGCTGTTGGCACCGTTGGCACCGGCGAGATGATCGGCCACCTGTTGGGCACGGAGACGCATTGCTTCCACGTCGTCGACTGCCAGATGCACCATTGCCACGGCCGCAGTGATCTCGGTCTCGAGCGCTGCCACCGCCGCGTCGGGGCAACGGTCGATGTTCATCTGCGTCCACGCTTCGCGGGGAGCCCCGGCCGCCAGGCCCACGAGGACCCCCTGCGGGGAGCGCTCGACATCGAGCATCGGGTGCACCATCAGGTGGATCGACATGCCACGACGCTCGAGCGCCAGCCTGATCGTGTCGACCAGGAACGGCGCATCGTCGGTGACCACGAGCAACACCGAACGCGCTGAGGCCCCGGCGACGGCCACCTTCACCAGGGTCTGGCCGGGAAGGCGCACCCGGCCCAGCTGCAGATGTGCGAGCGCAGTGACGGCGAGCTCGTCAGCATCGAGTCGGAGGAGTTCGTCGTCGTCGATCTCGCCGAGAAACTCAGGGATGAACGCCGTGGCGAGGTCGCGCTCCGAAGCGCTGCAGAGCGCGACTCCACGCTCGACCACACGTCCGAGGCCAGATGAGTAGGGCTCCCTGATTGCCATGGATCATCGCTTTCTGTTTCGACAACGCTGGCGAAACGTGCGAGCCGACGAATCGACTCTGGCCACCACAGTAGCAACGCCCCGACGGCACGGTGTCCTGCGCAACCAACGGGTGCCGCGACCACCATCAGGGAAACGCTGCCGCTGTCCGGCCGACGCGCGGGCTAGCGTCAAATGTCATGAGTCGACACTCTTTCCGACGCCAGACCGAAGCCCATCCCGGCCATCGTGCGGTGGCCGGTGGCCTCGCTCGGGCTGCAGTGTTCGGGATGAGCGACGGGCTCATCTCC
>WLMZ01000128.1 GCA_009726095.1 Actinomycetota bacterium
CCCCGTTCGACGTGGCAGGATAGTCCCAATCAAATTCGATAGCAGGTTTCTCCTGCTAAGCCACCTAGTTGAACAGATGTCGGAGGTTCCCTGATGGCAGGCGCGCCGCAAAATTATCTTGCAATGATCAAGGTCATTGGTGTTGGTGGTGGTGGCGTCAATGCCGTCAACCGCATGATCGACGCGGGTCTGAAAGGGGTCGAGTTCATCGCTGTCAACACCGACGCGCAGGCGTTGCTGATGAGCGATGCCGATGTCAAGCTCGACATCGGTCGTGAGCTCACCCGTGGACTCGGCGCCGGGAGCGACCCCGAGGTCGGCCGTGCCGCCGGTGAATCGCACGCTGACGAGATCGAAGAAATGATCAAGGGCGCCGACATGGTGTTCATCACCGCTGGCGAAGGCGGCGGCACCGGCACCGGAGCTGCCCCCGTGATCGCCGAGATCGCCAAGCGCATGGGTGCGCTCACCATCGGCGTCGTCACCCGGCCGTTCGCTTTCGAGGGTCGGCGCCGTTCGGTGCAGGCCGATGTGGGTGTGCAGAAGCTGAAGGAGAAGGTCGACACGTTGATCGTCATCCCGAACGATCGACTGCTCACCGTGGCCAACGAAAAGACCAGCGTGCTCAACGCGTTCAAGATGGCCGACGAGGTATTGCTGCAGGGTGTCTCGGGTATCACCAACCTCATCACCACACCGGGTCTCATCAACACCGACTTTGCCGACGTGCGGATGATCCTGTCGAATGCCGGTTCGGCGCTCATGGGCATCGGCCAGGCCAGCGGAGAGAACCGGGCCGTCACCGCCGCCAAGGCAGCGATCAGCAGCCCGCTGCTCGAGGCAGCGATCGATGGCGCCCGCGGCATTCTGCTCAACATCACCGGTCCGTCGGCCATGGGCCTGTTCGAGATGAACGCCGCCGCCGAGATCATCCACGGCGTTGCTCATCAGGACGCCAACATCATCTTCGGTACCGTGATCGACGACGAGATGGGCGACGAGATCAAGGTCACCGTCATCGCTGCCGGCTTCGACCGCTGGGACTCACCCCCGAGCGGGCGCGGCAGCCTGAAGTCGGTCGATGCCGCCAAGCCGGTGTCCACCATCAAGGATCTGTTCGCCGCCGATTCGTCTGATCCGCTCAGCGATGACGACGACGACTTCGATGTTCCCTCGTTTCTGAAATAGGCACATCCATGCCGGTCCTGTTGGCCTCTCAGCCGTGCGGGACAGGCCTTGCCGACATCTGGATGACCGACCGTTCTGACGGTGACTTCAACGTCGACCGGGCCGATCACGCCGACATGCGTCGTCGTCAGTCGTTGCTCAGCCCAAACCCCTGGGCGATGCTCGATGAGCAACACGGAGCCGGTGTGGTGACCGTCAACGATCAGGTGCCGGCGTGGACCACGGTCGGCGACGCGTTGGTCCATGACGGTCAGCTGGCCACGCTTGCTGTGTGGGTAGGTGACTGTGCCCCCGTTGCGCTGATCGGGGACAACGGGTGGTACGGCGTGGCCCATGCCGGATGGCGCGGGCTCGCTCGCGGCATCCTGCGCAACACCGTGTCAGCGGTACGCGGGTTCGGCGCTGTCACTGTCACTGCGGTGCTCGGGCCATGTGTCCATTCGTGCTGCTACGACTTCGGTGCTGCGGATCTTGTTGCGGTTGCAGACGCCATCGGGTGCGACCCCGTTCTGATCCGGTCGCAGAGCCATCGCGGTTCTGAGTCGCTCGACATGGTCGCCGCCGTTCGCGCCGATCTGCGCGGGTGCAACGTGGAGATGACCGATGCCAGCGTCTGCACGGCATGCTCGGGACGGTACTGGTCGCACCGCAGGGGTGCCGATCGGGGTCGTCAGGCGATGTTCGTCCAGTGGCGCACCCGATGAGCGACGTCGACCCCGACGCCGTTGCCGTGGCCGTGGCGGGAATCCGTGAACGTATCCGCCGTGTTGCTGGCGAGCGTCCCGTTGAACTGATCGCAGTCACCAAGGGCTTCGGCGTCGATGCCATCCAGGCAGCGGTTGCCGCTGGCTGCACCTCGGTGGGCGAGAACTACGCGCAGGAACTGCGCGACAAAGCAGCGCTGCTGCCGGAGGGATTCGCTCGTCCGCAGGTGCATTTCATCGGGCAGCTGCAGAGCAACAAGGTTCGTTTGATCGCCCCGCTCGTCAACGTGTGGCAGAGCATCGACCGCGCCGCTCTGGCCGATGAAGTTGCCCGCCGTGCCCCACAGGCAACCGTGTTCGTACAGGTCAACACCACCGACGAGGCCGGCAAGGGCGGCTGCGAACCCGCCAGTACGGCTGCGTTGGTCACGCACTGCGCTGCACTCGGTTTGAGCGTCGTCGGGTTGATGACGGTTGGCCCCACCAGCGCTGACCCCGGGCAGACGCGCGTCGCATTCCGCTGTTTGCGCTCTGCTGCCGACGACCTCGGGCTGGCATGGTGCTCAATGGGGATGAGCGCCGATCTGGAGATCGCGCTCGAAGAGGGCGCCACACACATTCGAATCGGAAGCGCCCTGTTTGGGCAGCGTCCCCAACGACGCGCTCAGATGGGATAGCCTCAGCGCAGGAGGAATACGGCAATGTCAATCATGAAAAGGGCAATGGACTTTCTCGGCCTGGGCCCTGATGATGCATACGACGACTATGACCCGCCGCTCGAACCGGCGCGCCCGCAGCGCGCCCAACGCGAGCCCGAGGCGGTCACGCGGAGTCGAGGCGGCTATGCCGACACCGATGACGACGGTGTTCGGCCAGCCCAGGCACGGCCCAGCTTCCCCCTGCACGCATCAGAGACAATGGCGCCGCGTCGGCCCCAGCAGCCATCGGACGATTCCTCCGTGCAGCCGCGGCCAACGAACCCGCGTCCCAACACCCCCAACGTTCGTACCGTGCCTGCCGGTTCCGGCGAACCATTCACGGTGAAGCCGCGTCGGTTCGATCAGGCCCAGGAAATTGCCGATCGCTTCAAAGAGGGCTTGCCGGTGATCATGAACCTCGAGGGCACCGAGCGCGAGGTGTCGCGTCGGCTCATCGACTTCGCCAGTGGCCTGTGCTACGGGCTGAACGGCAGTATGGAGAAAGTGGCCAGCGGCGTGTACCTGCTGAAGCCGTTGCCACGCAGCAGCACCGGATACGACGACTGATTCGGTGCGTGCAATGTGGCCCCTCCCGGGGGCGTAACATCGTTGCATGGAATTGAGCCCGCAGTCTGTTTCAAGTACTACGTTCAGGATCGTCAAGAAGGGTTACGACCCCGAACAGGTGAAGTCCTATCTGGCCGATCTGGCGTCATCCATCGAGGTCACCCAGAACCAGGCATCGGCAATGGAGGCACGGGCGCGCGCGGCCATCTCCCGATTGCAGGAGTTGTCGGCGCAGGCCCCACCTGCTGAGGCTGCGCCCGTTGTGACGGGACCAGTAGTGACTGGCGAAGCCGAGAACATCAGTCGCACGTTGTTGCTTGCCCAACGCGCCGCTGACGCTGCCATTGCCGACGCCACCGCCGAGGCCGAGGGCATCGTTGCCAAGGCCACGGCCCATTCGCAGAGCCTGCTGGAGGGCACTCAGGAGATCGTCAATCGCCTCGTCGAGGAATCCAGTGCTGAGGCCCGCCGTGCCGGCGAGGCCCAGCGTGTCCAGGTCGAGAGCGAGGTGCAGGCCCTGCTGGCCCGGCGCGAGTTCCTGCTCGCCGATGTCGAGCAACTCGATCAGCACATCGTGACCCAGCGCGAGCGCCTGCGCGATGTTGCCAGCGAGCTGAGCAACATCGTTGCCAAGGTGCCGGGGGGCTTGGCCGATCTCCGCCGGCCGCTCATGTCTGCTGTCGAAGCCGCCGCCCCTGTGGCCGTTGCAGCTCCGGAGCCCGAGCCTGTCGCCGACGCCCCCGATGGTCACGGCGCGATTGCCGAACTCGAGGTCGGCGAGGACGCCACCGTGCCGATGGTCAGGACCGAGCACTCAGACCAGCTGGTGCCGTTTACGTCAGCCGCGCCGGTGGTGCTCACGCCGATGGTCGAGCGAGCCGTCGATACCATCTGGACGGGTCGCCCGAGCGACGAGGCTCCGTGGACGCCGGTGGCAGAACCAAACCTGCTCGACGGGCTCGATGCCATCACCGAAGAGGTCCCGGCGGTGCGTCAGGAGCGTCCCAACGACGTCACCATCCGCGGCGAGGAACTGGCCTGACGCCAGGTTGCTGACACGGCGTCTCGCCCGCTCGGCGAAAATGCGTCGTCGGCTGCGGGTCGTGGCGCTAGCCTGACGGCCAACGGCATTGACGGGGTTATCACCTCCGAGCCTTCGGAGGAACGCACGGCTCTGGCCATGTCAGTAGAACCGAACGGGACCAGCCCGTCATCGCTGGCGAAGGTGAGCGACCGGGGGCTGAGGCCCCTGGTAAACAGGGTGGTACCGCGGGCGTCAGCTCGTCCCTGAAGGACACGAACATCGTCGTCGATCAGGAGAAGCCGTGACATACCCAGTCGTTGAACCGCAACCCAATCTGCCACTGCTCGAGCAGGGCGTGCAGGCGTTCTGGGAGGCCGATCGAACCTTCGAGGCCAGCATCGAGCAGCGCCCGGCCGGCTCTGCGCCCGGCCTCAGCGACAACGAGTACATCTTCTACGACGGTCCGCCCTTTGCGAACGGTCTGCCGCACTACGGGCACCTGCTCACCGGCTACGTGAAGGATGCTGTGCCGCGCTATCAGACCATGCGCGGTCGGCGCGTCGAGCGCCGCTTCGGATGGGACTGTCACGGGTTACCTGCCGAGGTGGAGGCCGAAAAGGAACTGGGCATCAGCGGACACCCCGAGATCACCGAGTTCGGCATCGACAAGTTCAACGATGTGTGTCGCACCAGCGTGCTGCGGTACACCAGCGAGTGGGAGCGCTACGTGGGCCGCCAGGCCCGGTGGGTCGATTTCAAGAACGACTACAAGACCCTCGACCTGCCGTACATGGAGAGCGTCATGTGGGCGTTCCGTACCCTGTGGGACAAGGGCTTGGTCTACGAAGGGTTCAAGGTGTTGGCGTACTGCTGGCGCTGCGAGACCCCGCTCAGCAACACCGAGACCCGCATGGACGATGTGTACCGCGATCGTCAGGACCCGGCGCTGACCGTTGCGTTCGAGTTGGAGTCCGGCGAGTACCTGCTGGCGTGGACCACCACACCATGGACACTGCCCGCCAACCTCGCGTTGGCTGTGGGGCCCGACATCGAATACGCAATCATGCAGGGTGCCGACGGCAAGCGCTACGTGCTGGCCGACTCGCGACTCGAGGCGTTCGAGCGTGAACTTGCAGATGCAACCAGAGTTGGCACCTATCTGGGCGCCGATCTGGTGGGGCGCTCCTACACGCCGCTGTTCGATTTCTTCGCCGATACGCCCAATGCCTTTCAGGTGCTGTCCGCCGATTTCGTGAGCACCGACGACGGCACGGGCATCGTGCACATGGCGCCCGGCTTCGGCGAGGACGACCAGATCGCGTGCAACGCCGTCGGCATCCCCACGTTGTGCCCGATGGACGAGCATGGTCGCTATACCGCCGAGGTCACGCCATGGGTGGGCGAGCATGTCTTCGACGCCAACCCGTTGGTGATCCGAGAGCTGAAGGCCCGTGGCGTCGTGCTTCGACACGAGAGCTACGACCACAGCTACCCGCATTGCTGGCGCTGCGCACAGCCGTTGGTGTACCGGGCCATTTCCTCGTGGTTCGTCGAGGTCACTGCCATTCGTGACCGCATGGTGGAGCTGAACCAGCAGATCCATTGGGTGCCCGGCCATGTGAAGGATGGTTCGTTCGGCAAGTGGCTGGCCAACGCTCGCGACTGGAGCATCAGCCGCAACCGTTTCTGGGGGTCGCCGATCCCTGTCTGGAAGAGCGACGACCCCAACTACCCGCGCCTCGACGTGTACGGCAGCCTGGCCGACCTGCAGCGCGATTTCGGGGTGGAGGTCACCGACCTGCACCGTCCTGCGGTCGACAACCTGGTGCGCCCCAACCCCGACGACCCCACCGGGCAGTCGATGATGCGGCGCGTGCCCGAGGTGCTCGATTGCTGGTTCGAGAGCGGCTCCATGCCGTTTGCCCAGGTGCACTATCCGTTCGAAAACCGCGATTGGTTCGAATCGCACTATCCGGGTGACTTCATCGTCGAGTACATCAACCAGACGCGTGGGTGGTTCTACACACTGCACGTCCTGGCCACGGCGCTGTTCGACCGGCCGGCGTTCCGTAATTGCGTGAGCCACGGCATCTTGTTGGGCGACGACAACCAGAAGATGTCCAAGAGCCTGCGCAACTATCCCGATCCATGGAGGGTGTTCGAGACCTACGGCGCCGACGCGATGCGTTGGTCGCTGCTGTCCTCGGCCATCCTGCGCGGTGGCGATGCCCCGGTGACCGAGAGCGGTATGCGCGAAACGGTCCGCCAGGTGATCCTGCCGCTGTGGAACAGCTGGTATTTCCTCACCCTGTACGCGAATGCCGAGCACAAGACCGGCACCTTCAACGCCGGCTCCACCAACGTGCTCGACAGGTACGTGCTCGCCAAGACCCGCGATCTGGTCGAGCGGGTCACCACCGACATGGACGCCTATGACCTGTATCTGGCCTGCAGCGAGGTCCGCACGTTCCTCGATGCGCTGACCAACTGGTACATCCGCCGCAGCCGCGACCGTTTCTGGGCGGGAGATCAGGCGGCGATCGACACGCTGCACACCGTGCTCAGTGTGGTGTGCACCGTGGTGGCGCCGCTGCTGCCGCTCACCAGCGAGGCCATCTTTCAGGGTCTCACCGGGGCGCGTAGCGTGCACCTCGAAGACTGGCCCGATGCCGCAGCGCTTCCTGCCGACCCGGCATTGGTCAACGTCATGGACCGCGTCCGCGAGGTCTGCTCGGCCACGCTCAGTGTGCGCAAGGCCCAGGGGCGGCGTGTGCGCCAGCCGCTGGCCACGCTGACCATCGCAGATCCTGCGTGCGAGGACTTCGCTGCCTATCTCGAGCTGATCGCGGATGAGGTCAACGTGAAAGCGGTCGTGCTCACCAGCGATGTGGCTTCGGTGGCCACCAGCGTGCTGCAGGTCGTGCCAGCGGCGCTCGGACCCCGGCTCGGGGGCCAGACCCAGCAGGTGATCAAGGCAGTCAAGATGGGGGAGTGGCACCGCGATGGCGACACTGTGGTGGCCGGAGGTTTTGCACTGGAGGACAGCGAGTACTCGCTGAAGCTCGTTGCCACGGCCGGTGGGGCCAGCACGGCCTTGCCGGGTGGACGTGGGGTGGTCGTGCTCGACACCGAGCTCACCCCCGAGCTCGAGGCCGAGGGCGTGGCCCGCGACCTGATTCGCCTGGTACAGCAGGCGCGTCGTGACGCAGGATTCGACGTCAGCGACCGGATCGAGCTCACCGTCGGTGCCTCCGAGCGCCTGCAGGGCCAGTTGGCAGAGCACGTCGCGTTCATCCGCAGCGAAACCCTGTCCACCTCGCTCGCCTGGGCCGGCGCCGAGTCGGGCGGCGAAATGAATACCGAACTCGATGGCGAAGCTGTCCTGATCCGGGTGGCCAAGGCATAACGGCCCTGCCATGACGGTGGACCTGATCACCGCTGTCGATGGTGGGGTCCTGCTCGCGGTCTATGTGCAGCCGGGTGCCAAACGCAACGCCGCCGTGGGTCTCCACGACGGAGCGTTGAAGTTGGCGGTCGCGGCGCCTCCCCGTGAGGGGGCAGCGAACGAGGCGGTGGTGCGCTTGGTTGCCGAGCTGTTCGGTGTCGCCCGACGCCAGGTCGAGTTGGTGTCCGGTGGCTTGTCGAGGCACAAACGGATCGCCGTTTCGTCCATCAGCGTGGCCGACGCGCAGGGCGTGCTGGCGGCTTTCTTTCCACCAAAGTGACGATGGTCGTTGGCGATGGGCCGTCGAGGCCCTACGCTCCGGCAACTGCGGTCAATCGGGAGGTCATTATGGCGAACAAGGTTGCGGTCACTACCAGCAAGACGTTGGCATCTGCCAAGCAGACGGCGCCAGCAGCAAAGAAGGCGGCGGCGGCAGCGAAGAAGCCCGCGCCCGTGAAGAAGGCTGCGCCAGCAGCGAAGAAGGCCGCGCCAGCAGCGAAGAAGGCCGCGCCAGCAGCGAAGAAGGCCGCGTCACCCGTGAAG
>WLMZ01000129.1 GCA_009726095.1 Actinomycetota bacterium
CGTCGTCCTGATCGAGCGCCGCGAACGGGTGATGATCATCACCCTCAACCGCCCCGAGGCGCGCAACGCCATCAACGGTGATGTCGCCAGCGGGGTGGAAGCGGCGATCGACCGGCTCGAAGCCGACCCTGAGGTATGGGTTGGGGTGCTGCGCGCCAACACCACTGGCCAGCAGAACCCGGTGTTCTGTGCCGGCGCCGATCTGAAGGCCATCAACAGCGGACAAGCTGGCGCGCTCAATACCAAGCGCGGTGGCTTCGCTGGCTTCGTCTACCGCGAGCGGACCAAGCCCGTCATCGTGGCCGTTGATGGTCTGGCCACTGCTGGTGGTTGCGAGATCGTGCTGGCAGCCGATCTGGTGGTGGCCAGCACGCGTTCGTCGTTCGGGCTCGCCGAGGTGAAGCGCAACCTCATCGCCGGTGCTGGCGGACTGTTCCGTCTTCCCCGTGCCATCGGCCAAGCTGCTGCGATGGAGGCAATCTTGACCGGCGAGCCCTTCACCGCCCAGCGGGCGTACGAACTGGGTCTCGTGTCGCGCCTGGCCGAGCCTGGCCAGGCGTTCGAGGAAGCACTCAAGCTGGCGGCACAGATCGTCGCTGCCGCTCCCCTGGCCGTGTATGCCAGTCGCAAAGTGGTGCTGGCTGCCGCCTACGAAGACGACGACACCTTGAAGAACCTGACCAACGCCGAGTTCGCCAAGGTGATGCAGTCCGAGGACACCAAGGAGGGTCTCACGGCCTTCATCGAAAAGCGCCTCCCAAACTGGCAGGGCAAGTAGTCCGGCCTGTTTCAGCCCTCGGTGGGCGGTAGCGCCTTGTACACCGTGAGCTTGCGGGCCGTCAGCCCCGCACGCTCAAACAGGTTCTTGGTCTCGCGGTCGCCGGGTAGGGCTACGGCCTCGATACCGCCCAGCCCCGCTGCGCGCACGGCAGCGATTGCCCACTCCACCAGCGTGTCGCCCAGGCCGAGCTCGCGGGCTTCGGCCTGTACGTATGCCTGCGTGATCACCCCGCGGTCCTTGGCCGCAGACAGGTGCATCACGAGATAGCTCACCACGGCATCGCACCAGGTGCCAACGAGCACCACGGAATCTATGTCGTCGATGAGCACGAGCCAGTCAGTGACAGCGGCACATTCGGCCAGCCGGAGAGCGCCGCCGCGCACGTCCTGCATGCCCTCTCGGGCGACACGCTGCAGCATGCCCAGGTCGCGCGCGTCTTGCGGATGCGCCAGGCGGACCACAGGGTCCATCGGTCAGCGCGCCTGCAATTGGGTGATCTTGCCCAAAATGGTGCGTCTCGCCCGATGACTGGTCTCGTACTGACGAACAGTTTCCAGTTCGATGCCATCGAGCGATCCGAGGCGTAGCACCACCTGCGACGCAGCGAGGCTGTCGTAGGCGTCAATTGCCACGTCGCTCTCGGTGAGCCCCACGCCCACCTGATCTGCACTGTGAGCGCCACCGATGGCTGAGGCTGGCGCCGTGGTCGAGGTGGCCTGTTGCACGACGTGCACGGGAACCACCTGCGGCTGGCGGGCCTGATCGGTGGCCTGCATGCGGCGCTTGAACTCGCTGGACCCCTGGCGAAGGGCCATCTTGCCGATGAACCGGGCCAACGTGATCTGGTTGTCAACCCTGGTCTTGCCGGCGGCAATGAGATCCGGCAGTTCCTTTTGGGCAAGGGTCAACAGGCCGACGGGCGCATAGAGCACGATGTCGATCAAACGACCGAGTGGATCTGCGCCGTCGGCCATTGGCTCACTTCTTCTTTTTCTTCGACAGCAGTGGGCAGTCGTCGTCGCCGATGGGACACGTGGGCGCACCGTTGCGAACCAGCAGGAAGCAGCTCGGGCAGAGCCGTTCGTCGCTGCGCTTGGGCTGTAGACGATCGGAGGCCTCTGATCGGTCCTCGGGCTCGTCGTCTTCGTCCTCGCTGTCGTCTGCAGACACCAGGCGATCCTTCAGGATCGTGTCGAGGTCTGCTTCGACATCGTCGGGGGCCAACATGTCGTCGTCATCGTCGTCGTCGGATGCGACAGCGCGCCGAACCGGTCCATCGGTGTCGTCTTCGGCTTCCTCGGCGCCGGCGGCATCGACGAATTCGTCATCAATCCCGCTGAACTCGTCGTCGGCGTCGAGCTCTTCCTCGTCGAGTTCGTCGGGATCCAGCTCGGGGTCGACGTCTTCTGGTTCTTCGGCCTCAGGATCGAGAATCTCGTCTTCCGGATCGATCGTGTCGTCATCGTCTGCCATGTGGTCTCCTCATCGAAACGCCCAGCGCGGGCGGGGATCATACGTGCGTATTGGGTTGGACTTCTCCAGCGGGTTCAGTGACAACCGTCACGCAGACCGAAACACGGTGATTTTCACCGAGATTCGGGGTCTAGGTCTGCTGACGCCGCTGTTCGGCGCGCCGCTCGGATTCAAGGCGCTCCAATTCGGGGACTTCGTCGGTCATGTGTGTCATCGCCTGAGCAATGGCATGGTGGCCGGCTTTTTCTGCAATGAGACGGTGCATCTCGAGCGCCACCCGCCGGTAGGCGGGGTGACCCTGTGGCGACGATCGAAGCTCCAGCATGTGCATGGCCTCGCGCGCGTTGAACTGCATGGAATACCTGATGCGGTATGCCATCGAAACGGCGTAGCTCGCCTGATGCGGGAAATCGTGACGCAACGCGTCGTAGAGCGCAGCAGAACGGCCCATTGCGTCGTCGAAGACGTCGTTCATGCCAGCGCCATCGACCAGATCGGGGCGCACATAACCGTGGTTGGGCGTGAGCGGCTGCCATTCGATGGTGAGCATGCGGTGGCGCTGCAGGTCGCGGAACGCTCCGTAATCGCTCACCACGTCGAAACGGTAATCGACGCGCTCGAAGGCGCGACCCGGTCGGTGCCGGCGGTTCTCGCGGTCGCCGACATAGGCACGGATCAGCCCGATGCGTTCGTCGGTGCCCAAGGTGCGCACCTTGGCCAGGATCTGCGATTCGGGCAGGTTGGTGTGCGAGTAGCAGATGGCGGCGAGCAGTTTGTCCTCGGCCTCGGGATCCCAATCGAGCAGTTCGACCGAAGGCGCCGGCTCGACCGGGGTGCCCCCGAAGATGCCATCGACGATCTCCGCAGTACGGTCGCGGGTGGTGGCCATGTAGTTGCTCCACCGACCGCCCCGCTCGGGCAGGTCGACCCGGCGCAGGAAGCTGGGGATCACCTTGCGCAGCTCGTGCAGCATGAGCTCGGCGTAATGCTGGGCTTCGGGCAACGGGTGCGAACGCATGCGTAGCAGCAGCATCTCGAACGCCTGGCCCGTGCCGTAGATACCGACGTTGCTCAGGGCGGCGGCGGGCAACACGCCGCGAACTGCGTCGAGTCCCTTGGCCCTGGTGGCCTGGCGATAGATGAAGTCACTGTCGTTCGGGCCGCGCGGCACCGTGGCGCGTACGTGCTCGGTGACTTTGTTGATGAGCAGGCTGTACGCATCGAACATGCGGTCCATGTCGCCGACATAGCGGGTCCCGAAGGGGCTGTTGAGCACAGCGGGGTCGCGATAGAAGCGATAGCGGCCGCCGAGCCGTGAGTCGTACGCGATATAACGCGTGCTCTGCTCGAGGTAGCTCATCAGGCGTCCCCATTCGAGCACCTTGGTGAGGATGTTCGAGGCCTGTTCGCACGCCAGGTGGACGCCGCCGAGTTGGGCCACGGAGTCATCGCCGTATTCGAAGAAGACCTTCTCATACAGTTCTTCGGCACGTTCGAGGCCCACCGTGGCATCGACGCTCTGGTCACCGCTGATGTCGAGGTCGCCGACGAACTCGTCGAGGAACAACCGTCGCAGGCTCTTGGGACTGCGGCTGTAGCGCGCAAACAGGGCGCCCTTGACGACTTCGGGCAGATTGACCAACGCGAACACTGGTCCGTCGAGGTTCGAAAAATAGCGACGGAGTACGTCGCCTTCTTCGCTCGTGAATTCTTCGGGGACGTAGACCGTCACAAAAGACAATGCTACGGGGGCGGACAACCCGATGACGGTATTGCGCGTGCCCCCTGAGCAGGTCTTAGAGAACTTCGACTCCGGTAGGCCGCCCGGCGAACGCCTGCTGCACCGACCGCATCAGGTCCGGCTGGCACCACAGGTCGATCACGGTCATCGCCATTGCCTTGGCGCCATCGATGACGGCCCGGTCCCCATCAGCGCTGGCCGCCCAACGGGCGAAGTCGACCGTGTGGATCGGCACACCTGCTGGGGCCACCTGGATCATCGGGTGGATCGACGGGACGAGGTAGCTGATGTTGCCCATATCGGTGGATCCGACGACTCGCCGCCCGACGACCGCCGGGTCGACCACGGTGCGCCCAATGCGCGCCGCATTGGTCACATAGGCCGCCACCATCGGCCCGTTGTCGATCATGTCGGCGTACGTGACGTCGTGCCAGTCCGTGGACATGGTGCACCCGCATGCGCTGGCGCCTCCCCCGAGGCAAGCCAGAACTCGGTCCTTGAGCGGCTGCAGACTGGCGATGGTCTGAGACCGTACGATCCAGTTCATCTCGGTCTCGGCTGGCACGATGTTGGCCTTGTCGCCGCCCTTGGTGAAGATGCCATGCACGCGTTCGCTCGATGTGATGTGCTGGCGCAGGGCCGCAACGTTCATGTAGCCGAGGACGGCGGCATCGAGGGCGTTGCGCCCCTCGTGCGGTGCGGCAGCGGCGTGTGCAGCCTTGCCGTGGAAGCGAACGTCGAGTTCCTGGAGCGCGATCGCATCCATGCGCACGAGGTCGGCATCGGCGGGATGCACCATCATGGCTGCGTCGAGTCCCTGAAAGGCGCCGTTGCGGGCCATCGCGATCTTGCCCCCACCGCCTTCCTCGGCAGGCGTACCCATGATGCGCAAACGCCCCCCGGCACGTTCGGCGACGGTGGCTGCGGCAAGCCCGGCGCCCAGGCCGGCAGTGGCGATGATGTTGTGCCCGCAGGCGTGCCCGATGGCAGGCAGCGCGTCGTACTCGCAGAGCACGGCCACGTCGTAGCCGGTTTCGCCCACGCGTGCCTCGAACCCAGTGGCGACACCGTAGGCATGACGTTGTGGATGCAGTCCCGCCTGATCCAGCATCTCCGTCAACAGGTCGTGGGCGAAGTGCTCCTGATAGTTCAGCTCGGGGTGCGCATGGATCTCGCGGCTGGCGTGTACGAGCTGCGGCGCCAGCCGGTCGACCTCGGCGCAGACCGCATCCTTCAATCCTTCGGTGTCGTGGTGCATCTCATGTCTCCTTGGGGTGTTGCAGCACGATCTTGCCCAACTGCTCGCCCGATTCGAGGCGGTGCAGCGCAGCCGGATAGTCGTCGAGCGTGAAGGTGTGATCCACAGTGATGGGCAGGCCTGCTTCGACGAGCCGGGTGACCTCGGCGAACTCCTGATAGCTACCCATCGTGGAGCCGATGATCTCGTACTGCTTGAAGAACAAGCGCGGCAGGGTGAGCTCTACCTTCGGGCCGCTGGTACTGCCGCACACCACCAGACGACCACCCGGCCTGAGCGATCTGACGGATTGGTTCCACGTGGCCGGCCCGACGCTTTCGATCACCACATCGGCCTGCACCGGCCATGTGTCGGCGGCGGAGTCGTGAGCAGCCGAGGCGCCCATGGCGAGTGCCTGCGAGCGCTTCTCAGCGCTGCGGCTCGTCACCTCGACGTTGGCACCCATCTGGCGTGCCAACGCCAATGCAGCGCACGACACGCCAGAACCGATTCCGACCACGAGCACGGTCTCGCCGGCCTCCAGCCGGGCCCGTCGAAGCATCCGGTAGGCAGTGAGGTACGCCAACGGATAGGCAGCGCACTCGGCCCACGATCGACCGGCCGGGCGGCGCACGACATTGCGGGCCGGCGCGTTGGCGAAGGTGGCATGACCGCCCCAGCAATGCTCGCCATAGATCATGAAGTTCGGACCCATCGGGCTGTTGTTGCCCCAGTCGATGATCTCCTGCACCGGCGACACACCGGGGTTGACCACGACCTCGTCACCGACTGCGACGGTGGTGACCCCAGAACCGATGGCGCACACGATCCCTGCCACATCGCACCCGGGTATATGTGGCAGTGGCGGACGTGGGGCGCCGCGTGTCACCCACAGATCCATATGGTTCAATGCGCTGGTGACGACCCGGAGTCGAACCTCGTCAGCGGCCGGTTCGCCCAGCTCGACCTCGCCCCATCGGTAGCTGCCCGGCGAATCGTCGAGAATCCATGCGCGCATGGCCCGACCGTAGTCGACACGCGTTCAGACACACACGATGAAGGCGTCGGGCTCGACATCGATCTGCAGGTGACGACCACTCCCCCAGCGTTGACCATCGACCCACAGTGGCGTGGGAAGGGGCAGCTCGACGGTGGTGCTGGTGCGCTGCGTGATGGTGATCAGGGGGTGCGGCACGTGCGTGCCCAATGCGAGACGCGACCGCGCCAGCCACCGTTGCTGCAGGGTCATCTCCGCAGACACCGAGACGACGTCAACCTTGCCGTCGTTGGGGTGGCCCCGCGGCGAGACGTCCCATCGTCTGTGGAACTGAGCGTTCATCACTGCCGTGATCGCACCATGCCACCAGGATCGGCGGGCCACCAGGTGGGCAACGAACCAGGCCTCACGGGAGTCGTCGACCACCACGTGCACCAGGTCGACCGGCAGGTGCGGCACGCTCTGCCCACCGCTGAACCGGGTGGGGTCGGCGGATCCCCCGACGGTACGCATCAGGTCGCCGCCCAACAGGCCAACGGTGGGGATTTCCTGGCCTGACCGCCGCGCCGATTCGACGATCGAGCGGACTTCGGCATCGGTGTGTGCGGTGACAAGCTCTGAGGACGGAACAGCGATGGTGCCCCACTCCTGCCCCTTGCGAATGGTCATCCGCCTACTGCTCCGCCAGCAGGTGGCGCCTCAACTGCGATGGGCTCGACCTCGATCTCGATGGCGCTCGAGGCTGCGATGACCCCGCGGAACAGTGCCTCGGCCGCCTGATCGGCGCAACGTCGTGTGGCCGCAACAGGCGCCACGATGGCGAGTTGGCGGAGAAGATCGATGAGCTGCTTGATCGTGCGTACGAAGTCGCCGCCCGACAGTTCCTCGGCTTCGACCACCTCGGCGAAGCCCTCGCCGGCGGCCCACGCAAACGCAATCGCCAAGAAGGTGGGGTCGGGGGCCCGGTGCACGATCAGTCCGTCTTCCTCCTCGATCTCACGCAGGTCAGCGCTGAGCGCCGCGATCTGCAGCCAACGTTTGCGCACAGCGTTGTTCGGGAACCATGGCAGGGGCGGCTCGTCAGAGCTGCGGTGCTCGTACACGAACACCGACATCAACCCTGCAAGGGTGGCTGGATCGAGATCATCGAGCAGGCCCTGGCGGACGCATTCAACGATCAGCAGATCCGACTCGTGAAAGGTTCGCGCCAGCATGTTGCCGGCATCGGTGAGCGTCCAGCCGTCGACATACCCCCACGCCGTGAGGATGCCGAGCACCCGGTCGAAGTCACGGGCGATCGATTGGCTGCGGCCCTTGACGCGTGTGCGGATTTCGTCGACCTCGCGGCCGATGCGCTCGGCCTGGGCGGCTGCCTTCAACCGGTGCTTCAGATCGGGGTCGTCCTCCACCGGGTGGTATCCGTCGTCTGATACTGCAGCCAGGCGCTTGCCCGCAGGACGTGCGGTCAGCTTCGCCTTGTCGAGCCGCAGCGCAACCTCGCGTTGGTAGTCATTTCGATCGGGGGCGAACTCCACAGGAAGGTCGATGCGACCCAACGCGGTAGGTGCCTCAGGAAAATCGGTTCCCGCCAACATCAGCAGGTCGCGCCGGGTGGTGATGACGTTCACCCTGGTGCCGCCCTTGCGGTTGGCCGTGGAGATCACCGCAGCGCGTCCGGCGTACTTGCCCTTGCGGACGTAGATGACATCGCCGGGACGCAACTTCATGATGGCAATGTCGATGGGGTCGTCACGACCAGCGATGTGGCCCTTGGGTGTTTCCGCTTCGCGGATCCGTCGGCGGTACTCATCGATGTCGCC